>JAEYRC010000122.1 GCA_023409675.1 Bacteroidota bacterium
TACGATTGACCTCCGATGCCAATGGCTCCCTGCATGGCAAATTTACGCTTCCGGCTAACCTGCTGAACGGACGCTTTACTTTACGGGATGCACGAATCAATGGCCAGGCCTCCATTTCCGTGGAAGAATACAAACGGCCGAAATAATATATAGAGCTAAAGGCAGAGAAGCCCGCCTACCTGGTGCAGGACAGCGTTCGGATCAGTGGTACTGCAATCGGCTATGCCGGTAATCTGCTTCCCAATACCCTGATTCAATACCGGGTGGTACGGCGGCCTCAATACCGGTTTCCGGTGTATGGATTTCAATACATCAGAAGACCTTATCCCAGTGCGGAGACCCAGATTAGCCAGGGGCAAACCCGTTCCGATGCAAAAGGCGAATTCACAATCAGTTTCATAGCCCTGCCGGATGAAAAGCTTTCCCGGGAGCTTAACCCCATCTTTCAGTATGAAATTCAGGTAGAGTCTACCGATATCAGTGGTGAGCCCGGAAATGCGGTTGTCAGCGTTCCTGCGGGATACCATACCCTGACCCTGGCGGTATCAGCACCCGAATTAACGGCAAAGGATACACTAAAATCAATTACAGTTATAGCCGCTGATCTATCCGGGAAACAGGTGCCGGTGCTGGCCAGAACCAGTATTTATAAACTTAATGCTCCCGATCAGGTATTCCGTGAACGGCTATGGCAACAGCCTGATCAGTTTATATTGAAGCCGCAGGAATACCAGCGTTTGTTTCCACATGATATTTATTCAACAGAAAATAATCCCGAACAATGGCCAGTTTCCGGCAGGATTTATCATGCGTCGGACAGCATTCTGCCACAGCGCGAATTAGCACTACAAGGGCTTACCTTAACCGAAGGATGGTATAAAATTGAATCTGCCGTAAAAGATGTTTCAGGCGACAGCATCAAAGCGGTAAATTATTTCAGGATCACCGGACCCGGGTTAGCTGGTCCGGCCTTTGGTACGATCAGCAGCTTAACGGATACGATATTGCCCGGGCAGTCGGGTCAATTCCAATACCTGACCAATATGGGTACAGTACGGGTATTGCAGGCAGTACAAACCGGCGATTCCACCACAGCCTTCAGCCAGCAGGAATTTAAGGGCCGCTCAAACATAGTGTCGGTTACAGATGACAGTAATTCAGTAACCGGAATCCGGATCAGTTATGCATTTATAAAAAACAACCGTTTTTATTCGGGAACTGAATCAGCTGATATCAGGCGGCCCGGAAATACACTGGATATTCAGTACAGCAGCTTCCGCGACAAAACCCTTCCCGGAAGTAAGGAAACCTATACCATCAGTATTTCCGGCGCATCGAAAGACAGCCTGGCAGCCAGTGTATTAACAGGAATGTATGATGCTTCCTTAGATAAGCTTCTGCAGCACAACTGGCAGATTCCATCCTTATGGAACCAGATCAGGCCACAGCAAAGCTGGTCTGCGGCGTCCAATTTCCGGCTCGCGGATTTTTACCAGCATTATGAAGAACAGGAATATCACCCCTATACAGCCCGTATTTATGATGAACTTATTTCAGTTCAGCAGAGGTACGGCCGCGACAGGATACGGCATATGGATATGAGCGCGGCACCACCTGCTGCAGTGCAGGAAGTTGCCGGTCGGCAGGAAAACGCTAAAATGAAAATGGAAGAAGTGGCTTTTGGTGACACTACCGGCGCAGGTGAGGTTATGGAACAGGCTTCACCTCAGGGACAGGGTATTCGTAAGAACTTTAATGAGACTGCATTTTTCTTTCCGGATCTGAAAACAGACCGACAGGGGAATATCAGCTTTTCCTTCACCATGCCCGAATCGGTAACCACCTGGAAGTGGATGACGCTTGCGCATACCCGCAACCTGGCTTTCGGCTATCAGGAGCAAACCATTATCACACAGAAAGAACTGATGGTTCAACCCAATGTTCCAAGGTTCCTGCGTGAAGGTGACCGTATTGACCTGAGCGGCAAAATCAGCAACCTGACACAGAAAGAAATTACCGGACAGATTGAATTACGCTTATTAGACGCGGAAACTCTAAATCCGGTTGATGGATGGTTTCAAAATGTCATTCCGAACCAGTATTTCACAGCAGGTGCCGGCGAATCCGTTCCGGTATCCTTCTCCATAGCAATACCGGCACAATATACCCGCCCACTGATCTACCGGATGGTTGCACGGTCGGGGAATCTGTCTGACGGCGAAGAAGGCATTATACCGGTTGTTACCAACCGAATTTTGGTGACAAGTTCGGTACCATTGAACATTTCCGGCCGCGACAGCAGTACCACCGTTACAATCCCGAAACTCCTTACCTGGGAGGAAAGCAGCACGCAGAGTCATCATGCACTTACCGTTGAAATTTCGGCTAACCCGGCCTGGTATGCTGTGCAGGCGCTTCCCTATCTCAGCCGTAAAGATTGTGAATGTGCAGAGCAATTGTTTAACCGGTATTATGCCAACGCGCTGGCCATGAAAATACTTTCCGGAACTCCCCGTCTGAAAACCATACTGGAGCAATGGAAAGATAAAGACAGCACCTTCCTGCTGAGCAATCTCGAGAAAAATCAGGAACTCAAATCGGTCTTGCTTCAGGAAACACCCTGGGTGATGGAAGCCGCCTCTGAAGCAGAACAACGGCGAAATATCCTGTTGCTTTTTGATATGGCGCGGATGAGCACTGAACTGTCATCGGCCATCACTGAACTTGCAGCCATGCAATCTCCTACCGGGGCTTTTGTTTGGATGAAGGGCGGACCCGACGACCGCTATATTACGCAGTATATTGTCAGTGGGATCGGACATTTGAAGAAACTTCAGGCTATACATCCTGAAACAGAAAAATCGTTGCTCGGCATAGCCCGGAAAGCCCTTGAGTATATGGATGAACAACTGGCAAAGGATTACACGCTGGTAAAAAACCGGAAAAAACCTGTGAGTGGTCAGGATATCGGAACCACGCAGCTACAATACCTCTATACCAGAAGTTTCTTTACAGATGTAGATGTTCCGGGTAAAACCTTCCAGGCGTATAACTATTACCGCAACCAATCCAAAACCCATTGGAATAAATTCAGCCGGTATATGCAGGGAATGACT
This sequence comes from Bacteroidota bacterium, assembly GCA_023409675.1. GTDB lineage: Bacteria > Bacteroidota > Bacteroidia > Chitinophagales > Chitinophagaceae > Flavitalea. The sequence continues at coordinate 3,117 of JAEYRC010000122.1, forward strand.
GCTCTTTCGCTCTTTCGCACCGGAGAAATTAATATTGCCCGCAAGGTAATGGCCTCACTGAAAGAATATGCGCTTACCGATCCGCAAAAAGGGATGTATTGGAAAGAAGTGCAAAGCGGCTATTTCTGGTACCAGGCACCGGTGGAAACTCAGGCACTGCTTATAGAGGCCTTTGCCGACATCACCGGAGACGAGCAAACCGTAAATGAACTGAAGCGTTGGCTGCTGACCCATAAACAAACCAACCGCTGGAGAAGTTCCAGGGCAACGGCCGACGCCGTTTATGCCTTACTGTTACAGGGTTCAAACTGGCTTGCAGAAACACCAGTGGTAGAACTACAGGCCGGCACCTTACGTTTCTCTACAAAGGATGAACCAACAGCAAATACACTGGGTTATCTGAAGCAGACTATCAACGGTGAAAAAGTGAAACCCGAAATGGGTAAAATACAGGTTAACGTGCAGCAGCAGGACCGGCAAAAATCTCAGCCCGTATGGGGTGCTGTGCACTACCAGTATTTTGAACAGGCCGATAAAATTGAAAAATCGGTGGATGCAGGACTTTCGCTTCAGAAACAATTGTTCATTCAACAGTCCACGGATCGGGGTACGGTATTAAAACCTGTATCCTCCAACGAATACCTTAAAACCGGCGACAGAATTACCGTACGTATTGAGCTGCGTGCAGACCGGGATATGGAATATGTGCATATGAAAGATATGCGGTCATCGGCCATGGAGCCGGTGAACGTGCTGAGTGGCTATCGCTGGCAGGGCGGGCTGGGTTATTATGAAAGTACTGGTGATGTATCTACCAATTTCTATTTTTCCCGGCTTACAAAAGGGGTTTATGTATTTGAATACCCGCTAACCGTAGTACACAGCGGAACCTTCAGCAATGGAATAACCACCATTCAATGCTTATATGCTCCTGAATTTAACAGTCATTCTGAAGGTGTAATCGTGAATATTGAGCCAAACCAGTAGTATGACAATCGATTGCCTGATCGTTGGACAGGGGATATCCGGTACATTTCTTAGCTGGTACCTCAGGCAGCATGGTATGCGTTATGTGGTCATTGATGATAAAAATAACAACAGCGCATCACGTGTGGCGGCAGGCATCATCAATCCCGTGACGGGCAGGCGCATGGTGAAGACCTGGATGATCGATGAACTTATTCCATTCGCAAAAGCCGTTTATAGGAAGCTGGGATATGAGCTCAAAATCCGGACAATAACGGAATGCACCGTAAGAGATTTTTTTCCCACGCCGCAAATGCGCTCAGCGTTCATGAACAGGTTTGAAGAAGATGCATCCTATCTGGATATGACTTCAGACGTTGATTATGACCAACACCTGAATTATTCTTTTGGCTACGGTACGATCAGGCCGGCTTTTCTGATCCACCTGAAAAGTATTCTAACCACCTGGCGTAATGTGCTGGAGTCTGAAGATAAACTGATCGAACATTCGTTCAATGCCAATGAACTGAATTTTTCGGATAATGGTGTACGTTATCAAAACATACATGCCAGAAAAATAATTTTCTGTGATGGAGCGGGTGCGGCCAGTACACCCTGGTTTGGGGCATTGCCTTTTGCGTTCAATAAAGGAGAGTGTCTGCTGGTTGAAATCCCCGGTCTGGCCAGAGACAGCATCTTAAAAAAGGGGATAAGTCTTGTTCCGCTATATGATGACATTTTTTGGGCCGGTTCAACGTATGAATGGCATTATGAAGACGATAAGCCCTCAGCAACTTTTCATAAGCGTACGGTTGCTTTGCTGACTGATTTCCTAAAGATACCTTTTAATGTTGTTGGGCATGAAGCAGCACTGCGACCGGCTACACTGGAACGGCGGCCTTTTGTAGGGTTTCATCCGGCTTTGCCTGCCATAGGGATCCTGAATGGCATGGGCACCAAGGGTTGTTCCCTGGCGCCCTATTATGCGCGACAACTGGCTGATCATATATGTTTTGGAACTGATATTGATCCGGCTGCCAGTGTTGAACGTTTCAATAACCTGCTGAAACGAATGATTTGATGCTCTGCTTATTTATTCTGATAAGTACATGGGAAATATCGGCATAAATGGAAAATCAGGTGTTAGAAGGATTCGGTACAGCTTGGACTGTATTAAGCCAGCTATCCGGATGGTAAAGGGTAAAACACTTTTAATAGAAGATTTTAATGGGCTTGAGGCGATGTTCAAACGATATAAAATGGTGTTTAGCAGGCTTAAAAATGTTGTTTTCACCGCTGCGCGCAGGTGCCCAAGGGCCCTCCCTCCCCCGCCTCCACCATACCAAAAAAACAGTATAAATACATCTCTCCCCTTTACAGTTGAGTAGCTTCCCTGCCTGTTACCACTCCCTTTCACGCCAGCACTGATCAGGAACAGTCAATTGATTGATATGTTTCAGCAGGTTCAAAAGTATTCAACCCTTCTCTTCCTACCCAGTCTATTTAACTATCCTGAAGCAGTATTTTAACCACCTGCAACAGTGAAAACCCACTTGCTTAATTGGCTCCTGATCGCTTATTGTAAGCAATCGTAGTTAACAACTAAGCATGCCCGATAATTTCACAGGATATATTTCCAGACTAACCCATCCTGTCGAACACGCTTCATGCTTATACAAGTTCAATTATGTCGTGTAAAAATCTGTTCAACTCCTGTCCGGTATTTTAAAATTCAATTATCGAAATGTACTGGCAAACAGCAATGTCTCCACTATTTTTATTTCTTTGTTTGCCTCCATAAACAAAGATGTTTGATCTGGTTAGCATCGTCTTATCCGATCAATACGGTTTTCAACATTTCTAATATCCTTGCATATGGCCTGATAAAATAATAGTGCGAATAGTCCATAAAATCCTCGGGGCATCACATCAGGTCAGGCGGCGACTTTCAGCGCACCAAGATGTTGCAGTGGATTCTGGCGTAACAGCCGTACCATCGCCTCAAACAATTCAGGAAGTTCATGTTTCAATTGAACAGGATTTTCAAAAAAGACTTCTACACTTACTGCCCAGAATTCATGGTAATTTGTTCCGGCATAATCACCCAACAGGTTTTTACTGCCGCTTTGAAGACTATTAAAAATCGGTCGGGCCACTTTTGAAAAGTTCTTGAACTCTTTCTTGAAATGACGGTCCTCCTCTGTTTGCGTAATGAAATTCACATAGGCCAGCGCATGCGCCATTTCGTGCAAACCAACATTACAATTGGGCGTCTGCCCTTTCAGCCCTTTTTCAAAATTATCCCACGACAGGTATATACCGCTGTGATCGACATGTCCCTGGAAGGGTCGGGAATAATATCCATAATGATAATCATCTTTAAGGATGAAAATATTACGGAAAAAACCAAGTTTGAACCGTTCCAGCCCTAAGGTGAGCTGAACAGCGACAGCGCTGACCAATATCGGCATCTCAGCCTGTTCAGTCACTTCGATATAATGAAATTTTTTCTCCCGCCGGAAAAGCCAGGTTCGGAAAAGAAATTTCCGCTGCGTTTCCAGATCGAGCCGGTTGTAGAATTTTAAATGTCGGGAAATGATGGCGTGGTAGAAAGTTTCCTGTGACAGAAAAACCTTGTACTGTTTTTTCAGGATTAGTTGTTCAATTTTACGGGAAAGAGGATGTTGAAATACCACCAGCAACAGGAGGATAGTAAATACGATAAAAATTTCCATAAGGTTCCATTTTTCGTGAAAAATGAGGTACGTAGCACTTATGGTCTTTCAGGGAACGGACAGAAAAATGGTCTTTCTGAAAAAGGGGAGTATTGGGTGACCTACAGATTAATGCAACAAAATAGAAATTATATTTTGAAAATGGAAGTCCCTCCGCAAATTTGCTTTAGGCTGATTTAGCGTACATTTGCGCTTAATGACCTAACCTCTTGTTTCCTAATTAGTAAGGAAAATTTTGAATTTCAAAAATCAGAAAAAACAGCTCATGTACAGAACGCATACCTGCGGTGAACTACGATTAGAACATGCCGGCCAGGAAGTAACCCTTGCAGGATGGATTCAAACCATTCGTAAGTTTGGAAGTATCACCTTTGCTGACCTCCGTGACCGCTATGGGATCACACAATTGTTATTTGGAGAAGAATTGAATGCCCTGCTCGATCAGCAGCCGCTGGGACGGGAATATGTATTACAGGTAAGCGGAATCGTAACGGAACGGTCCAGTAAAAACCCGAATCTGCCTACCGGTTCGGTGGAAATTACCGTCAAAAGTTTTACCCTGCTGAATAAATCAGCTACCCCTCCCTTTACTATCCAGGATGATACCGATGGGGGCGATGATATCCGCATGAAATACCGTTATCTCGACCTGAGGCGCCAGGCAGTACGGAAAAATATTGAATTGCGTTATGCGGTTAACCGCTCGGCACGCAATTACCTGCATGAGCAGGGTTTTATGGATATCGAAACACCTTTTCTCATCAAATCAACACCTGAAGGGGCCCGCGATTTCATCGTTCCAAGCCGCATGAACCCGGGAGAATTCTATGCCCTGCCCCAATCGCCGCAAACCTTCAAACAATTATTAATGGTGAGCGGTTACGACCGGTACTACCAGATCGTTAAATGCTTCCGCGATGAGGATTTGCGTGCCGACCGGCAGCCCGAATTTACCCAGATCGATTGCGAAATGAGTTTCGTAACGCAGGAAGATATCTTACAGATGTTTGAAGGCCTGATCAGGAAGATCTGCCTCGATGTGAATGGAATTGATCTGCCGGAAACCATCGACCGCATGACCTGGGATGAAGCCATGTGGACTTACGGTAACGATAAACCCGATACGCGGTTTGACATGACCCTGACGAACCTGAAATCTTCTTTTCTGCTGAACGGTCGTCGGGAAGCAACCGGAGAACTCATCAGCAACAGTGGATTCAATGTGTTTGATGCCGCTGAAACGGTAGTCGCTATTGCTGTTCCACAAGGAAGTGAATATACACGCAAGCAAACCGATGAGCTTACGGAATGGGTTAAACGTCCGCAAATCGGTATGTCGGGACTGATCTTTATACGATATAACACCGACGGCAGCTTTAAAAGCAGCATAGATAAATTTTTCGGCGCCGATCGTCTTCAGCAAATAGCCGCGGCCTGTTCAGCCAAACCCGGGGATCTGATCCTGATTCTTGCCGGAGCGGAGGAACGCACGCGGAAAGCCATGAGCGAACTTCGGTTATACATGGCCGAGCGACTTGGTCTGCGCAAAAAAGATGAATTCAAGCCCCTATGGGTACTCGACTTCCCCCTGTTTGAATACGACAGCGAAGATAATCGCTGGGTAGCGAGACACCATCCGTTTACAGCCCCAAAGCCAGATCACATCGATATTATGATCAATAATGACCCCCGAATCGAAGATCCGGCGGCCTATCTCGATCATCCTTATGCGAATATCCGCGCCAATGCCTATGATATGGTTTTAAACGGCAATGAGATCGGAGGTGGATCTATCCGGATTTATCAGCGTGAATTGCAGGAAAAGATGTTCACGGCGCTGGGTATGAGTCAGGAAGAATCGGTGCATAAGTTCGGCTTTCTGCTTGGCGCGTTTGAATATGGAGCGCCCCCTCATGGAGGAATTGCTTTTGGCTTCGACCGGCTTTGTGCCATTCTGGGCGGCAGCGAAAGTATCCGTGATTTCATTGCGTTTCCTAAAAATAACAGCGGCCGCGATGTCATGCTCGATGCACCCGCTACTGTTGATCAGAAACAGTTAACCGAATTGTCACTTAAAGTACAGTTATAAGGGTATAATCAACATATGGACACTGCCTTACCGCCTCTTTCCGAACGTTTGCGCCCCAACCGGCTTGAACAACTGGCCGGCCAGGAGCACCTTGCCGGGAAAGACAGTATCCTGCGCAGATCTATCGAACAGGGAAAAATTCCTTCCATGATCCTTTGGGGGCCACCCGGTACCGGTAAAACCACCATCGCGAATATCATTGCCCATACCTTGAAGGCTCCATTTTATACCCTCAGCGCCATCAGCGCCGGTGTTAAAGAAGTGCGACAGGTGATAGACCTGGCGCGTACTCAAACGGGTGCTATCTTATTCATTGATGAAATACATCGTTTCAACAAAGGACAGCAGGATGCGCTATTAGGGGCAGTGGAAAAAGGCACAATTACACTTATCGGTGCAACCACCGAAAATCCTTCCTTTGAGGTAAACAGTGCATTGCTGAGCCGATGCCAGGTGTATGTACTGAAGCCTTTATCGGAAGACGCCCTGAAAAGACTTATGCAAACCGCCCTGAAAGAAGATGAATTCCTGAAAACGTTAGCAGTCACCCTGCAGGAAACAGAAGCCCTCATCCGTTTATCGGGTGGTGATGCCCGCAAATTGCTGAACCTGCTCGAACTGGTCATCACCTCACTTAACACCGGGGAAGAAAAGTCGCTGAATATTACCGATGAGCAGGTCATGCAAATCGCTCAGCAAAAAATTGCACTTTACGATAAAACCGGTGAGCAGCATTACGACATCATCAGTGCATTTATAAAATCTGTTCGTGGCAGTGATCCCAATGCCGCGATATACTGGCTGGCCCGAATGCTCGAAGGAGGAGAAGATGTTAAGTTCATCGCCAGAAGGCTAGTGATCCTCGCCAGCGAAGATATCGGCAATGCCAATCCAACCGGACTGGTGATGGCCAATGCCTGTTTTGAGGCGGTGAACAAAATCGGGAATCCTGAGTCGAGGATCATTCTGGCACAATGCACCACCTACCTGGCAGCATCTCCCAAAAGCAATGCGTCTTATATGGCAATTGATGAAGCGTTGGCCCTGGTGCGCAAAACCGGCGATCTGCCCGTACCCCTGCATCTTCGCAATGCGCCAACAAAACTGATGAAGTCGATGCAGTATGGCAAAGGTTATCAGTATGCCCATAGTTATGATAAAAATTTTGCTGAACAGGAATATCTTCCGGAGGAAATCTCCGGACAGGTCTTTTATGATCCCGGAAAAAATCCGCGGGAAGAAGAATTGCGAAAATTTCTCCGGGCTCGTTGGGGAAAGAAATATGGTTATTGAACCGGTGATAAAGAACCTGCGCATCGGAATGAATACGATCAATCTTAAGCATTCGGCTGAATTTTACTTTTCATCCGTAATGAAAGAACCACTGAAAAGAATTTGATTATGAACAACGGCTGGAGTTGTAAACCGTTTACCGCATTAACACCAGATGAATTATACGCTATTCTTCGCTTACGCATTGAGGTTTTTATTGTAGAACAGCAATGTATTTTTCAGGATGCCGACAATAACGACCAGCAGGCGATGCACCTGATGTGCTGGGAAAGCAACCAACTGGCTGCTTATTCCCGGCTTTTTGCTCCGGGTATCATGTATCCCGAAAGTTCGATCGGAAGAATACTCACCAATTCCCAATTCAGGAATAAACGTTACGGGAAGCAATTATTAACAGAATCCATACAGCAGATTTATCGTTTGTATGGCGCCGGCCCCATCCAGATCGGAGCACAATTATACCTGAAGAAATTCTATGAATCCTTTGGTTTCCGGCAGTCTGGTGATGTTTATGATGAAGATGGTATTGATCACATTCATATGATCAAACCCTTCACCAATACCTCTGAATAGCCTTTTTCCAATACATGGAAAAAAATTTTTTTGTACTCCGCACACAAAAACAATCAATTCTGCGTTTGTAAGATGTGAATTCTGCGCCGGTGCTTTCCGGTACAGAAATCCTGGACCATCTGAAAACTAAAATCTAATATTCATGAAACAGAATTTACATACTTCTGTATGGAAGTGTTTTGTCCTGGCACTTCTTCTTTCCATCTCTTCTGCATCGTACAGTCAGTACACCGAAAACACCTCGTATTTTGAAGCCGGTGTAACGGTTGGTCCGTCTAACTTTTTAGGTGATCTGGGTGGAAATACGGGTAAAGGAACCCGGTTTCTGAAAGACAATAATTTTCCAATGACCAAATTAACCTTTGGTGGGTTCATTTCCTATCATCCGCTCGACTGGCTTGCCTTCCGGCTTGCCGTTAATGTTGGCTCCCTGGAGGGAGATGACGCGGTTATCAAAGGAAAAGGTAGCTGGGAAGAATACCGGAAGATCCGCAATTCCAATTTCCGGTCACCTCTGTATGAAGGATTACTGATGGCGGAGATCTATCCTACTGTTTTCCTTGAATTCGATCCTTCTGATATGTTCCAGAAATTCCGGCCCTATGCTACTATAGGTGTTGGTGCATTTCATTTCAATCCTCAGGGAACTGATCCGTTAACGGGCGACTGGGTTGATCTTAAACCACTTCGCACGGAAGGCCAGGGATTTGCAGAATTTCCCGGCAGAAAAGAATACAGTCTTACACAGGTGAACATCCCTATGGGAATTGGCATCAAATACCTGCTGAATGAAAACATCAACATCAGCATGGAAGTGATTCACCGCAACACCTTCACCGACTATATTGATGATGTCAGCACCCGCTACATCGATCCGGCTTTATTTTACGCCAATATGCCTGTTGCGCAGGCGCAGCTTGCCGAACGCATGGCCAACAAAACCGGAACTCCGTTGTCGAGAGTTTATTCAGCCGGACAGATCCGCGGAACGCCTCAGAACAATGACTCGTATTATTCCATTGGATTCAAACTCGGATTGCGTTTAGGCGGTGGTAACCGTTGGGGAAATTCAACCAATTGCCCGATCCGTTTCTAATTGTTGTACGCACATTGTTCATGAAATTCCAACGCATGAAAGCATTCGGTACGCTAAGTTGCTTTCCGGCAGGACTGCTTGCGCTCACTCTTGTACTTGGGCATCCGGATCAGGCAGTTGCTGCAAAGCCAATAACGGCTATTGTTGATTCAATTGTTGTTGAAAAAAAAATCAGTAATAAAAAACACCGGGTAAAACTCTATCCCGATGCCGATCACCAGGTACTGTTCTTTAGCGCAGGGGGCGATCAGCAACAAAGCTATCAGCTATACCTGTTCGATATCAATGGTAAGCTTATCCGCCAGGTGAACATTAAACATAAACACACCACCTTAATAAAAAATATTCAAAAAGGAAACTACCAGTTTGAAGTTTTCAGTAATGATGAACGTATTGAAGCCGGTCATGTATCGGTAACATAAACGCTGTTCTTTGTTTTTCATAACAAACCCGGTAAGTAGCGGGGAAATCTGTAAAATCTAATATCTGGTTGAGTCAAAACCTGATCCGTTCCCTATAATTAGTACCCTGATTTATACATGATTTTATCTGATCACTCCCCGCACTTATCTTACCGGAAACCCTTTATTGAACAACGTTTCCCAAAAACTTTTTCCTGATAGCCGCTACGGGAATAGGTTAGCGCGAATTATTTTCGCGGTTTAAGTTCCGGTTCGAGGTAACGCCCGGTATGACTTTCCTTTACCGTAGGAAGTGCCTCGGGTAATCCTTCGAACAAGATCCTTCCTCCTCCATCACCACCTTCCGGACCGAGGTCAATGATATGATCAGCAACCTTTATCACATCCAGATTGTGTTCGATCACCAATACCGTATTACCGCGGTCAACAAGCTTGTTCAACACATTCAGTAAATGCTGAATATCCTGGAAATGCAATCCAGTGGTAGGTTCATCCAGGATATAAAATGTTTTACCCGTATCGCGCTTACCCAGCTCCGTTGATAATTTCACCCGCTGCGCTTCGCCACCACTCAGCGTTACAGCCGATTGCCCAAGGGTAATGTATCCCAGGCCAACTTCCTGCAAAACTTTTATCTTCCGGTAAATGAAAGGTACATTGGTGAAGAACTCCACGGCTTCATCCACCGTCATTTCCAGTACATCACTGATCGATTTACCCTTATACCGGATCTCCAGTGTTTCGCGGTTATACCGCTTGCCGTTGCACTTTTCGCAGTGCACATATACATCGGGCAGAAAGTTCATTTCAATAACCCGCATTCCCCCACCCTCACAAACATCACAGCGTCCGCTTTTTACATTGAATGAAAATCGTCCGGCGGTATACCCCCTGATCTTAGCCTCAGGAACCGCGGCAAATAACGTACGGATATCCGTGAAAAATCCGCAGTAGGTGGCCGGATTACTCCGGGGTGTTCGACCAATGGGCGACTGGTCAATTTCAATTACTTTGTCGATATGATCCAGGCCTTTTACTGAAGAGTACTGTTGTGGTGTTAGTTTTGAATTGTACGCATGGCGACTGAGCAATGGATAAAGTGTTTCATTGATCAGCGTGGATTTTCCACTACCACTAACGCCGGTTACCAGAATTAGTTTTCCAAGAGGAAAGCGAACATCCACTTTACGAAGATTATTCCCTGACGCGCCTTTCAGCACGATTTCCTTTCCATTTCCCTGACGCCGCTGCTGCGGAACCGCGATGGTTTTTTCACCGAACAGAAACTCCGTAGTCTCCGATTGGGTGGCATAGATGGCTTTGGGATCGCCCTGAGCAACAATAGTTCCGCCATGCTTTCCGGCTCCCGGTCCGATATCGACCAGATAGTCGGCCGCCAGCATGATATCCTTATCGTGCTCTACCACCAATACACTGTTTCCGATATCGCGCAGGTTTCGCAAGGCATCGATCAGCCGCTGGTTATCGCGCTGATGCAGTCCTATGCTGGGTTCATCCAATATATAGGTTATCCCCTGTAACTGCGATCCGATCTGGGTAGCCAGGCGGATGCGTTGCGACTCTCCGCCACTAAGGGTTCGCGAAGGCCTGTTCAGCGAAAGGTAGGTGAGGCCCACATCTGTGAGAAACTGCAAACGCTCGCGAATCTCTTTAAGCACATCTTTTGAAATGGTCAGTTGGCGTTTCGATAAGCGCTTTTCCAGACCACTGAACCAGTCTGCAAGCTTATCGATGTTCATATCGCTTAATTCCGAAATGTTCTTTTCATCAATCTTGAACCAAAGACTGTCTTTCTTCAACCTCGCCCCATTACAGGTTGGGCAGGGTTTAAGTTCCATGTATTTTTCAACCCATTCACGGATCGCGTCAGATGTACCGGTATTGAACCAGCGCTTCAGCATGGGAATGATGCCTTCATAGTCACTGACATAACCCGGATCAACAGCCGAAATATCATCAAAATCACTTTCTGTCAGTTCGAGACCGGCTTCATTGCCATAGAGGATCAGGTTTTTTGATTTCATGGAAAGCTTAGCCACCGGCACTTTCATATCGATCTTCTGCCGTCGGGCCAGTTGTTTGACCTGTCGGAATACTTCCGCCTCGCGCTCTTCACCCAAAGGGGCAAATCCACCTTCATTAATACTCAGGCTGTCGTCGGGAATAATGGCTTCCATGCTCACCTGGTATACTGCCCCCAGCCCTTTACAATTCGGACATGCCCCATAAGGTGAATTGAAGGAAAAGGAATTGGGAGATGGTTCTTCATAACTCAGCCCGGTATCTTCACACATCAGCAACTTACTGTACTGAATCACTTTTTCATAATCATTAACCAGCAAAAACATCAGATCCTTACCCATCTGTAAAGTCTTTTGCACACTTTGGCTGATTCGCACCCGCGACTCTTCATTCACTTCAAGCCGGTCAACCACTACCTCAATATCGTGGATCTTATAGCGGTCTACCTGCATTTTGGGAACCAGCTCCCGGATCTCACCATCTACCCGAACCCGTACAAAACCTTTTTTGCGGATATCTTCAAAGAGTTCACGGTAATGCCCTTTACGGCCCCGGATCAACGGCGCCAGCAGCGTAATTTTTTTATCGCTGAATTTTTTAAAGATATTCTGAACGATCTCTTCCTCACTGAAGCGCACCATTTTTTTTCCGGTGTGGTAACTGTATGCCTCCGCAGTACGTGCAAATAAGAGCCGGAGAAAATCATAGATCTCCGTAATCGTTCCTACTGTAGAACGTGGATTCTTATTGGTCGTTTTCTGTTCAATCGAAATTACCGGAGAAAGGCCGGTGATCTTGTCTACATCGGGGCGTTCCATATCGCCCATAAACTGACGGGCATAGGC
>JAEYRC010000153.1 GCA_023409675.1 Bacteroidota bacterium
GATATGTTCAACGTCGACAATCCGGTCAGCCTGGTGGGCTATCTCAGCCGCGAACAATATGGCGACTGGCCGATACTGTTTGGTCCCTTTTTTACAGAAGACCTCACCAATGATGATTACGCTAAAGTGGGCACCCAGTATGTGAAAGGGGAAGAGAAATATGAGAATGTCGGAAGTCTGCGTAAAATCGATTATGGAGCGATGGAAACCGCCCACCTTTTTCCACGCATGTGGGATAATGGTACAGAAAGAAACCAACAAATGGTGTACCGTGAATTCGGAGGGCTCGATGCGGATGAAGAACCTACCATTGCCAATAATATACGCTACTTTATAAGTTACCAGTTCCGCTGGATGTACTGGCGTTATTTCATGTGGAATTTCGCCGGGAAGCAAAACGATCTGCAGGGTATGGGTAACCGAAGAGATGGCAACTGGACCAGCGGCATCACCTTTATCGATCGCCTGTTTCATGATACCGGCGATATTCTGCCCACCACCGCGGGCACCGATAATAAAGCGCATAACCGCCTGTTTTTCCTTCCACTGATGCTCGGAATAGCCGGAATCGTATTTCAGTATACACGGCACCGAAAGGATTTTCTGATCACCTTTCTACTGTTTTTCTTTACCGGTTTTGCCATTGTGATATACCTGAACCAGTCGGGCTTTCAGCCAAGGGAACGCGATTACGCCTATGTAGGTTCGTTTTACGCGTTCGCGATCTGGGTCGGACTTGGAGTGCTCTGGGTAAAAGAACTGTTCAGTAAAAAACTGAAACTATCCGGCAATCTTCCCAATATTGCAGCCGCCACCATCTGTGTGCTGGCCGTACCCGTTTGGATGGCTGTACAGGAATGGGATGATCATGACCGCAGCAAGAAATACCTGGCCCGCGACCTGGGTAGCAACTACCTCGAAAGCTGTGAGAATGATGCCATCGTATTTACCTTCGGTGATAATGACACCTACCCATTGTGGTATAGCCAGGAAGTTGAAGCTATTCGCCCCGACCTGCGGGTGATCAACTATAGCCTAATGGGCACCGACTGGTACATCAACCAGTTGCGCTATCGCCTCAATGAAAGCAGTCCTGCCGATGTGATCTTTTCGGCTGAACAGATCCGGGGCAGCAAACGGGATGTGGTTCCTGTATATCCCCTTCCGGGATATGATCAGAATCAATATTACGACCTGCAGACCATCCTCAAAAATGTGGTAGCCAGTGATGACAGCCGTAATATGGTGGGCATGCAAAGCGGCGATCAGGCTAATGTATTTCCTGTTAAAAAAGTATCTATTCCTGTGGATGTTGAATGGGTAAAACAAAATATGAAGCTGAACCCCGGCGACAGCGTCCTGAGTTCCATCAACATTGATATTCCTAAAAACTACCTGCAGAAAAATGATCTTGCCCTGCTGGCTGTTCTTGCCACCACTCAATTCAAACGTCCGGTTTATTTCACCTCAACATCCGAATTGCGGAACCTGGGGCTGGATAAATACATGCGTATGGAAGGGCTGACCTATCGCTTTGTTCCGGTAATGAATAGCCAGGTACAACCTGATCTGGCTTTTGAAAACATCATGACGAAATTTAAATATGGCGGAGCTTCAACACCCGGGGTGTATTTCGATGAAGAAAACCGCCGCCATATCAACACTATGCGCCTGGTTCATGCCACAACGGCCAAAAGCCTGATCCGGGCGAATAAAATGGATTCAGCACGGAAGGTCCTCAATCAGTACGATCAACATGTGCTGAATGCCAATGTGCCTTATGGTATGACCTCGAACCGGGGGAATTTCCACAACAGTATCAGCCTTGATTTCCTGGATGCAGCCTATCAGAGCGGAGATATGGCCCTGGCGGAAAAGGTAGGCCGTTCGCTGAAAAAGGATCTTGAAGAACAAATGAACTATTACCGAAGCCTGGATGAATATGGACGCAGCACTGAAGAGATTGCCATGCAGGCTGCCTCTTTACTCAACAATAAGCCCGGCGACCTGTCTGAACGGCAAATGCCTTTCGCGTATGATATCATTACCTCATACCAGATGCTGGCGCAGATTGCCCAGTGGGAAAGTCAGTACCTGACAGCCCCCGCCCCCGGCGAAGGCTCCGGTACACCGATGAGAACACCCGGAACTCCCGACGCACCGCGGGATACCGCGCAATAGACTATAAGTTTGTTAATCAACCCGGAATACCAGTTCCGGGTTTTTTTATTCCCTGTTAAATAGCGAACTTAGATGCTCATGAAAGGCTATAATTTTTCAAAGTTCACTCCCGGGGAAGAAGGAAAAACCAAATTTGAACAGTTGCTGGATGTATTCATGCAATTGCTCACCTATACCAATGGCGACTTCAGTGAAGCCCTGAACTGGATGAATCAGCTGGATAAGGAATATGAGATGACCAGCGATGAATACGGAATGGGTGATTTCATAGAAGACCTTCGCGAGAAAGGATATATTACGGAAAACCCTGAAGATGGCCAGATCAGGATTACACCCAAAACAGAGCAGGGCATCCGTAAACGCTCATTGGAAGAGATTTTTGGTAAACTGAAAAAAACCAAACAGGGTCAGCACCAGACCTTCAAGCCGGGTCAGGGCGATGAGATCAATCCGGAAACCCGACCCTACCGTTTTGGAGACACCCTCGAACAGATCGACTTCACAGCCTCCATCCGCAATGCGCAGATCAATCATGGTATAGACTCCTTCAGTATGCAGGAAGATGATCTATCGATTCGTGAAACCGATCTTAAAGTGCAGACTTCCACCGTGCTGATGATTGATATTTCGCACAGTATGATCCTGTACGGAGAAGACCGTATCACGCCGGCAAAGAAAGTGGCAATGGCGCTCAGTGAACTGATTACCACCAAATATCCCAAGGATACACTCGATATCGTTGTTTTTGGAAATGATGCCTGGCCTGTGGAAATCAAGGACCTTCCCTATCTTGAAGTGGGTCCTTTTCATACCAATACGGTAGCCGGACTGGAAATGGCTATGGATATTCTTCGCAGAAGAAAAAATCCGAATAAGCAGATCTTCATGATCACCGACGGTAAGCCCACCTGTTTGAAAAACGGTAAGCGCTATTATAAGAACAGCTTTGGGCTCGACCGAAAAATTACCAACAGATGTTTGAGCCTGGCAGCCCAGTGCAAAAAACTCAAAATTCCTATCACCACCTTCATGATCGCGACAGACCCCTACCTGCAGCGATTTGTTCAGGAGTTCACCGAAACCAATAACGGTAAAGCATTCTTTGCCGCACTCGATAATCTTGGAGCCTTTATTTTCAGGGATTTTGAAAGCGGTAAACGTAAGACCGTTTATTAAGTCCGGGTTAATCTTTTATTTTTTTACCAGATCATTTAAAGCAAATTCATGACCATCGATATAAAAAGTATCAATACAATAGCAGAACTGAAAGCATCAGGTTACCGCCCGGTAAGTATCAAAGAGGAAGTCCGCAATAACCTGATTGCAAAATTGAAAAATAAAAGTTCATCCTTTGAAGGCATTCTTGGATATGAAGAAACCGTAATTCCGGATGTTGAGCGCGCACTGTTGTCGAAACACAATATTTTGTTCCTTGGCTTACGCGGCCAGGCCAAAACCCGTATGGCCCGTCAAATGACCAGCCTGCTGGATGAATA
>JAEYRC010000330.1 GCA_023409675.1 Bacteroidota bacterium
CGCCATATTCCAGCAGATCATAGACAAAGAAAACGATCGGCGCTTCAGAAAGATGTTTACGGGTAATATTTTTTCTGCCGATACGGGTCTGAAGAACATTGAAGGAAAGCGGCGCATTCCCATCATAGGGCAGTATTTCTCCATCCAGCGAAATTCCATCCGGCAGTAGAGGCAGTAAGGCGTGGTATTCGATAAATTTCTCTGTAACCAGCTCTTCTCCCCGGCTCCAGATGAACAACTGGCCTTCCCGCTTGATCAACTGTCCGCGGATACCATCCCACTTCCATTCCGCCTGCCAGTCGGCGGGTTCTCCCAGTTCATGTGGCGTAGTCTCCAGTGCATAGGCCAGGTAAAAAGGATAGGGTTTTGAAGCATCTGACTGTGCCAGTTCTTCATCGAGCAGATCATCGAAACCGGTTGTTGCCGGATCCCAGTTGCCGCTGATACGGTGAGCAATAACCGAAGCTTCGAGGTTGGTCAGACGCGACAGGGCATTGACCATCATTTTTTGCGATACACCGATACGAAAGCTTCCGGTGATCAGTTTATTGAACACAAAACGTTCAGACCTCGTCATACGGCTCCAACTCTCCAGTACAAATTGTTTCTTTACAGATTCATCCTGCTTTTCGATACGCAACAACTGGTTGAGAAAATGACTAAGGGATAATCCTTCAGCGGCGCGCTGCATGTCTTCAGTCGATCCATCCGTTTCAGTATCCGGAGCAGGTAAAAGTTCAAGGGGATGTTCCGGTAACAATAAGGATATGGTTTCCGCCAGGTCTCCCACCGTATGGTAACTTTCCGTAAACAACCAGGATGGATGCCCGGTGATTTCCATACACCAGGCCGAGAGTAAGGCGCTGCTTATTGCCCGCCGGGGTTTGCGCCCGCTGAAGATGGCAATTACCCATACTTTATCTGCATCGGGTGCCTGAAGGAAATAGTCCCGCAACGCCTGAAGTTTATCATTGGTTTTTGTAGTTGTTCCAAGCTGTTGTACCAGTTCAGCAAATAACGACATTCCGGATATGCCGGTACTTGCAACCAATGGTTTCGTATATTGATCACTGTCAGGCATTCGGTTCTTCATTTAGGTTAGCTTCATGAACCTGATCATCGAAAAGAAGGGCTTCCTCCTCTTCCTGTCCGTATTCTGTTTTTACTTCCGCAGAAAATATGCCCTGTTCATTCAGGTAGCGGCTGAATGCAGCCTGAAATCCATGCGTAACATAGACCCGTTCGGCACCGGTTTCCCGGATAGCCTGCAGCAGGCCATTCCAGTCGGCATGATCGCTTAATACGAAGCCAGCTCCGGCATTTCTTCTGCGGCGGTTTCCCCGTACCTGCATCCAGCCCGAGCATATCCCGACCGTATAGGGATGAAATTTCCGTATCCATGCTGATCCATCCGCACTTGGCGGCGCGATCACCACACCACCCTGGTAGCGGTCTTTCGGCAATTCCGGATGCACCCTTGTGAGATCGGGAAAGGCCCATCCATGCTGTTTGAGCACCTGGTCAGCATTATAGATAGCGCCGTGAGCGAAGAGTTCAAGATCTGTTTCTGCCAGGCAGCGCAGCAGACGTTGCGCCTTACCCAGACTGTAAGCAAGTAACACACTTGTTTTTCCTGTTTTGCGGTTTTCAGCAATCCAGTTATGAATTCGGTTATAGATTAACTGCTGGGGTTCCCAGTTGTAAATGGGTAAGCCAAAGGTAGATTCCGTGATGAAGGTATGGCATCGGACAGGTTCGAAAGCACCGCTGATACCATCATTTTCAGTTTTATAGTCACCGCTGACCACCCACACTTCGCCCTCATACTCGATGCGGATCTGTGAAGATCCGATCATATGTCCTGCCGGATGTAGAGATAACTTTACGCCCTGCATGAAAAGCGTTTCACCCCATTCTACACTTTGGTAATTGCCGGGCCCAAGCCTCAGGTTGAGCAAAGGTTCGGTATCGCGGTGACAAAGGTATTGCTTCGATCCCCAACGGGCATGATCACTATGGGCATGGGTGATTACCGCCCTTTCAACAGGCTTCCAGGGATCAATATAAAAACCTCCTGCTTTGCAGTACAATCCTTTATCGGTAAACTCTATTAACGCCATTATTCAGATAGCAATAAAAACTATTCCATAGCAGAAAAGTGCCACCGGCCTGTTTCCATTCATCTGTCCTTTTTACAAAAACCATGAAAACCGTATTTTTAAAAGATGAAGTCAACATTCAGTCTGCTGTTGCTCTTTTGCGTCTTATTTACGACAGCACAACCCTCGCTCCTGCCGCTCATTCGGGTAGAAGGCAACCGGTTCATTGATCCGGACGGGAAAACGATGGTCTTCAAAGGGTATAGTTCGAGTGACCCTGAAAAACTCTTTCGTGAAGGAAAATGGGAAAAGCCTTATTTCCAGGAACTCCGGAAATGGGGCGCGAATATCGTTCGCTTTCCTGTCCATCCGCGCGCATGGAGATCGATGGGCGAAAAAGAGTACCTGAAACTGCTTGACAAGGGTATAGCCCTGGCTGCAGAACAGGGAATATATGTGATTATTGACTGGCACAGCATTGGCAACCTCTGCACAGAGCAGTTTTTCAGGGAAGGATATGTTACCACACGGGAAGAAACGATGGCCTTCTGGTCTACAATAGCAACCCGCTATCGCGATAATTCAGCAGTGGCCTTTCTGGAATTGTTCAATGAGCCCACCACCGATAACGGAAAACTTGGCGCCTGCAGTTGGGCCGACTGGAAAAAACTCATTGAGGAAATGATCAGCATCATTCGAAAAACCGGAAATCAGTCTATACCGCTGGTAGCCGGTTTTAACTGGGGTTATGATCTTACGGAGATCCGGGAGCATCCGGTTAATGCTGAAGGCATAGCTTATGTCAGTCATCCCTATCCGCAAAAACGACCTAAGCCATGGGAAGAAAAATGGACTGAAGACTGGGGATTTGTTTCGGAAAAATATCCGTTGATTCTCACGGAGATCGGATTTTGCGGACCTGATGACCGGGGCGCGCACATACCGGTGATCAGTGACGAATCGTATGGAGATGCCATAACAGCTTATTGCAGGGAAAGAGGGATCTCTTATGTGGTGTGGGTTTTTGATCCATTGTGGTCGCCCATGTTATTTAGCGACTGGAACTATACCCCAACCCGCCAGGGAAGGTATTTCAAGCGGGTTATGAATCAATAATGCAGTGATTGGATAGGGTTGAGCGGCTTTGAGTTTTTTATTCAGAAATATGGAATAAATCAATTTCAACATTCACGGATACGGAATACTTATAATTCCCGGAGAAATTGATGTCAAAACAAAAAGAAGTGATCAATTGTATTGTTCAGCGCTTACGACAGGTATTTGTACATCTTTATTAAGTACAGGAATGGTTAACTGAAGAGAGCATCCATTTCCTGGCGCCGATCGAAGTTCCATTTTACCATTATACAATTCCAGGCGGTTGCGGATATTTCTGAACCCAAGACCATAGCGGACGGATTTAGGGTCAAAGCCACTGCCGTCATCTCGGATGGAGATCAGCAGATGGCTGGCACTGGCGGTGAAATCAACCGATACGGATGTCGCCTGTGCATGACGGGCAATATTCTGCATCTGTTCCTGGATGATCCTGAAAATGGTAAACTGAAGATCTTCTTCCAGTTGACCCGGGTCAACCGATAAACTGAAATCGATAGAAAATTTTCCGATAGATCGGTACGATCGGAATAATTCTTCCAGCGCTTCTTCCAGACCAATGTCTTTCAGTCCGGGTGGGGTAAGTGAATGACACAAAACCCGGATATCATTAATTACATTTTTTACAACCTCTTCACTTTTCAGAATCAGTTCCTGTTGTTTGTCATCAGGATGTTTTGCGAGGTCAAGAAACATGCGCGCGGTTGCCAGTTGCTGACTGATGCTGTCGTGAAGCTCTGTACTGATATACTGGCGTTCTTTATCCTGACCCTTGATCTGTGCACGCATCACCATATGCTGTTCGCGGATTTTCTGACGGGCCCGCAAACGCTGAGCGTAAATGATATACCCGATCAACAGCACAGTCAATCCGGCCATACCGGCCCTGAAACCCATAGTCTGGTAAAAATGTGGTTGAATGCTAAATTCCATTGAACTTACCGGAGACCAAACGCCATAGCGTTCTGCTTTAACATCAAAAATATACTTCCCGGGAGCCAGTCCGGAGAAAAAGGCCTGGTGCCGGTTACCGGCTGAGGTCCAGTCGTTGTTCATACCCCTGAGCCGATAAAAATATTGTATATCATCGGCTTTCAGAAAATCGATGCTGGTATATTGGATTTCAAAATTGAAGACTCCCGGGGGCAACGCGATGGGTTCACCCGGAAAATATTGTTTATCTCCGAGTTGTAAATGCTGGATATGAATGTTCATGAACCTGTTCTCTTCCCGTATATTACGATAATCAACAACCGCAATTCCCTGAATGGTCGGGAACCAGACGGTACCATCCTGCATTGCCCAGCCGGCGGGAAAAAAGCCTCCATTGGTTTCAGCATTCGGCATACCATCAGATGCATTAAACATTCTCACGGCAAGGTAATAACTAACATTCCGGGAACGCTTGGCCTGAAGCAATTCACTAACGGCGATACGCTGCAGTCCATTATTGCCGCTCAACCACAGGAAGCCATCGGGGTCTTCCAGCATACGGTAAAACTCATTAAAAAACAGTCCTGAAGATTTATCAAAAAGCGTAAACGATTTGCCATTAAACAACAACAGTCCCTTTTCGGTGGCCATCCAGATATCATCTTCCGCATCTTCATAAAATCCGTATATCACATCAGCGGGCAGTCCGGTGCCGGCGGTAAAATGGGCTAATGAACCATCTACGGTAATTCTGATCAATCCCCCACCCCGGCTCCCAAACCACATCGTAGAATTGCCGTCTTCATACATCGAAATGATGGTGGATCGCTGAATACCCTCAGGGAGTTTTACCGGAAGGAATTTCTCATTTTGATCAAGTGTGAACAGTCCGCCCAGGCGGGTACTCAGCCATAAGCGTTGTTTAGAATCGGTAAAAACCGCTATAACACTGTTATTGGGCAGCCCATGCGCAGCAGAATAATTTCTGTCTACCAAACCGGTTTTCCGGTTATAACGATCCAGGCCAACCGAAGTTCCAAAGTACATATA
>JAEYRC010000355.1 GCA_023409675.1 Bacteroidota bacterium
CATCTCCGCCAATGGGGTTGCGGTAATGACCGACACGCCGGATATAGCCAATGCGCGCATTGAATTCGATAATGGCTGTGTGGCCAACCTGACTTCCAGCAGGATATCCATGAAAAAAATGCGTAAAATGCGCCTTTTTCAGAAGGATGCCTATATTGGAATTGATTTCCTGAGCCGTGAAGCGGAGATCATCCGCCTGAAAACCGGTGAAGATGCCGGCAGTTTTGTTTTTGATGTAGACACGCCTAAGGGGAAGCGAACCATTGCTGTTGCAAAACCCCAGGTTCCCGCCGTAAATGCGATAAAGTTGGAACTGGAACAGTTCAGGGATGCCATACTACGCGATACCCCTACGGTTGTTAATGAGGTAGATGGATTTCGTGCGATGGATATCGCCCATCAGATCCTTAATAAGATTAAAAATTCGTCGAGCAGTCATTGATCAACAAATCATCAAATACCCGATCGTATGGCTATAATTACCTGGTAAGCGATTACGTGGCAGCCTTACTATCGTGGATGGTGTTGTTTTTCGCCCGGCGTTATTTGCTGGATGAAGGACTGTTTGATGAAGACGGATTGATCGTTCACGAAAAATTCTGGATCGGCTTAGCCCTGTTTCCCATTGCCTGGCTGATTCTTTATGCCCTCACCGGAACCTATACGGCGGTGCATAAAAAATCGCGGCTCAACGAATTGGGTCGCACGTTCCTGCTCAGCCTAACGGGTTGTATTATCATCTTCTTTGCCATCGTCATCAACGATCCGCAGAAAGATTACCGCTATTATTACAAAGCTTTTCTCCTCTTTCTCAGCGCCCACTTTCTGCTGACCCTAACCGGGAGGATGATGATCCTCAATACCGTCAGAGCGGGCATAGGATCGGGTCGCATCCGGTTTAATGCCCTGCTGGTGGGTCATGCAGGCGATGCCGCCAGGGTTTTCAGGGAGTCGTCAGCCGGGCTGGCCGCCGCAGGCTATCAGTTCACGGGCTGGATCAGCTTAACAGGGGCTGATAACGCGGAATTTGGCTTAGCACACCAGGGGGCAGCGCATCAGCTTTCCCATCAGGTTGAACAGGATGATATCCGGCTGGTGGTGCTGGCTATGCCCAAATCGGCAAAACATGAACTTGAACAGGTGATCGATCAGCTCAGCGACCAGGACGTGGAAATAAAAATGGTTTCCGATACGCTGGATATTGTTTCAGGTAGCGTGCGTACCAGTTCGGTCATGGGTGATACACTTATTGATATCAAAACCGGGCTGATGCCCGACTGGCAGCAGAATATCAAACAGGTACTGGATATCTTCCTGTCTGTTATCGGACTGATCTTACTGGCGCCCCTGCTGGTCTATACCGCCATCCGCGTACGGCTGGCTTCTCCGGGGCCGGTATTTTTTTTCCAGGAACGCATCGGGTACAAAGGCAAAAAGTTCCGGATCATCAAGTTTCGCTCAATGGTTACCGATGCGGAAAAAGCGGGTCCGCAATTATCCTCGGCACACGACCGGCGCATTACTGCATGGGGCAGGGTGATGCGTAAGTGGCGGCTGGATGAACTTCCTCAATTGATCAATGTGCTGAAGGGCGACATGAGTATTGTGGGGCCAAGACCGGAGCGGGAATTCTACGCCCGCCAGATCATGGAACGCTCACCCTGGTTCAGGTACCTGCTAAAAGTAAAACCTGGTATCACTTCATGGGGAATGGTGAAATTCGGGTATGCGGAAAATGTTGATCAGATGATCGAGCGCATGAAATATGACCTGATCTATATTGAAAATATCTCCATCGCGCTCGACCTGAAGATCATGCTGCACACTATCCGTATCCTTTTCAAAGGAAAAGGCCGCTGATCATTCTGTAGCGGCTATCATGCGGCACCTGTACCGAATTGAAGCCTGTTCATTCGAATCGATCATCATCCGAACGGTAATTGTATTTTTGAAATTTGTCAGCTATTCCTGAAGTTAATATTCATTATGACCAGAATATTTGTTGCCCTGTTCGTTAAGTTGATCGCCTTTACACCGCTTGCCGCGCAGGAATACTGGCAGCAGCATGTACGGTATGCTATTGATGTTAAACTGGATACTACGGATAAATCACTGGAAGGCTTTCTTTCCCTCACCTACAGCAACAATTCTCCGGACACCCTGCGGTACATCTGGTTTCACCTCTGGCCGAATGCATACCGCAATGACCGCACTGCCTTCAGCGCGCAGCAGCTACGCAATGGCCAGACGGATTTTTATTTCTCTTCCGAATCAGACAAAGGATATATACACCGCCTGAATTTCATGTCGGGAGATGAGCCCCTGCGAACCGAAGATGATGCGCAGTATATTGATATGATCAAAGTGATCCTGAATGAGCCGCTGCTGCCCGGTGCAACAGTGCCCATTTCAACCCCTTTCCGGGTAAAGCTGCCCCGCCTCTTCTCGCGCGGTGGTCATCTGGATAAAGAGTTTGCTGTCGCGCAATGGTATCCCAAGCCAGCCGTATATGACCGGGAAGGCTGGCACCCGATGCCCTATCTGGACCAGGGCGAATTTTACGCGTCTTTTGCCGATTATGATGTGCGCATAACGGTTCCCGATGGACTGATCGTGGCGTCTACCGGGGTGCTGCAGAATGAAGATGAATTATACAGGCTGAAACACAGTACCTACCCGCTGCGCCTGGGTGCCCCGCCCCGCGAAATTCCTATGCAACGGGGAAGAATACGCAATGATACGGTGCAGCCGGAACGAACACCGGATAAACTCAAAACATTGCATTACCGGGCGGAAAATATTCATGACTTTGCCTGGTTTGCTTCCGCGGATTATATCGTTCGATATGATACACTTAAACTGAGCGAATCGGTAATTGATCTGTTTACATTCAGCTTTGCAAATTCCGACAGCAGTTGGAACAATGCATTATCTTATATGAAGGATGCCTTGCGGTTTCGTTCCGGTGTATTGGGCGAATACCCCTGGCCGGTAGCTTCAGTTGTTGCGACATCCGATGGTTCAGGTGGTGGTATGGAATATCCTATGATCACAAGGCTTGGCGACGGAGGTTCAGCCAGGATGCTCGAGTATGTCATCGAACATGAACTGGGACATAACTGGTTCCAGGGTATTCTTGCCTCCGATGAGTGCCGCTTTCCCTGGATGGATGAAGGCATGAATACGTATTATGATACCCGTTATATGCGCGAAAAATACGGCAGTTCACGCCTGTTGTTTTCTCCGGATAAGTCTACCGGCCTCGCTGCAAAATTACCCGAAGCTGAAATGAAACTCGCGCTTGATTATGTTACGTCAATACGTAAGGATCAGCCTGTAAATACGCCCTCAGCCGAACTTTCCGCCTACAACTATGCACTGATAAGTTATACAAAAATGGGGAAGTGGATGGAATTGCTCGAGCGGCGCATGGGTCTGGAACGATTCGATCAGGCGATGCAGGCATATTATGAACGCTGGAAATTCCGGCATCCCCGACCGGAGGATTTCCGGGCGGTGATAGAAGAATACAGTCCGGTTAATACAGCGGATCTTTTTGCACTGCTCGATTCCACAGGACCACTGGAAAAAGATACTGTTCAGCGGAAACTCCGGCCTGCCATGTTCTTCAATTTCAGTAATACCGATCAATATCAATACATCAACATTATGCCCCTGCCGGCCTATAATGCCTATGATGGTTTTATGGCCGGTCCGCTGGTTCATAATTATTCCATTCCTGTAACCCGGTTTCGTTTTGCTGTACTACCGCTCTATGGATTCAAAAGCGGAAAGATCCGGGGTCTCGGAAGAGCGGATTACACCTGGTATAAGTCGGGAAAAATTGAGCGGATTCGGGTGGGTATTTCGGGCGCCGCATTCTCTATGAATACGGGCACCGACAGTACCCAACAAACCATTCAGGCCGGATTCAGGAAAATAGTGCCTTCTGTCAGAATAATCTTTTCCACCTCACCCCTAAGCACAATCGAAAAATACCTTGAATGGAAAACTTTTATAATCAGCGAACAACAGTTCAGCTATAAGCAGCACAGTATTGATTCGATGTATTATCCCTATCTCACCGGAAGAGAGAATCGGTATATCAATCAGTTGGAATTCAGGCTTTCGGATTACCGTAAGCTCTATCCCTGGTCGGTTTCATTGCAGGTACAACAGGCAGAAAATTTTATGCGGTCTGATCTCAATGCACGGTATTTTTTCAATTATAAAAAACATGGGGGCTTATCCGTCAGGTTTTTCGCGGCTTCATTTGCACATCTTACTACTGACCCGGCAAAGCGCATTGCCAGCTTCCGTTATCAACCCAAATTAACGGCGGTTCGGGGAAATGAAGATTATACCTACAGTAACTTCTTTACCGGCCGGAATGAGTTTGAGGGTTTTCATGCGCAGCAGATCATGGATCGCGATGGTGGCCTGAAACTTCGCACCGATCTGTTTTCCGGGTTGCAAGGCCGCTCCGATAAATGGGTCGCCGCGATTAACCTCAATACAACAATCCCGGATATATTTCCTGTTAAAATACCCTTCAAGCTATTCTTTGACGCGGGTACCTGGGCCCAGGCCTGGAATGATGAGGCGGTGAGCAGCAGGTTTTTGTATACGGGTGGCATTCAGCTCAGCCTGTTCAACGACCTGCTGAATATATATGCGCCACTGGTATACAGCAAAGTCTTTAAGGATAACCTGCAATCCGTTCCGGATGAAAACCGCCTCGGCCGGCGTATATCCTTCAGCGTTGATATACATCGCCTGAATCTGAAAAAGATCAGTTCAGGACAAATACCCTTTTAATGGCTTCTTCCGCTACGATCCATTATTGTAAAAGCGCTGATATTGATCAGAAGAAGTGGGATGCCTGTGTTACAGGATCCGCATCTGCAAGCATTTTTGCCAGCAGTGCATACCTCAACAGTATTGCCGCAAACTGGGATGGGTTGGTGCAGGGAGATTATGAGGCAGTGATGCCCCTGCCCTGGAGAAAGGATAGTGGCATATACACTTTGTATCAGCCAGCTTTTTCCTGGACAGGCGGGGTTTTCGGCAAAGCCGACCTTAGCGCATTCATCCGCGCCATTCCATCCCGATTTCGAAAAGCGGACTTAGCACTGAACCCGGGTAACATGCAGGCAAATATGCCTTCAGGCTGTAGCCTGCGTCAACAATTTGTGCTGAAACTTGATAGTCCGTATGCCGACCTGCAGCCATCCTTCAGCGCTTCCGCGTTGCGAAATAGCGCCCGCTGTGGCGATGCCGGTATACACTTCAGGGAAAATATTCCTATACAGGAAATAGTTGAATGGTATACTTCGCATATAGCTCTACGTGGAGGTATAGGGGAGGATTTCAGCAAAGAATTAACTATGCTGACGGATCTAAAGGAGATGGATATACTAACTTTCGGCACCGTTGCACCAGGGGGTGAACTGTTGGCCGCAACGATCATCCTGTCTGCGGCTAACCGAATGTATGCGGTTGTGGCGCTAACCTCTCCAAATGGCAAAACCCTGGGCGCTTTGCATTTCCTGATCGATTCTCTTGTAAAAAAATTCAGTGGAACGGGAAAGACGCTTGAATTTGGATTTGCGGGTGCCCGGGGTACTGACCTGGTGTATGCCGGTTTTGGCGCTGTTCTGGTGTTGTGCCCAGTACTGCGCAACAGCAATATTCCCTGGTATAAACGCTTATTTTCCGGTTGACTTCCGTTGTTGCAGGATGGTTTCGGCCAGCAGCATATCGGCCGGTCGGGTGATCTTGATATTTTCAGTTTCCCCTTCCACCAGGGTAATCGACTCACCCAAAAGTTCCACGGCAGATGCCTCATCGGTAAAGCCGGGCTGGTACGGCTGGCTGAGCGCTTTTTTAAGGGTGGAAGCGAAGAATGTCTGCGGAGTTTGAATGATCCGCAGCGATTCGCGGTTAAGCGTTGCTGATCCTTCTGCAGATACTATTCTGATCGTATCTGTGGCCGCAATAGCAGGAATTGCGTTTCCTGTCGAAAGCGCTGCGGTATAACAGCGATGGATAAGCGATGTACTAACCAGGCAGCGTGCCGCGTCATGAACAAAAACCAGCCGGTCTTCATCAACAAGTGCAAGTCCGTTCTTTACGGAATCGAACCGGGTGGCGCCTCCCCGGGTAACGCGGATGCGTTCAAAAAGTTCAGCGGGTAATATAGAAGGGAGGGCAGGTAAATCCTGTTCGGCAAGTACAACGACCATATCGATATCCGGATAGGCTTCGAGGAATCGTTCTATGGTATGTTGAAGCACCGGCTTTCTATCCAGCAATAAAAATTGCTTGGGAACAGTGGTGCCCATGCGGGTGCCCGAACCTCCGGCGACAATAATGACTGATAAATTTGGCATATACCCCGAATTAACCCAAAAGCTCGCGTTCAATTTCTTCCATTTGAACAATATCCCAGGCCTCCGATTCAGTTGGGGTCCAGTTCAGGTGTTCAAGCAGGTTTTCCTCATCAAGGCTGGTCTCAACCTGTTTTTTCATACTGCATACAACAAAAGAGCTGTTTTGTTCATAGAACTGTTGTTGCACGCGAATGATAGCCTCAGCTATCACCTTATCCATTTGGTCGACCTGTTCGAGCGAAAGCACTACATTTTTCGGCGGAGAATCGAACAGTTCGGTTAAGCTTTTGACCAGTTCGTCTGTCATATTAGCAGCCAGAATGGGTTCAATCAGCGTTATGACATGGAATTTCTCTCTGGTATCAATTTTGACCTTCATTCACAACTAAATTTGTTAACAGTCGTTTAGTATTCACGGACAAATGAAGTCAAAAATATTCGTTATTATTGTATCAAACCCAACAAATTAGAAAAATGGATAATAATTTTTCAGCCCAGGTTAAGGAGATCATATCGTTTAGCAGGGAGGAGGCTTTACGGTTGGGGAATGATTTTATCGGCACGGAGCATTTGTTGCTGGGACTGATCCGCGAGGGCGATAATACCGCTGTCAGGATTTTGAAAAGCTTCAATATCGACCTTTACGAATTGCGTAAAGAAGTTGAGCTGGCTGTTAAGGATAAAACCGGTAAAAACATTGCCAATATAAATAGTTTACCCCTCACCAAACAGGCCGAGAAGGTTATCCGGGTAACTGTTCTTGAAGCCAAGGCACTTAAAAGTCCAACGGTTGAAACAGAACACCTGATGCTCTCCATCCTGAAGAACAAGGAAAATATTGCTACTCAAATCTTAAATCAATTTGACGTGGATTACGATTTATTCAGAAATGAACTTGGCGTAGTAAAAAGCAATGACGTTCGCAGCGATTATGCAGAAGAAAATGATGATGATTTTGATGAAGAGAAGAAATATTCACAGTCAAAATCACGCACCGCGGCTACTGCGAAAAGTAAGACACCGGTTCTTGATAATTTCGGTCGCGATATAACCCGGCTTGCAGAAAGCGGTTCACTCGACCCGATCGTAGGTCGGGAGAATGAAATTGAGCGCGTATCACAGATCCTGTCGCGCCGTAAGAAAAACAATCCCATACTCATTGGTGAGCCCGGTGTAGGTAAAACAGCTATCGTGGAAGGTCTTGCTTTGCGGATCGTTCAGCGTAAAGTTTCGCGCGTGCTTTTTGATAAGCGGGTGATCTCGCTCGATCTGGCTGCGCTGGTAGCCGGCACCAAATACCGTGGACAGTTTGAAGAGCGGATGAAAGCGATCATGAATGAACTGGAAAAAAACCGCGATGTCATTCTCTTTATCGATGAAATACATACAATCGTAGGCGCCGGCGGAGCAAGTGGTTCACTGGATGCATCAAATATTTTCAAACCCGCGCTGGCAAGAGGCGAGCTGCAATGTATTGGTGCATCAACGCTGGATGAATACAGGATGTATATTGAAAAAGATGGCGCCCTCGACAGAAGATTTCAGAAAGTGATGGTTGAACCTCCAACTGTGGAAGAAACCATCCAGATCCTGGAGAACATCAAATCGAAATACGAAGAGTACCATAATGTAAACTACAATGATGAGGCGATTGATGCCTGTGTAAAGCTCAGCGACCGCTACATTACCGACCGGCTGTTGCCCGACAAGGCCATAGATGTTATGGATGAGGTTGGCGCCCGTGTTCACCTCAAAAACATCAATGTACCCAAAGAGATTCTTGACCTTGAGCGCAGGATAGAAGAGGTGAAAGTTGAAAAGAACAAAGTGGTGAAGAGTCAGAAATTTGAAGAGGCGGCATCGCTGCGGGATACTGAAAAGCGTCTTCAGGAAGACCTGGAGAAAGCAAAGAATTTGTGGGAAGAAGAGAGCAAGCATAAACGCTACCCGATCGATGAAGAAGCGATTGCCGAAGTGGTAAGTATGATGACGGGCATTCCGGTTAAACGGATGGTTCAGGCCGAGTCGGAGAAGCTGCGCAAGATGGCAATCGATATGGAAGGAATGGTGGTCGGACAAAACGATGCCATTCAGAAAGTTGTTAAAGCCATTCAGCGGAACCGCGTTGGACTTAAGGATCCGAAAAAGCCAATCGGTACATTTATATTCCTGGGACCTACTGGTGTGGGTAAAACTGAAATGGCGCGTGCCCTGGCCCGTTATATGTTTGATTCAGAGGATGCGTTGATTCGCATCGATATGAGTGAGTATATGGAGAAATTTACGGTTAGCCGGCTGATCGGTGCTCCTCCCGGATATGTGGGTTATGAAGAAGGTGGACAGTTAACAGAGCGGGTTCGTCGTAAGCCTTATTCAGTTATTCTGTTGGATGAGATCGAGAAAGCGCATCCGGATATCTACAATATCCTGCTGCAGGTATTGGATGATGGACAGCTTACTGATGGCCTGGGTAGAAAAGTAGATTTTAAGAATACCACAATCATTATGACCTCCAATATTGGTGTGCGCCAGTTGAAAGATTTTGGTGACGGAGTGGGCTTTGCCACGAGTGCAAGGAACATGAGTGCCGAAGAGAACAACAAAGCGGTGATCGAGAAAGCGTTAAAGAAAACCTTTTCTCCGGAATTCCTGAACCGGATTGATGATGTGATCATCTTCAATTCACTTACCCGGGAAAATATCTTCACCATTATAGATATTCTGATGAAGACTGTTTTAGCGCGGCTGACCACCCTGGGATTCACCCTCGAGCTTACGGAAGAGGCGAAAAGCTTCATTGCCGATAAAGGTTATGATCAGCAATTTGGTGCCCGTCCGTTACACCGGGCGATCCAGAAATACCTTGAGGATCCGCTGGCGGAAGAAATTCTGAATATGAATATCAAGCCAGGCGACACCATGGTAGCGGATTTAAATGAAGATAAATCGAGAATTCAGTTCACGTTAAAAAATCCGGCTAAGGAAATTTCTGAAGCCTGATAATACCAGATCATAATATGACGCGCAGCAGGTAACTGTTGCGCGTTTTTTTATAGAATAACTCAAATAGTTCGGAATCTGCTGGGTTTTTTTTCGCAAATTTGTACCATGACGGGTTCCGGTAAGATCATTATCACCATTGACGGAAAATCATCCTGCGGCAAAAGTACACTGGCTAAACAGCTTGCCCGGGAATTAGGCTATGTGTATATTGATTCCGGTGCAATGTACCGTGCCGTTACGTTATATTTTCTCCGCAACCACATAGACTGGACATCGGCCAAAGCAGTGGATGAAGCCCTGAAAAATATCACCATTGAATTCATCAATAATCCGGTTTCGGATCAGAGTGAAACCTGGCTGAACGGAGAAAATGTGGAGTATGTTATCCGTGATCTGGTGGTTGCGGAAAAAGTGAGTGAGGTAGCGGCAATAGGGGCGGTAAGAAAGTTTGCCGTGGCCCAGCAGCAGGCAATGGGTAAGAAGAAAGGCATTGTAATGGATGGACGTGATATTGGAACGGTCGTTTTTCCCGATGCCGCCTTAAAAATATTCACGACCGCCGACAACTCCGTGAGGGTAGAGCGTCGTTTCAGGGAGTTGTATGAAAAGAACCCGAATATTACGCTTGAAGAGGTCAGGGATAATCTCGAAATGCGCGATTATATTGACAGCAACCGGGAGATCAGTCCACTCAGGCAGGCGCCAGATGCGCATATATTAGACAATACCACGCTCACCATGAAGCAGCAGCTTGAGATAGCCAAAAAATGGGCTGCTCAGCAAATCCACGACCGAAGCACGCCGCTTGAAAAGATTTAAATATTCATAGTGCAGGTTAATGAATTCCAACAATTTGTGCTAGAAGCCTGAGCTATATTTTTGAAGTTCGGCTCGAATATTAATTTTTATATTGAGTTCATTTTATAGAAAATTGACATAGAATCTATACTAGCTGTAAAGGTGGCCTTCTAATGAAATATTTTATTGGACGGAGATAAAAATTTCAAGTGCCATCCCTCACCATACGATCCATTTTCAACATCTACAAGGTTGTAAGGGTTTTACAGTTTGCTCCGAATCTATTTCCAGGCGAAAGATCACATCAAATTAAATTCAGCCAATTTCTTGGCCTGAAACAATACGTTTTATATATTACCATTCATAACCCCTTTACCTTAATTGCAAAAAATCATGTGACTAAGGAAAGCGAAGCTTTGCGTGGATGTGAGTGCAGGTATTGGTTCTGATTTTTTTCTGGTACTTTCCTGGTATTTTTCCCATTCAATCCATGTTTTTTTCCCCGATGTATTTTTCGGATGCGCTGTAATTTGTAGAAGCGTAATGCGGAATACAGGAGGAATATCGGATGGAAAAAGTATGGTGCAGGCCGTTATTGTATCGGGGGTTTTTGAATATTGGAATTTATTTCAATTTAAACCCTGTTCTGGATGGTATCGTGCGAAGTATTGCTGGTTATCGATGGAGTGTATCCAATCAATGCTGGTATAAGCCATATATCGGAGAGGATTTGATATTGATAAAAAAAGCGTTTGAAACCCTTGTTGATCTTGATGTATCTGAAATGGATCATTACATCCGGATGGAAGATATTGGTGATATCCCTAAGCCGATAAAGATATATGGAGAGAACAGGGCAGGGCAGATGGTACGTACTTCGAGGGTCAGTTCGGGAAATCAGGTTGAACTGGAGAAGTTCACGCAGCAATTATTGTTAAAATCGTATAGTCCTGCTACCATCCGCACCTACCGGAATGAGTTTATACAATTGTTAAGAACACTGAACCAGCATGCGGTACAATCTCTGGAGGCGGATGATATCAGGCGGTATATGGTTTATGCGATGGGCCGGTTAGGGATCAGCGAGCATACAGCGCACAGTCGGTTAAATGCGTTAAAATTTTATTTCGAGCAGGTATTAGGGCGGGAAAAGTTCTTTTGGGATATACCCCGTCCAAAGAAGCCGGGTTTACTGCCAAAGGTCTTGAGTGAGCGGGAGCTGGAAAAAATGTTTATGGGGGTACAGAACCTGAAGCATAAAGCCTTATTATTTACGGCATACAGTGCGGGCTTACGCGTCAGTGAGGTGGTTTCTTTGCGCTTAAGCGATATAGACAGCGGTCGGATGCAGATCAGGGTAGGGTTATCGAAGGGGAAGAAAGACCGGTATATTGGGTTAAGTGTTTTATTGCTTGATGTATTGCGGTCATATTTGATGACGATAGAGCCAAGGCCCAGAGAATATTTATTTGAAGGAGATATAGCGGGAAGGCCCTATTCCACGCGAAGTGCGCAATTGGTTTTTCAGCGGGCCCGTGAGCGTGCGGGGATAAAAAAGGACGTGGGTTTTCATGTATTGCGGCACAGTTTTGCTACGCATATGTTAGAAAAGGGTATAGACATCCGTTATATAAAAGATTTGTTGGGGCATTTTAACATTCAAACGACGGAGCGGTATTTACATGTTCGGCGTCAGGATTTGATTACGATAGTCAATCCGCTGGATGAATTGTTCAAGGGTCGGTCATGGCGGTAGGAGTTACTAATGGGGCTGGGAGGCTAAATGATCTGGTTGTTATTGCAGATCATGGGATATTATCATTTTTTACAGTAAGGGAAAAGGTTTCGGGTAAGATCGGAAGAATCTGCCGGCATCATCCCATCCTGTCCATTGCGCAATCCAAATAGCGCATCGCTACACCC
>JAEYRC010000365.1 GCA_023409675.1 Bacteroidota bacterium
GCCTGGTATTCAGCCCGGGGAGCATCAAAATAGTCATCAGGAAGATCAACGGCAGCTTCGGCCAGGATCTGTGCATAGGATGGGGGAGAAAGCCTTGCCTGAGCAAACTTCATGGCGGTATTGAGCACCTGTTGATTACGCGTGATAAAGGCACCGATCCGGCCGCCACAAGCGCTGTAGCGTTTAGAAATCGTATCCATCAAGATCACATGATCATCAACGCCATCCAGTTGCATGGCGCTGAAATGCGATCCTTCATAACAGAATTCGCGGTAAGCCTCATCGGCAAAGAGAAACAGATCGTGTTTCAGGATGATCTGTTTCAATGTTTCCATTTCCTCGCGGCTGTACAAATATCCCGTCGGGTTATTCGGATTGCACAGCACAATAGCTTTTGTTTTTGGTGTTATCGCGTTTTCAAAAGCTTCCATAGGTGGCAGCGCAAACCCTGAATCTATCGATGATCCGATGGGTTTCACCACTACATCGGCGGCTACTGCAAACCCGTTATAGTTCGCATAAAATGGTTCCGGAATAATCACCTCATCCCCTGCATCCAGGCAACTCATGAACCCGAATAAAATGGCTTCCGAGCCCCCGGTGGTAACAATTATCTGCTGATGGGTAATATCAATACCCACTTTTTTGTAATATTCCACCAGTTTACGGCGATAGCTTTCATTTCCTGCACTGTGACTGTATTCGAGCACTTTAAAATCGGCCTGGCGAACAGCATCCAGTACCTGGGGAGGTGTTTCTATATCCGGCTGCCCGATGTTCAGGTGATATACATGAATTCCCTTTGATTTTGCCGTTTCTGCATAGGGCACCAATTTCCGGATCGGTGATGCCGGCATTTGTTCGCCGCGATGACTGATTTTAACCATAATTGCAAAGATAAGGGGAGAATTGCCTGAAAATTATTCAGCGCTTCTTATGTCCTGATTTTTAATAATTCAGGGATATTATAAATTAGATTTTCCGATGTTGGTAAGCCAAATCGCTCACTACCGGACAAAAAAAACCGGCCTCCTGAGGAGACCGGCAGTATTATTAAGTTGCTCGACTTATTGTCCTGCTCCGGCTTTTGAAGGCCTGCTTTTTTCGAATTTAGCGAAATCGCCCGCAGACAGCACTTCTCCAGTGATCTTTAATTCAACGGGTGCCTGTACACCGGCCACTTTGATGTAAATGCTTTTATTAAAAGTTCCAACTGCCTCAGCGTTGAACCCCGCGGTAATTTTATTGCTCTTGCCTTTCATCACCGGTTGTTCGGGTTTAACAGGAGTGGTACATCCACAGGTAGCGGTAGCCGATTCAATAATCACCGGGCTATTACTTACATTGGTAAACTCGAAATCATGTGTAACAGGTACGCCCTGTTTGATTTTCCCGAAATCATAGGTGTATTCCTTGAATTTCACTTTACTGTCGGCCTGACTATTGGTTTGTGCAAACACAGCCACAGCAAGTAAGAGTCCGGAAAACATCAGCATCATTTTTTTCATATTATCGGTTTTTTGCTTTTAATAATGTAACAGATGAATGAAGGGGTACAGAGGTTGCAGGCACCGGGTAAACATCGCCGGTTATGGTGATGGTTTGGGCCGATTGACCTATGAACAATACCGTAACCGGTTTATTGAACAAACCGGGCGCCTCAGCGTTATACCCAATTTTAATAATGGCACTATCGCCGGGTGCAATCGGTTTCGATGACCATTCCGGAGTTGTACATCCGCAGGAAGCCTGAACATCACGGATTTGCAAAGGGGTTGAGCCGGTATTCACCACTGAAAAATCGTGGGTCACGGGTTTCCCCTGCCGGATCTTTCCAAAATCAAAACTTTTTTCCATTAAGGCAATCGGCGATGCAGTCGCAGCGGCTGTCTGACCAAAAGCCAGGCTGGTGATCATCGCCGATAAAATTAGAAAAAATGCTCTTTTCATTCTCCTGATTTGGGTGCTAAAATTACTACTTAAACGCCTTGAACCGGAATTAATTTTATCCTCCAGCGGCAATTTTAACATCCTTCTGCCGGGCTGCACCGAATGATTCGGCAGGTAACCCTGTAATGACTTCAAAATACCCTCAAAATTTCCACAGCAATGCGGGTTTTATAATTTTCCTGTAGGTTTGCCGGATGGAAAATACCAACGCCACGCTTGCAGGTGAAAAACTTTCCTATGATACGTTCAGAAAGGAAGTCTTGAATGATTACCGGCTGTGCTGTGAAAGCAGGGAAGCCAGTTTGCTTGGGAGAAAAGAAGTGCTGACCGGGAAGGCTAAATTTGGAATTTTCGGAGATGGCAAAGAGGTAGCACAGGTGGCAGCGTCCAAATTTTTTCAACCCGGTGATTTTCTATCAGGATATTATCGGGATCAAACCTTCGCATTTGCCTCCGGGCAGGCCTCCATACAGGAATTTTTCGCTCAATTATATGCCGATACTGACCCCGCCAATGATCCCCACAGTGCCGGGCGGCAGATGAACTCGCATTTTGCTACCGCGGTAGTCGATGAGGAGGGCAACTGGGTTGAACTTACGGCACAGAAAAACATCGCCGCAGGACTTGCACCCACCGCCGGGCAGATGCCCCGCGCCCTGGGCTTTGCGATGGCTTCAAAACTATTCCGTCAAACGCCGGGTCTCGATCAATATCCCGAACTCAGCAAAAATGGCAATGAAATATGTTTTTGCACCATCGGTGATGCCTCTACTTCCGAAGGGCATTTTTGGGAAACCATCAATGCGGCTGGTGTACTTCAGGTTCCCCTGGCAGTATTTGTATGGGATGATGGATATGGAATTTCTGTTCCCAAACAATACCAGACCACGAAGGGTTCCATATCTGAAGCCTTAAAGGGTTTTCAGAAAAAAGACGGTTCCAATGGAATCGATATCTATAAAGTTAAAGCATGGGATTATGCGGGAATGTGCGAAGTGTTCGAAACCGCGATCGCGAAAATCCGGGAAACACATATTCCTGCCCTGTTTCATGTGGAGGAAGTGACCCAGCCCCAGGGACACTCCACTTCGGGTAGCCATGAGCGGTATAAATCCGCCGAACGCCTGGAGTGGGAAAAAGCCTGGGATGGTAATAAGAAGTTCAGGGAATGGCTGCTGGAAAACGCGCTGGCCAGTGAAGAGGAACTGGGTGCCATTGAACTGCAGGCTCGCGATGTGGTTCGACAATCGAGGCTCAATGCCTGGGAAAATTACAGTCTGCCCCTTAAACAGGAAGTAGAAAAAGCGGTTGACCTAATGCAGAACCTGGTCGATCATGGGGCTGATACAGAGGATAAAATAGCCCTGCTGATACAGGAACTTAAGACGAACCGGGAGCCCCAGCGTAAAGATATTCTTCGGGTGCTGCATGCCGTTATATCGCTGTCGGCCGGTTCAGTTCTTGCCTCGGAAATAACGGATTATTACCAGCAACTGAAACAGGAAGGTCATGCGCTCTACAGTTCACACCTGTATGACGAAAGCAGTAAAAGTCCGCTGAATATCGGGTATGAAGCCCCGGTTTTTGGACCTGATTCCCCGCTTATTAATGGGTATGAGGTGCTAAACCGCTATTTTGACCAGTTATTCAGTTCCAATCCAAAAGTAGTTGCTTATGGTGAAGATGTTGGGCGGATTGGAGATGTGAACCAGGGTTTCTCGGGATTACAGGAAAAGTATGGTCCTAACCGCATCTTTGATACCGGTATTCGCGAACTGACCATAGTAGGTCAGGGTATTGGAATGGCCATCCGCGGTCTGAGGCCGATAGCGGAAATACAGTATCTCGATTATCTGTTATATGGACTGCAGCCGCTTAGCGATGATGCGGCCACCTTGCACTGGAGAACGCGGGGCCGTCAAAGCTGCCCGCTGATCATACGCACCCGCGGACATCGCCTTGAAGGAATCTGGCACAGCGGTTCTCCCATGGGTATGATGTTGCATGCCCTCCGCGGCTTTCATATCTGCGTTCCGCGGAATATGGTACAGGCTGCCGGAATGTACAATACGCTGCTGACGGGCAATGATCCGGCCATTGTGGTGGAGTGTCTTAATGGATACCGGCTTAAAGAGCGCGTTCCACAGAATCTTGCCGAATACCGGGTGCCATTGGGCATACCGGAAATTATCCGGCAGGGCGATGACATTACGATTGTTTCCTACGGATCAATCTTGCGGATCATTGAAGAAGCTGCAGATACGTTGCAGCAATCGGGGATCAACTGTGAGATCATTGATGTGCAAACCCTGTTGCCATTCGACCGCAACGCAATGA
The DNA here is from genome assembly GCA_023409675.1 of Bacteroidota bacterium. Lineage (GTDB taxonomy): Bacteria > Bacteroidota > Bacteroidia > Chitinophagales > Chitinophagaceae > Flavitalea. The sequence continues at coordinate 4,288 of JAEYRC010000365.1, forward strand.
TCCTGGAATCCCTGAAAAAAACCAGCAGGATACTTTTTGTAGATGAGGATGTTCCTGGGGGAGCATGTGCGTATATGTTCAACATAGTTATGGAAAAGCAGGGCGGGTACCGCTGGCTTGATGTAGCACCCAGAACCCTGACCGGCAAGGCCCACCGGCCATCGTATGGCAGTGATGGCGATTACTTCAGTAAGCCAAATCGTGAAGATATCATTGATACCGTAAGGGAAATGATGAGCGAATAAGACGAACGACTATTAGTTTAACCAGATAACAGAAATAATGCTCACAGCTGCAGAGAAACGGTTTTTACGGTATTGGATCGAACAACGGGAAGGAGGGAGAGCAGCTTACTATATGCTGTATATATCCGTGGGTACATTTATTTTTACCCTGATATTATCCGTTTTTCTATTTCTGTTCTTTAACCTTGGTTTTGGATCGCTGTATTTCTGGATCGTGTTTTTAGGTGGACTTTCGATCAGCATCACTACCACCCTTATAACCTGGCGAAACAACGAACGCCGATTTCAGCGGTTGATACAAAAGCTCAGGGATAATCTGCCTAAAAATACTGAAGACAACAGTGCCGGTACGTCAGTCGAGGAACCGGCTTCTTAACTCCGGTGTGGGCATCCAGCAGCTCGTTTTGCGGCCGTACCAGCGGTAGCGGTTGGCGGCAATGAAATTATACACCGGATCACGCAGCAAACGGGGAAGCAGGTTGAATACATACAATAACTTCCATCCGCCCGATAAATATTTCGCTACTCGTAAAGCCCCGGAAGATTTCGTCCACGCCTTACCGTTATCAATCAGCACAAAAGACGATAGTTCCGTTGTATTTAAACCATATTGTTGCAGCAGTTGCTGTCCCACAGCACTTTGAAGTGATGCGAATTTGAAGATGCCATGCCTGTCGCGTTTGAGAACAAACTGAACTGATTGTTCGCAAAGGTTACATACTCCGTCGAACAGAATAATTTTCTGATGTAGTTCAGTTATGCCGGCAGGCTGTTGTTCGGTTGACATATTTATCAGGTTAAGCCAGAGACCGGCTTAAGCGAGGTTATGAAACACTTTCAGCACATCTTCATCCTGCTCCAGCTTATCAATAAGCTTCATGACTTCCTGCGCGTCATCTTCGTTCAACTCTACCGGGGGAGTTACGGGTATCCATTCGAGTTCGGCACTAACCGTTGACAGTCCTTTTTCTTCAAGGGCTTTCTGCAGATTACCGAAATCGGTGAAGTTGCAGCGCAGGACCACCAGGGTTTCATTATCATCGCCGGTTCCTTCACCCAGTTCTTCAAGGCCATGATCGATCAGTTCCAGTTCCAGTTCTTCCTGGTTTATATTCTCGGGTTTAAGTTTGAAAACCCCCATCTTTTTAAATTGAAAACTTACGCTGCCACTCGTTCCAAGGTTGCCATTTCCTTTATTGAAATAGGAGCGTACGTTGGCAACAGTGCGGGTAGGATTGTCGGTCGCGGTTTCAACCAGTACAGCCACGCCATGTGGCGCATACCCTTCATACAGGATTTCTTCGTAGTTATCCATCTCCTTGCCGAGCGCGCGTTTAATAGCGGCTTCCACCCGGTCTTTAGGCATGTTCACGCTTTTAGCGTTCTGCATACAGCGCCGCAGAGCGGCATTGGTGTCGGGATCGGGGCCGGCAGCTTTTACAGCTATGGCAATTTCCTTACCGATACGCGTGAACTGTTTGGCCATTCTATCCCACCGGGCAAACATGCTGGCCTTTCTGACTTCAAAAATACGACCCATACGATCTGGTGATTTATTCGTTTAAATGTGGGTGCAAAAATAGGCGATCCGAAATTAATCCCCGCTATGCGGCGGAAATTCTGGCCTGGTAAAAAAGTACCGGCGCATGGGGTTGCTGCTGTGCCAGCCAGAAACTATTGATAAATTCAAGGTCTACGATAAGCGGTGACAGTGACATTTCGTACTGATCGGTACAAATCGGAAAGGGTAGAAATGGATTTTGATCCAGATAGGTGCTGATGTGTTCAGTCAGCAATAATTTTTCACTGTAGGTCGCGCCTGTGGCAATGATAAAAAAGTTAAAGGAATAGATGGAGTTTCCGGCCGGACTTCCCGGCAGATAGTTCTTAATAGATTCATGACCAAAACACAGCAATTCCATGCGGATGCCCACTGTGGGTTTATTTTGCTGTGGGCCGGGCTGCGCGTCTGTTTGGCTCAGCGTAATATTCTTTTGCCGGAGGTGATCGGTTAACCGTTGGCTGATAGCGGAAAAAGATTCTGTAAGCATAGTGTCAATTTAAGAAAGAATGGGCAAAAAAAAACCGCCTGTTGAGGCGGTTTATAGTTTCGTGGAAAAAATTAATGCTGGTCGGGTCCGTTGCGCAGTTTGCTATGGTTTTTCCCATAAAGGAAGTAAGCCAATACGCCAAGGATCATCCATACGGCAGCCACCTTAAGTGTTTGCGGGTCGAGTGCTACGATCATACCTGCGCAAACGATCACTCCGAGAATAGGCACTACAGGTACCCAGGGTGTTTTGAATGGACGAGGTGTAACCGGATCTTTTTTCCGAAGGATAAGGATGCCGGCGCTAACCAGTACAAATGCGAATAAGGTTCCGAATGAAGTAAGGTCACCGGCTACACTTCCCGGTACCAGCGCTGCAAACAATCCTACAAATACAAACAATACCCAGTTGGCTTTAAACGGCGTTTTGTATTTCGGATGCAGGTCGCCCAGCGCTTTCGGAATCAATCCGTCATTACTCATGGTATAAAAAATCCGGCTTTGTCCCATCAGCATCACGAGAATCACCGAAGAGAAACCGGCCAGGATGGCCACCTTGATGGCGGTAGCGAGCCACTGATAGCCGCTCATATAAGTTTCGATCGCGTAGGTTACGCTGGCTTCTTTACCGGCGGTTTTGAACTCTTCATATGGCGCAACGCCGGTCAGTACATGGCCGAATAGTACGTATAATATGGTACAGATTACAAGTGAGCCAAGGATACCAATGGGCATATCGCGTTTAGGATTCTTAGCTTCCTGTGCTGCGGTACTCACCGCATCAAAACCGATAAAGGCAAAGAACACGATAGCGGCACCACCAAGTACTCCACCTACACCATGTTTGAAGATGCTTTCATGACCAGGCCCTTCAGGAATCATATAAGGGGTGAGATTATCCGGATTGATAAACTGCCAGCCTAAAACGATGAAGAGGATAACAATGGCAACTTTAATGATAACAATGATCATATTAATTACCGCCGATTGCTGCGTACCACGGATAAGCAAAAGGGTTAACAGGAACAGGATAATCAGTGCAGGAGCATTGATAATTCCGGATGTTACCTGAACCATACCAGCCAGGTTGGGAGGAAGCATTTCATATTGTGTACCGGTCAGTAACAGAATGCCGTTTTTAGCGCCGGCTGAGATACCTGCGGAATGTGCTTCCAGCGCGGCAATGTTCGCCTCACCAGTTACCATCCGCAGCGATTCAAAAGGCGAATGCGTCCATTCATAGGGTATCGCTCCCCCCAGCAAACTGTTCAGGTATTCACTCCAGGCAATAGAAACAGTGGCAGCGCCAAGGGCGTATTCCATGATCAAAGCCCATCCGATGATCCAGGCAATGAGTTCGCCCATGGTAACATACGAATAAGTATAGGCACTTCCGGCGATGGGAATCATGGCCGCGAATTCAGCATAACACAATCCCGCGAAGGCGCAACCGATCGCCGCGATGATAAATGAAATGGTCACCGCCGGTCCGGCGGCTTCCGCAGATGCTGCTGCCGTACGCACAAATAATCCTGCTCCGATGATGGCTCCAATACCCAATGCAACAAGGTTTCCCGCACCCAGCGTACGTTTTAACCCTTTTCCCGAATCCTCGGCACTGGCCAGCAGATGCGAAAGCGACTTTTTTCTGAGAAGACTCATAAACAGTAAGTTGTTGGTTTTTATCTTATTAAAAAAGTGTACAATTGACGCGGAAAGATAAGAATTTCTCAATAACATGATACCTTTTTTACCGCATAGCCGATGCCGATATCCATTAAATCTCCCGGGTCGGAAAGCGATAAAGGGTTAAATTTAGGCGCTTCACTTCCGCTTACCCCGGAATGTACTCAATTAAAATATTATATTGCGGCCCAAAAGTCGGAGTAGGGTTCAAACCTGCGCTCCTTCAATACCCGGTAACGCATACCGCGCAGGCATTTATTATTCATTAAAAGATGGACATTGAAAAATAACCGGCTGACTATTTATATCCTTATTGCCATGGCCCTGGGTATTGTAACGGGATATATTGTAAACAAGAACGCGACTCCGGCATTCATTGAATCCTTTGCTGTAAATATCCGGTTGCTGACCACCATCTTTCTCCGGTTGGTAATGATGATCATCGCGCCACTGGTATTTTCTACCCTGGTTGTCGGCATTGCCAAACTCGGTGACCTTAAATCGGTGGGCAGAGTAGGGGGTAAGGCCTTGCTCTGGTTTATAACGGCATCTCTGATCAGCCTTCTGCTCGGACTGGTACTGGTTAATTTCTTCCAGCCCGGCGCAGCCATCGACCTCAGCATTGCAGATACAGAAGGTGCAAAAGACCTTATCGGGAAAACCCAGACCTTCTCCATTATAAATTTTGTGGAACATGTGTTTCCCAAGAGTGTAATTGAAGCTATGGCCACGAATGAAATTTTGCAGATCGTGGTGTTCAGTATATTTTTTGGGGTTGCAATGACTGCCATTGGCGACTATGCCAAACCGGTATTGAAAGCGCTGGAT
>JAEYRC010000012.1 GCA_023409675.1 Bacteroidota bacterium
TTTTAAGCATAATTATGTTCGCTGATCATGAGCAGGCCCCTGAAAATCAGGTCAGGGTCTGCAAATATCTTATTTTTAAGGTGGGGCACAAAATAGGGTGCATCACCACCGGTTAATAGTACGTTAAAGTTGCTGTAGCGTTCACTATACGCGTCGATCATTCCATCAATTTCTTTTGCCATACCAAGAATTACACCACTTAATATGTTGGTTCGGGTATCATAGCCGAGTAATGGAAAATTCCAGTCTTTCTGCACCAGCGGAAGCAACGCGGTATATTCATGCATGGAGCGGAATCGCATTTCCATTCCGGGTGAAATCGCGCCACCCAGGAATTCAGCGTGGATATTGATGAAATTATAGGTGATGCAGGTACCCAGACCGATCACCAGGTTGTTGCCCCCCGGAAACAGGTCCACCGCCGCCATACATAGCGCCAGCCTGTCTGCTCCGATCGTATCAGGCTTTCCAACCGGAGTAGTGACGGTTAGGGCGGAATGATGATTCACCTTATGAAAATGTGACGTGGCAGACAGGATGCGCTCAATTTCGGGATCATGTTTTACCACGGATGACAGCACCGACCGGTCGGGCTGAAAACGTTTCACCAATTCTTCGATTTCTTCGACACTGCCGTTTTCCAATACCACCACCTCACGCAGTTCGCGCTTATCAAATACACCGCATTTTTTACGGGTATTACCAAAATCGAAACAAAGCGTGATCGCCATAATTTTTTAATAGGGGGCGAAAGTAAGAAAATGCTGCATCTATTCAGCCGCCAGCGTCAATTAAAGGTTCAGATCGAGGGAAGACAGGTTTTTGAAATGCCCGTTCAGTTTCACTTTCTGCTTTAAGTGCTCCATTTCCCGCAGCACAGGCAACACCTTCTGCAGATGGCGCCGCAGGTATTCCTGGCGCTGCAGTTCGTGCATCAGGGCCCGCAATTCATTCTCCTCATCGAGCGACAGGCCCGCGTGATGCGCAATATCATAACTGGTCAGCTCAGCTTCCGGCTTTGAAAAAACAGGGTTGACATTCAGCAAAGTATGCAATTCCTTCAGGGCCACAAGGATGAGCTTCATCAGTTCACGACTGCCCATGCCCGCTTCATTATCGGGATAATGAACAATAGATCCGCCATATAATTTCCCCGGAACAGAGCGAATAAGCTCGAGGATCTTGAAAACTTCCATACCACGCGTTTTGATATCGGATTCTCCGTTTTCATATTCCTTCACCACCTCCACCAACTCCATGCGGGTACCATATTCTCCCAGCCGCCCATTGATAACAGACGGTATGCCAAAGCTTTTTCCCGATTCCCGGCAGTCCCTGATCAATTCTTTATAGCGTGGTTCAAAAATGTGCAAGTTGAGGCTTTCTCCGGGAAATACCACGAGTTCTAATGGAAATATCGGGATAAAATTGGTCATATGCTACTGAATGGCGGGCATTTGGATAAGCCGCCGGTAATTCATGGCAAACATACTACTTTCGCAAAGTTCTATCTGTCGTAATATGTGGTCAGCATTAGCCCAAAATATCGTCTCTGGTGATCCCCGGACCCTTGCCCGGGCGATTTCGCTTGTCGAAAATGAGGCGGAGGGGTATGAAGATTTTCTGCGTGGACTGAATGTCAACCATGCCGTACCCATAACCGGAATCACCGGCCCGCCCGGAGCCGGTAAGAGCACGCTGACAGATGGCATTATCAGAGCTTTATTGGAACGTGGACTGCGGGTGGGCGTCTTGTGTGTTGACCCGTCTTCACCCTTCAATTCAGGAGCTTTACTGGGCGACCGCATACGGATGAGGGAATGGTATAATCACCCCGATGTTTTTATCCGTTCACTGGCCGCACGAGGTGCCTTGGGCGGATTGCATCCCATGGTATTTGAACTGGCCGACATAATGCGCAGTGCAGGGCTTGACCATATACTTATCGAAACGGTGGGTGTCGGGCAAAGTGAAGTGGAGATCGCTTCGCTGGCCGATACTACGGTGGTGGTGCTGGTGCCGGAAGCCGGAGATGATATCCAGGCGATGAAATCGGGCCTGATGGAAGTGGCGGATTTGTTTGTGGTGAATAAATGCGACCGCCCCGGGGCTGATGTTTTTGTGCATAACCTGCGCCAGATGCTACGCGCAAGACCCCAGGTTAAGGTGGTACAAACCATCGCGTCTGAAAAAGAAGGAATAGATACGCTGACCAGCCTGCTGCTCGATCATAAAACAGGCGTTGATATGGATCAACGCTACAGGTTGTTGGCTGCGCGCCTGTATCAACAGATCAGTAAACAGCGAATGAAAGATATTACAGTTCCTGAACTGATAGAAGCCATCCGCAAAGCCTATACTGCCAGTTTCAATCTCTACAGCTTCTCCGCTACATACCTTGCGGAAAAGCAGTTATGATCAGCCTCAGGAATGTTTTCCTCTTCGGAAGAGGACATCCGCGTTCTTCAGAAAGTTCTTGAATTTCAGCATGCCATCCGCCGTAAAATCAGGGAGTGGGCCATCAAATTTTTTACCGCGCCGGAGCATAAAGCGGGTTAATGTACTGCTGGTGATTCCCCATTTGGAGATAAAGGTGTAGTATCCCCGGTTCTTTTTCACCCTGCCGGTGGATTTGCTGCCAAAATGATAAGCCCGGCTCGCACTAACGCCCTTGAACAACCGAATACCCATTTGCCAGAGCTTCATGGAAAAATCGGGATCAGAGTACAAACCCGGACTGAATTCTATACTATACCCACCACAGAGGTCCCATACATCGCGGTGTACAATATTCGGGGGCCAGGTTGAGCCCTGCCAGTCGTGGAAAGGCAACTGCCTGAATTCGTTCAGCAGGCTTTCCTCGCGAAAGGTTTCCACGGAGTTGCCATAATCTTTTTCTATAACGCAGTTGCTGGAGGCAACGGGTTCTATAGGGGTGGCGCTCAGGAAAAACATCTTATGACCGATAGCATTTATCTCTTTGAGCAGCGCTTCATCCCATCCCGGGCACAGGTACATGTCATCGTTTACATACACGATATAGTCTGTCTGTACCAGTGTACGGCCCAGGTTCAGCGCATAGCAAACCCCGATATTTTTATCCGACCAGGTATAATCAACCTGCTCTTGCTGCTTCAGCCACTCGAGGGTGCCGTCATTTCCTTCATTGACATGAACGATGACCTGATGATTGTAAACAGAGTTTTTGAATATGCTATCGAGGCAGACTTTCAGGTAGCTGAGGTTGTTCCAGGTTGGAATAAGGATGGAGAACGTTCTTTCCCCATTACTTCGCAGGCATTTTTCCAGCTTCGTTGATGCAATCATGAGTATTCGTACTGCAATATCCTAAAATACTGCTCATATCACTTTAAAAAACATTTTCAGGCAAA
>JAEYRC010000009.1 GCA_023409675.1 Bacteroidota bacterium
GGTCAATGCTGCAGAACTGGAAAACTACCTGGAGAAGGTATTGGAATATGAACTGGTGCAACGCACTGCCGGGCAAACCGTTGAAGAGAAAGGATGGATGAAGAATGTGGTGCATGTTACGGGATCGAGTGAACCCTACCTGGGTACTGTGCTGTGCAATTACATGAATGTATATGGGAACATTATCCGCGATACCTTATTCGGAGCTAAAGTCCATTCCTTCTGTAAAGTTTCCACGACAGCTATTGAACACCTGAGTACCGAGAAGATCAAAAATCTTTTTGAAGAAGGTATCAGCATCCTGACTTATTTTGGTCACTCTTCCAGCACCACGCTTGAGTTTAACCTCGATAATCCACAGGCGTATAACAATTCCAATGGAAAGTATCCGGTGTTTTTTGTGAACGGATGTAATGCCGGGAATTTTTATACCTATAACATTCAGCGTTTGATGATCAGCGAAACACTGTCTGAAAAATTCGTTTTGGCCAAAAAGAAAGGATCCATCGCATTCGTGGCCAGTACGCATTTCGGAATAGTGAATTACCTCAACCTGTACCTCAACAAACTGTATGGCCTCATGGGCCGAAACGCCTATGGCAGCACGCTTGGAGAAGTAAACCGTGATGCGCTGAAGGCAATGGTGGAAACCTTCGGCAATGCCGATTTCTACTCCCGCGCTCATGCCGAGGAGATCACTATCCATGGCGATCCTGCCATTAAACTGCATACGGAAGAAAAACCAGACTATGTAGTGGAGAAGCCTTTTTTGAAACTCAACCCTTCTATTGTTTCCATTGCCGATAATGTATTTGAATTTCGTGCCCGGCTGATCAATCTTGGGAAAGCGGTTTCCGACTCGGTAATGGTTGAAATAAAAAGACAGTATCCTGACGGCTCGATGGAAACGGTTTACCGGCAAAAAAGAGAAGGAATGTTGTTTGAAGATTCAGTGGTGCTGGAGATACCCATCGTAGCAACGCGGGATAAGGGAGAGAACAAATTTTTTGTTACGATAGATCCCGACCAGCAGGCCGATGAGATTACCCGAGCCAATAACAGTGCATCGATTGACTTCTTTATTTTTGAGGAAGAGGCACGCCCTGTCTATCCTTTCCCCTACGCTATTGTAAACGATCCGGTGCAGACTTTCTATGCCTCCAGCGCTAACCCATTCAGCGCGCCCAAAGAATATATTTTTGAAATCGACACTACGGAACTGTTTAATTCAACGCTTAAAGTTACCCGAACAGTTTCCACAGCAGGGGGAGTGATTGAATTCAATCCGACAATGAATTTTACCGATAGTACCGTTTATTACTGGCGGGTGGCGCCTGAAGTTCCCGAGGGTAAAGACTATGTATGGAACGGGTCTTCCTTTATCTATCTGAAAGAAAGTACGCCCGGCTGGAATCAGTCGCACTTTTACCAGCACGCGAGAAATACGTATACCGATATCATCCAGGAAGATGATGGTCGCTTTGAATTTGATACAGTGGTCAATAACCTGATCCTGAAAAGCAGCCTGTATCCATACGGACAGAATACCGCGTTCTTTAAAGGAGATCCCCTCTACGATGGCGGATGCGGTACGTATATCAACAGTCTGGAGTTTGTGATATATGATCTCAAAACCGGTAAATACCAGGTAAACCACGATCAGGGCAGTGAAGGATCGTATAGAAGCCTGCCGGCTACCTGTGCGTTGAACGGCATCAGGAGAGACATGTTCTTTTTCTTTTATTACAATAATGCCGATTACCGTAAACGCGCCATGGATTTTCTCGACAGCGTGAAGAACGGATCAATCATAACGTTGATGAACTGGGGGTCGATGACCTATAACTCCAATCCACGGTTTATTAATGACTGGCAGAAAGACACCCTGCTTTACGGATCAAATAATTCTATTTATCATAAGCTGATGCAGATCGGGTTGACCGAGATCGATTCGTTTTACCGGAACATTCCTTTCATGTTCATTTTCAAAAAGGATTTTGAAGGGAATTATTCGGTTATCCATCAGAGTGTGGGCCGCTCATCACTTGATATGATCAATGGTTCAGTAAACTTCACCAGCCATAAGGATTCGGGTACGATAGCCTCGGCCCTGATCGGTCCGGCAAGAAACTGGAAGTCGATACACTGGAATGGTCAATTCCGCCAGGAGCATCCAAATAATAAAGTCGAAATATCCTTGTACGGTGTTAATGAGGATGGTGATGATGTATTGGTTTACCGCAGTAACAAGCAGGTGCAGGACACCGCGCTGAATACGATCTCCGCGGAAACCTATCCGTTCATGCGCTTTGAAATGAAGACGATTGATAAGGTGAACTATACGCCGTTCCAGTTGAACTACTGGCAGGTGAAATATGACGAGATGCCCGAAGGTGCTGTGGATCCTAAGCTTAACTTTAGCTTTAAAGATACCGTTGATGTGGGTGAACCCATTAATTTCAAAGTGGCTTTCCGCAATATCAGTAATGCCGATTTCGACAGCCTGAAGTATCGTCTGGTGATTACCGACCAGCGAAATGTACAGCAGTTCTTCAATCCTTCGCGCGCGGCAAATCTTCCTAAAGGTGATTCAGTAACCCTTAATTACCAGATCGACACCAGAACACTGGCCGGATCAAATACCGCATTCGTGGAAGTTAATCCCAATGAGGACCAGCCCGAACAGTTTCATTCCAATAATTTCTTCTATCGTGATTTCTATGTACGCCCCGATTTCGTTAAACCGGTACTGGATGTCACCTTCGATGGAATTCATATCCTGAACCGCGACCTGGTTTCAGCAAAACCGCATATCCGGATCAAAATTCAGGATGAATCGAAATACATGTTATTGAATGATACGACGCTTGCTGATCTGGAAGTACGTTTTCCTGATGGTACGGTTCGTACCTATGCTTTCGATAATGATACCCTGCGGTTTACACCAGCCAGTTCGGGTGAAGATAATTCAGCGATGATCGACTTCAGGCCCGATTTCAGTACCGTATCAATGGAAGGGGAAGATTATGAACTCATCGTGAAAGGCCGCGATCTGAGCGGTAACAAAGCGGGAGAAATTGATTACAGGGTTGGCTTTAAGGTAATCTCCAAACCGATGATCTCCAATATGCTGAACTATCCGAATCCGTTCAGTACTTCTACAGCATTTGTATTCACTGTTACAGGTCATGAGGTTCCGCAAAATCTAAAAATTCAGATCATGACGGTTACCGGTAAGATCGTGCGGGAAATTACCAAAGAAGAGCTTGGCCCCATCCATATCGGTCGCAACATCACCGAATTCAAGTGGGATGGCACCGATCAGTTTGGACAGAAACTCGCTAACGGTGTTTACCTGTACCGGATGGTAGCAACTATGAACGGACAACGGATGGAAAAATATAAAGCCGAAGGTGATACCAGCGACAGGTTCTTCAATAATGGTTATGGTAAAATGTACCTGATGCGCTAATAAAATAAGCTATTAAAAAAAACCGTCCGACTCCCGGGCGGTTTTTTAATGCCTGAACCTTTAGGTGAACTCCGGGCTTCCTGAAACACTATATTTGTCCTATGCTCAGGGATCATGCCTTATCAATTTTTCATGCAGGGGTTGATGCTGTAAAACCCGATCGTTTCATACCCCGTTTTGTCAGAATGGAAAATGACACGCTGCATCTGGGAGAATTCAGGATCAATTTAAGTTCAACAGGAAAGATCATAGTGGTTGGCGCCGGCAAGGCATCAGCATTTATGGCCCGGGAACTGGAAAATGTTTTGGGATATCGCATAAGCGATGGCGTTATTATCACCAAAGAAGGCCACGGCTTACCGCTTCAGCAGATCACCTGTATTGAAGCTGCCCATCCTGTTCCTGATGAAAATGGCGTGAAGGGGGCAATAGCAATCGCTGCACTGCTGCAGGATCTGAGAGAAGAAGACCTGGTAATTGCGCTGATCAGCGGCGGAGCATCAGCGCTTATGGCCGATTTTCCGCCAGATATACCTCTGGAAGATATGCAGGCCCTTAATGGGTTATTGCTGGGTTCAGGTGCTGCCATCGAAGAGATCAACACCATTCGCAAACACCTTTCAACATTAAAAGGTGGTCAGTTGCGCCGGCTTGCCCATCCCGCCCGCATGATCGCCCTTATTCTCAGTGACATTATCGGCGATCCGCTGGAAAGTATTGCCAGTGGCCCTACCGTGGCAGATCCCTCAACGTTTACCGATGCCCTGAATATACTACAGCGCTACAATCTTACAGATAAGATGCCGGAATCTGTTCTTAAGAGATTACAGTCGGGGCAGGAGGGACGTATCGCGGAAACGCCTAAACCTGGTGAACTTGAAGAAGAACAACTCCTGACCGCAACAAATCATCAGGCACTGCAGGCAGCAGCGGATAAAGCTGCCGAAATGGGTTATTCCGTAAACATCTTTACCGACAGGATGGTTGGCGAGGCGCGCGAACAGGCGGCGCAGATAATGGCCGCTGCAAAAGCGTATTCCGGACCAACACCAGCTTGCTTATTATATGGTGGTGAAACCACGGTAACGATCCGGGGAAGCGGAAAAGGTGGTCGCAATCAGGAACTGGCGCTGGCGGCCCTGCAGCATTTTTCGGCTATGGATATCCGTGATCAAAACCGGATCCTGATTTTATCTGCCGGTACCGATGGTGGCGACGGTCCAACAGATGCCGCGGGAGCAATTGCTGATGCGGAAATCTACAGAAAAGCGGTTGAGTCGGCCATAGATATCGAAAATCATCTGGCCAATAATGATTCTTATACATTTTTCGATCAAGCAGGTGGACATATTAAAACCGGTCCTACACATACCAATGTCATGGATATGGTGGTGGTGTTGATCAGATAAAGAGCACTGCGAGGATCATCGATCCCGCCAATATTGTAAGACCCATAAACAGAGTAGTTACAGTAAAGTAGCGGTACATATGCCGCACACTCAGCCCGCTGTATTGCTGAATGACCCAGAAGAAACTGTCATTGGCATGACTAACGGTCATGGCACCCCCGCCAATGACCATTACCAGCAAGGCTTTCAGTAAGGCCGTATCCATGCCCAGTGCCGGTAACACCGGTGCAATAATTGATGAAGTGATGACCATGGCAGCGGTTGATGACCCCTGCGCGGTTTTCAGGCCGGCGGCGAGCAGAAAAACAATAGGAAAAAATCCCAGGGCAGAAAAGCTGCCACCGATCATCAACTGTTCAAAATAATCGGCCAGTGGGGTAGCTTTTAATACAGCTCCGAATGCTCCACCGGCAGTGGTGATCAATATGATCGGTCCCGCCTGGGCTAAGGCATGTCCGATCCAGTTATTCCATTGTTTTCCTACCGGCAAAACCAGTAGTGCCACGATCACTCCGAGAAGCAGGGCAATGGTAGGGTTGAAAATAAAGCTCAGTTTTTCTGTGGCATCGGGTGACAGAGACAGGAGTGGTAATACCGAACCCATCGCAATCAAAACCACCGGCAGAAGCAGGGGCACCAGGCATTTCCACAAAGAAGGAATTTTTATAAGGGTGTTTTCACGCTCCGGCTCCTGAATATCGGTATCGGTATGAACCCGGCTGAGTTTACGAGCCATGAAATTGCCGACCAGCACGGCAGGTACGGCCAGCAATAAGCCGATCAGAATAATCCATCCCAATTCACTCTCAGCGCCAATATTTCCTGCTGCGGCCATAGGCCCTGGTGTAGGAGGAATCAGCACATGACTGGTATATAAACCGGTTGCCAGCGCGATACTTATGGCGCCAAAGGATACGCCGGTCTGCTTCGATAAGGATTTTCCCAGATTGGATAAAATGATAAATCCGGAATCGCAGAATACCGGAATGCCGGCAACTCCCCCCAGGGTACTCATGCCCGTTAGGATCTTTTTACGACCCGATATCCGGATCATCCAGATCGCCAGCGCTTTGGCTGCATGGGTTCGTTCAAGTATTTCTCCCAGTATCGTGCCCAGCGCAATGATAAGCCCTATTGCCGCAAATACGGCTCCGGCGCCACTGGTGAGCGCTCCCACCAGTTGCGTGGTGTCCATGCCTGTAGCTAATCCAACAAACAAACTGCATAACAGCAAAACCAGGAAGGGATGCCATTTCAATACGGAACAACCAACAACAATCAGGATCAGGGCAATGGCGATAATAATCAATAGAAGTGAACCGGTAACCATACCTGAAATATAGTTAATCCCGCGACTGAATTAAAAATATCATCCCGCTTTTTATATTGAAGTGTTCTGATGGGGTCAGCTTAGCGATGATCCTGGTTGAACATCATCTTCGGATTGAATGAACACCAGTTTTCCTCCGGCATCTTCAGCCATCAGGAT
>JAEYRC010000062.1 GCA_023409675.1 Bacteroidota bacterium
TTTGCCTATTGAACTGTTAATCCTTTCAAAAATATTCGGGCGAGTCGTTTTTCCTGTTTAAGAATAGCCTGAAATTTTTTCTTATCGGGGAAGAATCCGGGGCTGTCGTGCAGGATGATTTGGCGCAGGCCCTGTAATGCGTCAAAAAGCAGCCTGGCATCGCTCGGTCCGGTGCCGTCGACAAATTTGCCTGCCTTACTGCCCATTGCAATGATTGCTTCGATGCTGGCATACTCCATACTGCGGGCTGATTCAAAAAGGGTTTTGAGTTCAGCAGGAATGCCGGAAGAGGTTACTTTAAGGTATTCGAGGATGTTGTGGTATTTAAGGATGAATTCAGTTCGGCGATCGAGGTAAATGTCCATTGCCTCGAAAGGGTCGTCGGCATCAATGGGTTTTTCGGAAGATGCCTCTTCAATAATTTTCTGCAGTACCGCAGCAAAGAGATTCAGCTTGTCGGGGAAATAATAATACAGCGACGCTTTGGAAATACCGAGGTCGTCACTGATTTCATTCATGGTTGTTTTGGGCACACCGAAATGGGCGAACCGCCTGAAGGCTGCTTCGATTATTGCTTCCCGTTTGGTGTCTGTTGCCATAGAAATTTACATTCGTTTTAGATGTGGTGGCAGGTCTATCCGCAAATCTTCGGGTGAAGATTCGGTGATAAGATAATCAATTTCTGAAAATTTGCACACCTGCATCTTTTGTTCTATACCGAAGATTTCCGACAAACTCAACAGTGCGGTTCGTGCGGAGGATTTCAGCATAGCTTTTTTAACCTGGGCCACTTCCCAGTCCCGTTCCGATACCGCTTTGGCCGTAAGGCCGTTTGTTCCCAGCAGGCAAATATCCGCACGGATGTCGGCAAGCTGAGTGATCACTGCGGCACCGGTGCAAATATACGAATCACGCCGAAGGCTGCCACCGAGCAATATCACGTTAATGGATGAACGCTGCGTGAGCTCGAGCGCTACCAGCGGACTCACGGTAAAAAATGTCGCCCTGAAGTTTTTCGGCATCAGGCGCGCCAGTTCGAGCATGATGGTTCCACCGCCCCCCAGGATGATCATTCCTTCTTTAAGGATCGACAACGCCTTGCGGCCTATGATCTTTTTCTCTTCTTTTTTATATACGTTTGGTTGCTGAAAGGGGGTTTGGTAAGATGTGGAGATGGCGCCACCATGCACTTTCACCACTTTTCCGCCCCGTTCCAGTTCGGTCAGGTCGCGGCGCACGGTATCCAGCGACACTTTCAGCAGTTTACAGAGGTCGGTGGTAACAACCTTATGATGAATATAAAGTTGATTTAGAATAATGTTCTGCCGCTCCTGCTGAAGCATATAAAAACGATTTAAGTTTAAACCTACGGAAAATACAAAATATAATTTGCCTGATCTTGCAATTTTTTTAACTTACGAATCAAATACAGCAAAATAAAGCAAACCTAAATTACCTGTATGAAAAGATTGCTGCCTCTTGTGTTGCTGCTAACTTCATTAACCCTCGCAGCCCGCGACACGCCAGAACCCGCTTCGGCCTGGATACGGATCAACCAGTTGGGCTATTCGCCGAACGGAATAAAAGTAGCCGTCTGGGCGTCGAAATCACCCGCACCTATAACCGAATTTCAGCTGGTGAACGCTAAAACTAAAAAGGTGGTATTCCGCGGAGAAGCCGGTAAAGCATATGGCGCTTATGGCCCCTTCAGTCAGTCGCACCGCCTGAACTTCAGCGCTTTTACCCGGCAGGGCACCTATTACCTGCAGGCAGGTTCTGTACAATCTCCCGTATTCACCATCGGTAAAAATGTTTACACCGGTACGGCCGACTTTGCCCTTCGGTATATGCGGCAGCAGCGCTGCGGCTTCAATCCATACCTCAACGACAGTTGCCATACCCACGATGGGTATACGCTGTATGGCCCCATGCCCGACAGCACCTATGTTGATGCTACGGGAGGCTGGCATGATGCAGCAGATTACCTGCAATATGTAACCACGTCTGCCAATGCAGCCTACCAGATGCTGATGGCGTACCGCGATTTCCCCGGAGTTTTTGGTGATACCAAACAGGCTAACGGTCTTGAAGGTCGCAATGGCGCACCGGATATTCTGGATGAAGCCCGCTGGGGCCTCGACTGGCTCTTAAAAATGCATCCGCGGGAAGACTGGATGTTTAACCAGCTTGCTGATGATCGCGATCATATCTCCATGCGCATTCCAAAACTCGACAGCCAGTATGGACGCGGTTATCAGCGACCATTATATTTTGTTACCGGAGAACCGCAGCAACGCGGAAAATTTATGAACAATACTACCGGAACCTCTTCGGCTGCCGCGAAATTTGCCAGCTCCTTCGCACTCGGTGCACAGCTTTACCAAAAATCCGATCCGGCCTACAGCGAAATTCTCTTTGACCGCTCCTATTCCGCACATCTGTTTTCTTTTCGCAAACCTGGTGTAACTCAGACCGCCTCGGTTAAATCACCCTATATCTATGCTGAGGAAAACTGGGTGGATGATATGGAACTGTCACTTGCTTCCCGGGCCACCTTATATAAGATGATCGCTACAGGAAAGTGGGCACCGCAAAAAAAGCCGGCAATTAAAGGAATTATTGAAGACAGCATCTCGGGTTATATACAACAGGCTATGCATTATGCCGCACAGGAACCGGTTTCGCCCTGGATGGGTGGCGATACCGCACACCATTATCAATGGTATCCATTTGTAAATTCAGGTCATTACGAACTGGCATCTATAACCGAAGGAGCGCAGCGCGACAGTCTTATCGGCTATTATCGCCGGGGTATCGAAGCCGTATTGAACAAAGGCGGATCGAATGCTTTTCTGCGGGGCGTTCCCTTCATCTGGTGCAGTAATAACTTAACCACCACCTTTGCGATGCAATGCTACTGGTACCGTCAACTGAGCGGAGATGATCAGTATGCTGA
Organism: Bacteroidota bacterium; assembly: GCA_023409675.1. Taxonomy (GTDB): domain Bacteria; phylum Bacteroidota; class Bacteroidia; order Chitinophagales; family Chitinophagaceae; genus Flavitalea. The sequence goes on from JAEYRC010000062.1 coordinate 2,957, forward strand.
ACTGGAACAGGCCAACTTCGACTGGCTTTTCGGAACAAATCCTTGGGGCACATCGATGGTATATGGCCTTCCGGAACATGGAGACTTCCCCGAAGATCCTCATGCCGCTTTCACCCACATCAATAAGGACCCTATTGATGGCGGACTGGTTGACGGACCGGTTTATGGGAATATTTATAAAAACCTGATCGGTATCATGCTGGCTAACCCCGACGAATATGCGGCATTTCAGAGTGATCTGGTGGTTTACCATGACGATTATGGCGACTATTCCACCAACGAGCCGACCATGGATGGTACGGCTTCACTGATCTACCTGCTGGCGGCTAAGGAAGCAGAAGCAAGATCCAAAAAGAAGAAAAAATAAATGTGTATACCGGTATTCACCATTTAGTCTCAACAATAAAATGACTGCACTAGCGCTGGATCTTGGCGGTACTAAACTGGCTGTCGCGGTATTTTCCGCGGACGGAGCGAAATTATATTCCGCGTCGCATCCGCTCTCCGGTAAGGAAGGACCCGCAGTGGGCATGCTGATCACAGACATCGTTCGGGATGCACTCGGCCGCTTTGCAGTGGATGCGATTGGGATGGCGGTGCCAGGCATTTATGACGCGTCTGACGGCAGCGTGTGGGCGCCCAATATTCCGGGCTGGGAGAAGTACCCTTTACTGCAGGAACTGCAGCAGGTTGCGGGAGATATTCCTGTGGTTATTGACAATGATCGAACCTGTTACATTACGGGCGAATGCTGGCAGGGACACGCGCGCAATGCGCGCAACGCTATCTTCATAGCCGTTGGCACTGGTATTGGAGCAGGCATTCTGGTTAATGGCGAATTGCTTACCGGTGAGCAGGGAATCGCTGGCGCGTTAGGCTGGATGGTGGTCGATGCCCAGGGTGTTCAACCCGCTGCAGGAAATGGTTCTTTCGAAAGCCAGGCTTCCGGAAAAGGAATTCCCCAACTGGCCCTGTCTATCCTGCAACAAAACAGCGCTTATACAGGGCCGTTACGAAAAACATCTTCGCAAACCCTCACGGCTCATGAAATCCTGGATGCTTATGAATTGCAGGACCCGGTGGCCATTCAAACCATAGACC
>JAEYRC010000145.1 GCA_023409675.1 Bacteroidota bacterium
TGCCACTCATTTTTTTCCACTTGTAGCTTACAATTTTCCCATCGGGGTCTTTCGACTGGCTGCCATCTAACTGAACCGTAGATTTTGGAAGAGTAATGGTTTGATTGGCTCCGGCATTGGCCACGGGTTTCTGATTTGATTTGGGCAACACTTTTATCGTAATATCGTCATGATCGGTGGCATTATCGTTGTCCTTAACGGCTAAACGGAATACATATGTTCCTGCTTTCAGTCCTTCAACTTTTGCACTGGCTTTATTAGCATCTTTCAGCTTAAAAGTATTTGGGCCGCTGACTTTGCTCCATGTATAAGAAGTAATTCTTCCATCCGCATCAGAAGACCCTGAACCATTAAGTGTAACGGAATTAGTGGGCAAACGGATTTCCACATCTTTGCCGGCAGCTGCAACGGGTTTTTTGTTAACCTGCTGGGGTTTTTGTGGGGTAGTTCCTTTCGACTGGCTCAGAAACCATTCATAAATGCTGGGTTTAATCCAGGTTGAATTAGGATCATAAACGCGGTCCCATACATTGTGTTTACCGTTATTCCACAGGGTTAATATTGGCTCTACTCCGGGCGCGTTGGCCAGAATGTTTTTAACCGCGTTCTGGCTGCAGCTTACACTCACCCGGTTATCATCTTTTGCATGGAAAGCCCAAACCGGTAAACCGGCCTTGGCTATATTACCTGCATTGCTGATAGCACAGGTGCCGCAGATGGGAGCGATACCCGCCAGTTTTTTAGCCTGATCAAGGGATCCGGAGGCATAAGACCACACCCCGCCGCCACCAAGACTTAATCCGGTAAGAAAAATACGGTCTTCATCGATATTCAGATTTTGGGTAGCATACTCAATCATTTCAGCAGTATAGAACTGTTGCCAGCTGCCATAGCGGTTGCTTAACTGCGGTATCAATACGACAAATGATTCCCATTTCCCTTTGTATTTGAACCGCATATTGGTTTTACCATTTTTGATAAACTTCGGTAGACCGGCTTTTAACACTTTGGGAAGATCTTTTACAGATCCGCCGCGTTCACTGATGCCGTGCAGAAATATGATAACCGGATGCTTCTGTCCATTTTTTGAATAATCTTCAGGCGTAAATTGATAGAAATCAATATTAACGCCGTTAGAAGCAGTACGTTTTTTTGCTGTAAACTGAGCAATAGCACCCGAACAGGTAAAGAGTAACAGGAGGGCAAATAAACATTTTCTCATAATCAGAGGAACTTTGGGAATTTCAACAATAAATTTTTTGCTTTTTTCGGAACCAGACACCGGATTATCGGATAAATCCAGGGGTGTCTGAGGTAAAAATTCTCCCGGAATAATGCAATTGTGAACATTCTGGGTTATAACCTACACAGTTTTCACATAGAATTTGGAAGATGGCAAAAAAACGCAATTACTATACCAATATGTGGCGGTGGGATTGATTCCTGTTAATAATTTGCAAATGGGGAAAATAAATGCAAAGGAGAAGGGTTAAAAAAGGCAAAAGTGTAATTCCCGGAGTAATGTTGAATAGAATTTCACTTAATAAGCAGTTCCCTTGTATATATAATATAATAGTGTTGGTTCCAGTCTCAGCCCTCCAACATTAATTTACTAAAACGATTATGCGTTAAGGAATATCAGGCAGGAGTGTGATCATTGTACACACTGTTTTGGATTTCCGCATGGTGCGCTTAAGCGTATAGAGTTAAGAGCCCGGGTTTTAAGTCAGCGATTTATTATGAACATAATCAGCCACTCCCTCAAACGCGCCGCAAACGTGGATATGAAGCAATCTCCATAATTATCCGGTGATGCGGTTTTTTGCGGGAGTGGCTGTAAAATGAACATTTCTCCAGGGTGACTATAATTTAATCAGTTTAAATACCTTTCGTTTCTGTTGTGCCTGCATCACTTCAATTATATATACACCTTTACTTAAGAAAGAGATATCTATTGTTTTAGTGATTACCGGTTCTTGCTTGTTAAATGTGAACGAACGTTCGTGAACCCCGTTCAGGTTAAGTATTCTGACGGCTACTGTTCCGGTCTCCTCTCCACTCAACGTTAAGGTTACCTGATGCTGAGCCGGATTCGGACCTAATGAAAGCGATTCCTCATACCGCAAGTTGGTGTTAACAATAATTTTTACGGTATCTGTATGTCGTGCATTGCGTGTATCAGTTACCGTTAAGGTGAACTGGTATTCTCCCGGTACCAGGTTAGAAACCAGGGTTACCGGATTGGTGGCATTTTCTATCAACGCCGTAGTAGGTCCGGAATGCTGCCCCCATGCATAGCTTTTGATCTGACCATCGGGATCATAGGATGCCTGACCCGATATTACCACCGACCGGACAGGGAAATAAATCGTGCTGTCTGAACCGGCATTGGCCACCGGCCGCAGATTCGTTGCAGGTAATACCGTTAGCTGAATATCATCTGTTGACCGGGCACCTTTATCATCGGTAATGGTTAGCCGGAAAGTATAGGTTCCCGCAACCAGTCCGTTTACATTTGATTGAACAGCGCCGGATTTTTCTATTGTATAGAATTCAGGTCCGGAAACTTTCGTCCACTGATAGCTAACGATCGTTCCGTCACTGTCTACCGACCCGCTGCCATCGAGCACCGCGCTGTTTTTAGGAAGC
>JAEYRC010000253.1 GCA_023409675.1 Bacteroidota bacterium
CGCTACATCTCCTCAAAATTCGATTTGCTTCAGCGCGATATTCCCTTTTCGGCATTGATTGTGGCGATCAAGGAACTCATCCGTCAACTGCTATCGGAAGAAGAATCGGTGCTGAATTTCTGGAAAATCCGCCTGCTGCATTTTTTACAGGGAAACGGACAATTACTCATAACGGATATACCGGAACTCAGCCTGATTATAGGGCCTCAGCCGGCTGTACAGGAACTTCCTCCACAGGAAGCACAGAACAGGTATAATCAGACCTGCATTCACCTGATGGAGGCATTTACCACCGACGATCAGCGACTGGCGGTTTTCATTGATGATCTGCAGTGGGCGGATATAGCCTCCATAAAATTGATAGAACTCATCAATATCACCAGTACGATCCGGAATTTCCTGTTTATCGGGGCGTACCGTACAGAAGAAGTCGATAAAACCCACCCGCTGGCGGTATCCATGCAAAAGCAGGAACAGTGGATATTTTGTAAGGATATTGAAGTGCCACCGCTAACCCTGATAGATATGCCCGATCTTATCCGGTCACTGCTGCCGGGAAAGATTGTGCGGGAAGAAGAACTCACTTCCCTGCTCTTTATGAAAACACAGGGTAATACCTATTTTATCATCCAGCTTATAGCATCATTCTATGAAACCAAAAAAATATGCAGGAACAGCTCCGGTTGCTGGGAATGGGATGAACAGGCTTTACTGGCAACGGTTCCCGGGGGGACAATCGCGGGCATCCTCGCGGAACGATTACAGCGGCTTGATCATCCCATGCTTGAAGTGCTGAAAACAGCAGCCTGTCTCGGAGATATTTTTGATTTTAAAACGTTGATGCATATACGAAAATCTGGCGCTGAGCCGGTTGCCGAAATGCTGTCGGGTGCCGTAAACGAAGGGTTCATTCTCGCACTGGATGAAAACCTTAATCAGATCCTTTTACAGAAAGCTGTAAAGCCAAATCTCAATGCCCGCTTTAAATTCATACATGATGCCGTTCGGCAGGCGGCTATGGCCTTACTGACCAGCGAAGAAATCTCCAGGGCAAACCTGACAGCGGCAAAGTATAAACTGACTAATTTTTCTCCCGGCGAACTGCAGGAGGACATCTTTTACCTGGCATCAAATTTTAATATGGGCGCTTCCCACCTGCAGACAGCGGATTATGGGCAATGCAGGGAAGCAAATTTACAGGCCGGATTAAGAGCTAAAAATGCATCAGCATTTGAAGCGGCAATTCTCTATTTCGAGTCGGGAAAACAATATGGCGACTTCAGGAATAATTATTCCTCCATGTACCAGTTTTACCTTGAAGCTGCGATCTGCAAGTTTCTTACCGGTAAATACAGTGAGGCTGAGCAGGATCTCGATTTCCTGCTCGGACAAAGTATAACAAAACTGGATAAACTGAATGTGCTCTTTAACAAATCACATTTATATACTATCCAGGAAAAGAAAAAACTCAGTATTGATGTTGCCCGTCAGGGTTATGCGCTGTTCGGTCGAAAACTGCCGTCCGGAAAAATGAATATCATGGCGCGGCTGTTGTATAATCTGATTAAAGCGCGGTTGATATTTGGCAGTAAAGACCTGGAATCATTGATCGACCAAAAGTTGATAGAAGATAAGGAACAGGAACGTTTTCTTGAATTTTTACTGGAGGTTGCTGCTCCGATTTATCAGTATGATCAAAATCTGTTTGCCTGGAACACCCTGCAAATGCTTATGCTTACACATAAGTATGGCAATAACGGTGTTGCTTCATTTGGATATCTGGGTTTTGGTATGATCATCTCCCAGTTATTTGGAAAATATGAAAAAGGATACCAGTTTGCTCAATTGGCCATCAAACTGAACAACAGGCTGCATTATACCTCGCTGAAATGGAAGATCCAATTGTCTTATTATAATTTCGTACACCACTGGACCAGGCCTATAAAACCTGAGCTGGACCGCATTCTGGAAATTGAAAATGGCGCTTTTGCCAATGGTGATCCGCTCTTTGCCGGTTATGCGATCTTTATATATCATCAGAAAAAATTCGCCCTGGGTTTTGCATTGGAAACCTTGCAGGAGTCTTATGAAGAATACCTGAAACAGGTCAACCAGCGACAGGATCTTGAAACAAAACATTTCTTGGAAAGTTATTATTATGCTATCCGGGCCTTGCGCGGACTGAATGATAATAACCGTGTGCCCGGCAAAATATTCAATGCAGCGGTTCGGATCGATGATCTGAAAAAATTATCGTCCTATTCGGTGGTAGCCTGTATGTATATTGCCTGTTGTATTACCTATTATCATTTTGGAGAATATGCACGTGCTCTTAAACATTATGAGGAAGGGCTCGATTATATTGACTTTGTTCAGCAACGGTATGAATACGCTGAATTCAATTTTTACGGGGTGCTGATCTGTGTCAAAGCTATTGAGGAAAAGCTGGTCACCCGAAATTGGGGATTGAAAAGAATACATACTCACCTGAAAAATTTATCACGCTGGAAAAGTCTTTGTCCCGAAAATTTTGAACCTCAGTACCTGATTGCATTTGCGGAATACAAAAGAATCAGGGGTCGATCCAATCAGGCTATCCAGTTCATGGAGAAGGGGATATCCAAAGCACAGGAATACCAGTTTGTGCAGTATAAAGGCCTGGCCTGTGAACTTGCCGGACGACAAAGTAACCGGGAGGGGAATACCATGATGGCTGAAACCTATATCAAAAATGCCTGCGAGGCCTATCAGCAATGGGGAGCATCGGCATTGGCTGAAAAACTACAGGAGGAATTCAGTATTGATCGTATGCCCGTTTCCGGTACCCTAAGCCAAAACCAGGCTATACTTACTAATACATTGCCTACCCTTGATCTTGGATCATTGCTAAACAGCGCTCAACTTATTGGCAAAGAAGCAGGGTTTGATGAATTGGTTGAGCATTACCTCAAAATTATCGTGCAAAATTCTGGTGCGGGTAAAGCTTTTCTGCTACTAAATATTCGGGAAGAGCTTTTACTCAAGGGCATCTATGAAAACAATCTGGTGCATCATTTTAATGATTATCCCGATGGTACTCAGATTCCCCTGAATCTGATCCGCTATGTCATGCGCATCAAAGCGCCGGTTCGGTATACCCATCCCGCCCGGTCGCCCGACCTTGGGGCTATGATCTATTTCTCCAGTCATAAGCCGCGTTCAGTTTGTTGTATACCCGTTATGAGCCAGGGTAAGGTTTTTGGCATACTCTATCTTGAAAATTACCAGAGCGAAAGTGTTTTCAATGAGCAAAGTATGCCTGCCACAGAACTCATCGCTTCTCATATGGCTATGGCACTGAACAACGCGACCCTTATGGATAATATTGAAACCAGGATCAGGGCCCGTACGGAAGAGATCGAATCAAGAATGGATATTTCTGAAAACCTGTTACGCAATGTTCTTCCCGGGGAAGCTATTGAAGAACTTAAAAACACTGGTAAGTCAACCGCAAGGCGGTACAATGATGTATCGATACTTATGGCCGATATCAAAGGGTTTACGCTGATTGCAGAAAAGCTGAGCCCGGAAGAACTGATCAATCTGATCGATCATCATTTCCGTGCCTTTGATACCATCATGGAAAAGTGTGGAATGGATAAGATCAAAACTATCGGTGATGCCTATATGGCTGCCGGCGGTCTGAACAGCAGTGCCCATGATGGTGCTGCTGCAGCTATTAACGCGGCAATCGAAATGCAGCATTTTATGGCTGCCGGACAAACCTCCTTGCCGGATGGAATGAAATTAGAACTCCGCATAGGCATTCATACAGGCACTGTCATAGCCGGAGTGGTGGGCTCGCACCGGTTTCAATACGATATCTGGGGAGATACGGTGAATGTTGCCGCCCGGATGGAACAATGTTCGCAACCCGGACGCATCAATATTTCCGAAGCCACCATGCAGCTTGCCGGTGATCGCTTTTTGTATGAATACAGGGGTAAAATTGATGCTAAAAATAAGTCAGATCTTGACATGTATTTTATTGCCATATAGCGTAATCCGGATCATGGTTCTGATACATAAATCCTTCTATAATTTTAGGCGCAGCCGCAGTTTTTCCAGCAACCCCGTTATCATAATGATCAACAGGGCATACAGCAATGATTTGATGATTCCTATACCTCCTGTTCGCAGTACTACAGGAAGCGTAATTCCGGATACCCCGAGCAGCGCATAGTGGATATAGGGCAGAAGATAGGCCGTTAAGGTGCTGGTTCCGCCCGGACGTATAATTTTGAAATAGGAAGTCTTTTTTTTCAGGTCGCAAAGCCAGATCATCAGCAGAAAGAAAAGGATAGAGATTCCACTGCATATCGTTATCCATGATGGGGTTGCAAGTATCTTTGAAATGCCCCACACGGGGCGCGTAATAAATCCAAAGGCGAACATGACGGCAGCAATGATCAGGCTCGTTACTACGAAATGTTTAAAGCCCTTTTCATTAAGATATCGGTTATAGTAGAGCGATAGGATGGCACCGCAAAGGGTCAGCACCGGCAGGCCGGCATCCATCGGCAGCCTGAACCAGGGTGCTACCTGCGTATCATAGAAAGACCATGATGCCTGTGAGGCGGCAGCTATGGCCAGAAAGACGCATAAACTGATCCACAACGGAAGTATTCTCCC
>JAEYRC010000302.1 GCA_023409675.1 Bacteroidota bacterium
GCGAAGAAGCCGATGAGCAAACCGGTCACCGCGAGAAAGTGGTAATTGAAACCAAGGATAAAACCAAGATTCCAACCTTGCTCGTTGAAGGAAAAGATGTAAAACTCTATAACCTTCCTGTGGGTTCGCATATTGTTATCGACGAAGGGGCTTCCGTTAAAGCTGGCCAGGTTCTGGTGAAAATTCCAAGAACACTGCGCAGACAACGCGATATCACCGGGGGTCTTCCAAGGGTTACCGAGCTTTTCGAAGCCAGAAATCCGGGCAATCCCGCGATCGTTTGTGAAATTGACGGAGTCGTGTCCTTTGGTGTTATCAAAAGAGGTAACCGCGAAATTGTGGTAGAAGCGAAAGATGGTGTAGTAAAGAAATATCTTGTTCCCCTGACCCGTCAGATCCTGGTTCAGGATGGCGACTTCATCAAAGCGGGTGCACCGCTGAGTGATGGTCAGGTAGCTCCCGGCGATATTCTCGCCATCAAAGGACCATTTGCGGTTCAGGAGTATGTGGTGAATGAAATTCAGGAAGTATATCGCCTGCAGGGTGTAAAGATCAATGACAAGCATATTGAAGTGATCGTTCGCCAGATGATGAAGAAAATCGAAATTGTTGATCCGGGAGATACAAAATTCCTTGAAGAAGATCTGGAAGACAGGTTTGAGTTCAATGAAGAAAACGACTGGATCTTCGATAAGAAGGTGATCACCGAAGCAGGAGAAAGCACTAAACTCAAAGCAGGTCAGATTGTTAGTTTGCGCGAAATCCGGGAAGAAAACTCCCTGCTTCGCCGGGCCGACAAAAAGCCGGTGGAATACCGCGATGCCAATCCGGCCACTTCACACCCGGTTCTGCTGGGGATTACCAAGGCTTCGCTGGGTACGCAAAGCTGGATTTCAGCAGCGTCCTTCCAGGAAACCACCAAGGTACTTTCCTCTGCCGCAATCCAGGGTAAGAGCGATGACATGCTTGGATTGAAGGAAAATGTGATCACCGGACATCCGATACCGGCCGGTACAGGATTACGCGACTTCGAGAACATGATCGTAGGTAGCAAGGAAGAATATGAGTTGTTGCAGACTACCCGCGAAGCCATGAGTTTCGATGACGAAGAATAAGCATTATAGCATTCATAAAAAGCAGGAAGTGCGCTTCCTGCTTTTTTTTTTTCCATGGTGCCGATGCTGTTATTAATGAGCACGGTTTTGAGAAAATACATTTAACAATTTCTTTTTCCGATAAGATTCTATCTTGCAAACCCTGGTTCCGGCTGTATATCCGGTATCGGAATTGATTACAAAAGGCCTGTACGGCAGGCGTAAATTCACGGTTCTAATGAAGCATATCTCTACAATTTTAAGTATCCTCGCCCTCGTTCTTGTTGGTGTTTTATTCTATCTGCATTTTAATCAGTCACCCGGAAATGTTAGCGCAAACAGATCTTCGGCATCCGTTGTACAGGACAGCACTGCCTTCCGGATCGCGTATTTTGATATTGATTCCCTGCAAACACATTATGAGTATTTCAAGGATGTATCTAACCAGATCAGGGCAAAAGAAAATGCCATGACCTCAGAGTTATCCAATATGCAGAATACCTATCAGAAAAAGATCAAAGAATGGCAGGACAGGGGCCCGAATATGAGCCAGGCCGAGGGTGAGGCGGCACAACGTGAGTATGCGCAGATGCAGCAGAAATATGAGCAGCGTCAGATATCTCTTGATCAGTCATTACAGAAGAATAAGATTGAACTGATGACCGATGTACGCAACCGTATTGAAAAGTTCCTTTCTGAATACAACAAAGAAAAAGGTTATGCCTTCATTCTTTCCTACGAACCCGGTTTTATGCTGTATTATAAAGACAGCACCTTTGATATAACCCGTGATGTGATCGCCGGGTTGAACAGCGAGTACAAGTCGACCAAAAAGGAGAAATAACCCGCTTGTCCGGGTTTTCCGATGCTGATGCCGGTACATCAGCATGATTCCGTACATTTAGCGTTCTAATCAATATTCGAATTCCAATAGCTGATACTATGCCCGATTTCGATGAATTGTTCAACCGTTTTTCCGGCATTAAGGTGGGTGTTATCGGCGATGTTATGCTCGATACCTATTGGTGGGGAAATGTAGAACGTATTTCACCGGAAGCGCCGGTTCCTGTAGTTTCACTGGATAAAAAGGAGTATCGCATCGGCGGCGCCGGGAATGTAGCGCTGAATCTTTCCTGCCTGCTGGCTAAGGTGGATATTCTTTCTGTAATCGGTACCGATGATGACGGCCATACCCTCCGGACCTTACTGGAAACCAACGCTATTTCTACGCAATATCTGCTGGCCAGCGATAACCGTATCACCACCAGTAAAACACGCATTATCAGCCGGAATCAGCAGATGATGCGGCTCGATGCCGAACTCACCCGCGAACTGAGTGCAACCGATGAAGTGCGGTTTCTCAAAGCGGTAAAAACCTATATTCAGCAGGAAAAGCCCGATATTATTATTTTCGAAGACTATAATAAGGGTGTACTTACCGAAAATGTCATCGCGGAGGTTACGGCATACTGTACACAGGCCGGCGTGATGACCGCCGTAGATCCCAAACGGAAAAATTTCTTTGCTTACCGGGGGGTAACGATCTTCAAACCCAATTTGAAAGAGGTTAAAGATGGGCTGAACCTGATTTTTGATGACTTTGGCCTTGAAGAATTGAATTCAATTCATGAAGCGCTTCAGCAAAAACTTGCTCATACTATTTCCCTGATCACGCTGTCGGAGCGCGGCGTGTTTTATCAGCAGCAGCACAACAGCAACATCATTCCTTCACATATCCGCAATATTGCGGATGTATCCGGCGCGGGTGATACGGTGATTGCCGTGGCGGCGCTGGTGTATGCCAGTACGGGCGATGTGCACCTGATGGCTGAAGTGGCCAATATTGCCGGCGGAATTGTGTGTGAAGAAGTAGGAACGGTTGCCATTTCCCGGCAACGCCTGCTCGATGAATGCAGGCAGATGCTGACCTGAAGAGTTTTAGCAAACTGAATATTCTTCAGAGATTATATTAAGCAGAAACTTCAACGTTATTTTTCGTGTAATCTTAAGCGTTATACCGGATTTTTGTATAGTGCAACAATCCGGGAATCATCACTGCTGCGCATGCCGCGATACATACCCGCGCTGTTGAACACCATGGCCGGCGTACCCGATGCGTCAACGGCAATCAGGCCACCTTCTCCCTCCAGATGAACCAGTTTTCGTAACACCACTTCCTCGCAGGCTTCCTGAAGCGATAATCCCCGGTATTCCATGAGGCAACTGACATCATAAGCAGCAACGGCCCTGATAAAAACCTCACCATGACCCGTACACGAAATACCGCAGGTATGGTTGTTCGCATAGGTTCCGGCTCCGATCAGTGGACTGTCGCCAATACGACCGTATTTTTTATTGGTCATACCGCCTGTACTGGTTGCGGCAGCAATATTACCCTGGTTGTCGCAGGCAACAGCCCCAACGGTTCCAAACTTTTTATCTTTCATCAATTCCTCCACCTGCTGGTGGGTGTGATCGAGTGAATAATTATCTGAATCCCGGATGGCCTTCCACTGATCATAACGGAATTGCGAGAAAAAGTATTCATCGGGCTCCAGTTTAACACCCTGCTTGATGGCAAAATCATTAGCGCCTTTACCGCTAAGGAAAACATGATTGCTGTGTAACATCACTTCGGTGGCGAGTTCAATCGGGTTGCGGACACTGCGTACACCGGCAACCGCTCCGGCCATCAATTGGCGGCCGTCCATGATAGCGGCATCCATTTCCTGTACACCTTTCTTCGTAAATACAGATCCTCTGCCGGCATTGAACAACACATTATCTTCCAGTAATACAATTGCCGCCTTAACCGCATTAACGGCCGATCCACCCTGTTCCAGTACCGCATATCCCGCGTCCAGCGCTTCGTTCAGGGCTTCTGTATAAGCCATCTCCAGTTCCGGTGTCATGTCTTCAGGAGTGATCGTACCTGCTCCGCCATGTATAACCAGGGTATAACGCTGCATATAATTTCTTTGAAGGCCGAAATTAATTCATTTGACTGCGAATAATTTTCAATTATTTCGCTGCTCTGCTGCATACTTTCTAACAGCCAATCCAATTTACTCGTAACTGTATAATTCAACCCCTGATCAGTCTTTTTGAAAAAAAATTCCTACTATTAATCGTGTAATCTCAATTGCATAATGAAGAAAATATCGTGGCAGAAGCGTTGAGCAAACCGGGATTTGTCCTCAGCGCAATTCTATCCTATCCTATAGAAACGGTGTTTACTCAGGCAGGGCAGAAGTGCTCAATAGCATTATCTTCAATATTGAAAAGATGTAGCGTTCATTCTCAATCCGGATTTTTTAAAATCCCTCCACCATTTTTGCGGCTATTGTGCAGCTATTTATTAGCTTTAAGTCTCTAATATCCTGAAATAACAAAAGATCATCCATGTTCGGAGTTACTATCCTGGGAAATAATTCTGCCCTTCCGGCATTCGACCGGCATCCAACCTCCCAGGTGGTTACGCTCAGCGACCAGGTGTTTCTGGTCGACTGCGGAGAAGGTACACAAATGCAGCTTGCCCGCTACAAAATTCGCTGGGGTCGTATCAATTACATCTTTATTTCACATCTTCATGGCGATCATTACTTCGGACTTTCCGGCTTATTGAACAGTATGGGTTTACTCAATCGGGAGCATGACCTGCACCTGTTTGGTCCGCCCATGCTGATAGAGATCATTAACCTTCAGCTCAGGGCTGCCGGAACAGAACTTCCCTATACCATTCACTTTCATCCGCTGGATAAGGCTGGTGAACTTGTACGCACCAACCGTTTTGCAGTATCTTGTTTTCCAACCAGCCACAGGATCCCGTGCTGGGGATTCCGTTTTGAAGAAGTTCGGTTCCCCCGTAAGGTTAATCCGGAAAAAGCCGTTGCCCATCAGGTGCCGGCAAGTTTTTTTGATCAGCTTAAGGTGGGCGATGACTACTCCGACAGCCTGTCGGGAATTACTGTTCCCAATGAACTGGTTACAGATGCGGCACCTGCGCCCCGGTCCTATGCCTATTGTGCTGATACCCGCTTTAACACCGAACTGATTCCGCATATAGCACACTGTGATATGATCTATCATGAAACTACCTACCTAGCCGGGCTTGAAGAGCGTGCTGCGGCGCGATATCATTCCACTACCATCGAAGCCGCCCGTACAGCGTTACTGGCGGGTGCAGGCCGGCTGCTGATCGGACATTTCAGTTCCAAATATGATAACCTGGAAAAGTTCGAGAGCGAAGCCCGGGAAATCTTTCCTTCAACCGATCTTGCTTTGGAAGGCGTTACCTATCCGATCGTTAAGGCTGTTTCCTGATAAATTCAGCACAGCGGAACTTCCATCCGATTCAGGAGACTACCACTCCCATATGTCTCTGCAGGTAAAATTCAGGTCAGCGGACAATCAGCTATCTTTGTTCAGTAAATAGTTATATGGAAACATTTTCTGACCTGCGCCTAGCGGTACTGATCGACGCCGACAATGTACCTTATTCACATGTTAAAGGTATGTTCGAGGAGATCGCGAAATATGGCACGCCAACGTTTAAACGCATCTATGCCGACTGGACCAGACCAACGGTATCGGGCTGGAAAAAGGTATTGCTCGAAAATGCGATTACGCCTATTCAGCAATACAGTTATTCCAAAGGAAAGAATTCCAGCGACAGCGCGATGATCATCGATGCCATGGATATATTGTATACCGGAAAGGTTGATGGATTTTGCATTGTATCGAGCGACAGCGATTTTACCCGGCTGGCCACGCGCCTGCGTGAAGCGGGCATGAAAGTGATTGGTATCGGAGAGAAGAAAACCCTGGCGCCCTTTATTACAGCCTGTGATAAATTCATCTACATTGAAATTCTAAGTAAAGATGAGGAAGAGCCACAGGCACCACGATCCAGGAAAAAGCCCGAACTCAAAACGCCGTCGGAGAAACCCGTTAAGGCGGGACCCCCGATTAAAAACATCGATCATCAACTGAATAAATTGCTGAATGACAGCATAACCGACCTGGCTGATGAAAACGGCTGGGCCTTTCTTGGCGAACTCGGTAATCTCATATTAAAAAAATATCCTGATTTCGATTCCCGGAATTATGGTTACTCCAAATTATTACCGCTCATTAAAAGCCTGGGTACATTTGAAATCGATGAACGGGAAACGGGAAAACGAAATATCCGCCACGTTTATGTTCGAATCAAATCCTAGTTCAATTATCGGTTATGCCTGTACAGCTTCGTCCTGTTGTTTTTACTGATAACCAGCCATTAGCATCCCTTATACGCCAGGTTTTCCGCGAATTCCGCATCGATATGCCGGGAACAGTATATACCGATCCCACTACAGATCATCTGTTCGAATTATTTCAAACTCCGGGTTCTGTCTATTGGGTTGCGGAGGAAGATGGTACTTTACTGGGCGGATGTGGAATTTTTCCAACCTCCGGTTTACCCGAAGGGTGTGTAGAACTGGTTAAGTTTTATGTCAGCGCAGCAGCCCGGGGGAAAGGTATCGGAAAGTTGCTGATGAACCAGTCTATTGCTTCAGCACGAAACATGGGTTACAAATCCATGTACCTTGAAAGTTTTCCCGAGTTGCATACAGCCATTCATATGTATGAACGCGAGGGGTTTAAACGCATAGACCATCCGTTGGGCAATTCAGGCCATTATGCCTGTAATGTATGGATGTTGAAGGATCTTTAGAGTCTGCAGCTGCCTTTTCGTTGTATTGGCATAAAAATAGCATCACTAAGGCTATGAAAAATTGCCTTGCGCTTCTCCTGATATGCTTTTGCATTGGATGTGCTGATAATAGCACCGAACCGACAGATACATCAATTACAGATCATCCGGATACTACTCAGGTTGCAGCTGCAAGCGGCTGCTACCGACTGGTTGTAAAGCGCGATACCATGGTGGTAACCCTTCAGCAGCAGGGAAACGCGATCACCGGTTCTATGGTATTTGATAACTATCAGAAAGACGGCAGTAAAGGTACCATCCAGGGCACCATTGAAGGGGATATCATAAAAGTATGGTACGACTTTCAGTCGGAAGGCATGCGAAGTTTCATGGAAGTTTACTTCAAACTGCAGCAGGAATCTCTGATTCGTGGGCTGGGTACGGTTGCCACCCGTGGCGATACGTCATTTTATTCCAATCCGGCAGATATCCGGTTTACCGAAGAAATGGTGTACCAAAAGATCAGTTGCGACAGCATAGAGGCCCATCACCGCTAGATATTCGGTTTGCCCACATTCATTCCCCGATAAGTTTGTAATTTACAGGCACGCATATAACCTGATCTGCATGCCGGAAACCTTTCATGACCGGAAAATATTTTCACTGCTTGAGGTAGCCTCCAGCATCCGTAAAACACTTGCGGAGCGGTATACCACCGTATACTGGATTAAAGCGGAAATGAATAAGCTCAATTATTATGGTCAGTCGGGTCATTGCTATCCGGAACTGGTGGAACGGAAGAACGGTAAGATCGTTGCCCAATTGAAAGCAAACTTATGGAAGGATGACTATCAACTGATCGACCGCAAGTTCCTGCGTGTACTTAAGGAGCCTTTGAAGGATGGGATTAAGATATTATTTTCCGCCACGATTGGATTTGATCCGGTGTATGGTCTCTCTTTACGTATACTGGATATTGATCCTTCCTATACATTAGGTGATCTTGAGCAGGAGAAGGAGGAAACCATTCAGCGCCTGCGCCGGGAAGAAATATTCACACTGAATAAAACCCGATCCTTACCGCTGATCCCGCAGCGTATTGCAATTATATCGGCCGACACCAGTAAGGGATATGCCGATTTTACCAAAGTGCTTCAGACCAATGAATGGGGCTACCGCTTTTTCCACATGCTTTTTCCATCACTGTTACAGGGCGATAAGGCTGTTCAGTCTATTGTATATCAGCTAAAACAAATTCAGAAAGTTGCTCATCATTTTGATGCCGTGGCCATCATCCGCGGAGGTGGGGGCGATGTAGGTCTTTCCTGTTACAACCATTATACTCTGGCCCGGGAAATTGCGCTTTACCCTATACCTGTACTAACCGGTATTGGACATGCCACAAATGAAACCGTGGTGGAAATGGTTGCCTTTCAGAATGCCATAACGCCTACGAAGATCGCAGGATTTCTGATCCAGAAATTTCACGACGTAGCACAGGAACTTCAGCGCAGCGCAGCGGTTATAACGTCTACGGCTAACCGAATACTGCAAAACGATCAGTCAAATCTTGATAACACCACCCGCTTATTCCGTGCAGCAGCCCGCGGTATGCTTCAAAATGCCCGGGCCGGTCTCAGGGAAAACCTGCAAAGTCTTTCGCGGGAAAGCGGGTTTCAAACCAGGGAGCAGTTTAATGTGCTGAACGGGCTGATGTCGGGAATGCAGCGTGAAACCTATAAATTAGTGGCAGCGAATCGTCAGCAAACCCGGCAATTGATCCAGCGGATCAGGACCGGATCAGAGCGTACCCTAAAAGACAGGCGCGGGCAGATTCAGCATCTTCAGCAGCAGGTTTCCAGCCTCGATCCGGTCAACATCCTGAAAAGAGGTTACAGCATAACCCGGGTCGACGGCGTGCTTTTGCAATCGGTACAGCAGGTAAACGACGGCGATTTAATCACCACCATACTCAGTGACGGAACTGTAAGCAGTACAGTTCGAACTGAACAAACGAAAGACAACAATGGACAATAAACTTAATTATACCGAAGCATTTGAAGAGTTGCAGGAAATTGTACGGGAAATTGAAGAAGGTGAAATCACGATCGATGTCCTTTCCGAAAAGGTTAAGCGCGCGGCTCAGCTCATTGGCATCTGCCGTTCGCGGCTAACGGAAACCGAGGAAGATGTATCCGCTATTCTCAAAGAACTGGAAGAGCGCAATAACGCTGCCCTGTAATCGTAGTTCAGCATGTAGCTGGGATGCAAGTCGATTCCGCATGTAAAGAGTCGCGAAATTTTAATAACGAAGGGTATAAAGCGATCAGGATTCGCTATTTCAATAAAGAGTTGTAAATTGATATAAACTACTCCTGGTTCTAAATTTCTTTTTATGGATAAGGCCATGCAAACCATGATCGATAACCTGTATAAGAATACGGGTAAATCAATAGAGGAATGGATGCAAATTGTCCGTTCCGCAAAATTTGAAAAGCACGGTCAGGCAGTGAATTTTTTGAAGTCGACCCACCAGCTCGGTCACGGCTATGCCAATATGATTGTGCATATGGCCGCCCAGGCTGAGGCACCGGCAGCAATAAGCAGCGATGAACAGATCGACCAGCAGTATAAGGGGAAGGAAGAACTGAAACCGATCTATGACCTGCTGCTAAAAGCAGTATCGGCATTCGGGAATGATATCGAAATCGCGCCCAAAAAAGCCTATGTCAGTTTAAGGCGGAAAAAGCAGTTTGCTATGTTGCAGCCCGCTTCAAAAACAAGGTTTGAGATCGGAATTAATTTAAAAGGGCAGGAGCCTGCCGGAATACTGGAAGCGGTTCCCGGCACCAATACAATGTGTTCGCACCGGATCCGCCTGCAGTCGGCAGATCAGGTAAATGATGAAGTAATTGGATGGATTAAGAAAGCTTACGAGCTGGCAGGATAATCAGGTAAACTAAACGTTATGGAAACAAGATTTATCGTACTTATTGACCTTTCAGAATATTCCCCCGGTCTGCTGCGTTTCGCGCATTCCTGGAGCGCGCGTTGCAATGCTTCCATGCTGCTCGTGCACCAAACACATAGTATGACGCCGGCTATGCTGGAAGCTGCTGATGCCAGATCGATCGAAGAAATTACCAATGCCAATGCCCTGGAGCGGCTACAGGCCTTTACCCGTGATACGCTCGCTAACAGTGCCGGAATTGAATTTATTGTTACAGAAAGAGAAATAACGGATGTTTTGCGCGACCTGTTGAAGGATCCGTATAATCACCTGCTATTACTTGGGCTGAAGGGAACCGGTACCTTGAAAAAAATATTCATCGGCAGCGTAGCTGTTGATGTGATCAATGAACTGGATTCAATAACCATCGCTATTCCTAAAGGTATCGACCGATATGCTTTAACAAAGGTTCATGTTGGAGTTCAGCTTGAAAATAAGATCGACCTGAATGATCTCGACCGGCTTCTTGAACTGATGGGTGCTTCGGTTAAACACATTACCTTTTTCTCGGTTAATAAAGCCGGTGAAGAATCGCATGCGCTGATCAATTACCTGGCTTCGCTCAGTGAACGGTATAATGCGTTGGAGGGCAGATCTTCAACCTATGAATTGTATGAAAACGATAAGGTCTTTGATGACATTAAACAATTCATGTCTACAGCAGGAGATGAGATCCTGGTGGTGCAGCGCGGCGGCAGAATGTTCCTTGACCTGGTATTCCGTAAATTTCTGATCAATGAACTCATCTACGACGGTAAAATTCCGCTTGCCGTCCTCACCTGACCGCTATGCTTGAAGTGATCCGGGGTGATATAACTACCTTAACGGTGGATGCGATCGTAAATGCCGCCAACAGTGAGCTGGCAGGTGGTGGCGGCGTTGACGGCGCTATTCACCGGGCGTGCGGACCGGATATCGCTCAGGAATGCGCAGCAATACGACGCCGGTCGGGGCCCTGTGAACCGGGGGATGCTGTAGTCACCACCGCAGGGCTGTTGCC
Source organism: Bacteroidota bacterium (assembly GCA_023409675.1). Taxonomy (GTDB): domain Bacteria; phylum Bacteroidota; class Bacteroidia; order Chitinophagales; family Chitinophagaceae; genus Flavitalea. The sequence goes on from JAEYRC010000302.1 coordinate 10,800, forward strand.
GGCATTCTGGGTCATTCATACTGTTGGACCCATCTGGCGCGGCGGAAATCATAACGAAGCTACGATATTGCGCTCCTGCTATATCCGGTCAGTTGAACTGGCTTTGCTTCACGATTGCCGTACCATCGCTTTTCCAAACATCAGTACTGGTGTATATGGGTACCCGAAAAAGCAAGCTGCAGAGATTGCCATTTCAACGCTTCATCAACTTGATCAGGCACATGAACAAATCGCGAAAATCATATTGGTTTGTTATGATGCGGAGAATTATAGCCTGGTACAGGAACAGCTTTCCTATGTGTATGGCGGATCGGAATAGGATAGTTCATCAATAGAACTTTTAATCAAGCTTTCAGGCGCATTAAATATTAGAAATTCATAACCAATTTATAGGAGCATGAAACAGTACCCAATAAAAAACATATTGCTGAAATTGATGCTGCTATTCCTGCTGCCGGTGCTCTCCATCAACTCGCTTGCGCAGGACCGGCTGCCCAGAAGTACCCCTGAGCGCGAAGGAGTATCTCCGGAAGGTATCCGACGCTTCATTGAGGCGGCTGACAAACATCCGTTCGAATTTCACAGTTTCATGCTGCTTAAAAATGGAAAAGTTATCGCTGAAGGCTGGTGGAATCCCTATAAGCCCGACCTGAAGCATACGATGTATTCTGTCACCAAAAGTTTTACGGCTACTGCTGTCGGTTATGCTGTAAACGAAAACCTGATTACCGTGCAGGATACGGTGATCCGCTTCTTCCCATCACTGCTTCCGGATACGGTTAGTCCGAATCTTGCCCGGATGACCATCAAAGATCTGCTGACCATGACAGCCGGCAATGAACCTGCCGGAGCGTTAACAGACGATAACTGGGTCAGAGCCTTTCTGCATGAACCGGTGCCGCATGTTCCGGGTACACGCTATTTCTACAATACCCTTGCATCGCATATGCTGTCGGCAATTGTGCAACAGAAAACCGGTACAACTGTAGAAGCGTATTTATCTACCCGCCTCTTTAAACCACTGGGCATTCGGGATGCGGACTGGGTGAAAAGTCCGCAGGGTATTACTTCCGGTGGCTGGGGTCTGCGCCTGAAAACCGAAGACATGGCCCGCTTTGGACAGCTTTTACTGGATAAAGGCAAGTGGAAGGGAAAGCAAATAATGCCCGCGCAATGGGTAGAGGATGCCACCAGGAAACAAGTTGAATCCTGGCCGGTATGGGTACCCGCAGGTACGCCTGCTGATTCCAGCGACTGGATACAGGGATATGGCTACCAGTTCTGGCGGAACAGGGGTAACAGCTACCGGGCCGACGGAGCGTTCGGACAGCTTATCGTGGTGATGCCGGAATACAATGCGGTTCTGGCGGTTACAGCCGGCGGGCAGCTTATGCAGGATGAAATGAATGTGATCCGGAATTACCTTTTTCCTGCACTTCAACAAGAGGAAATGATAAAAGATCGCCGGGGCCGGAAAGCATTGCAGGAAGCGTTGCGCAATCTTGCCCTTCCCCTGCCGGAGAAAAGCTGGAAGGGTTCTTCAGCAATCCGGTACAGCGGTAAAAACTTCCGTTTTACAAATCCATCACAAACGATCCGTTTTGATCTTTCCAATCCGGGCAGGATAAATATGCAGCTGAATGATGCTGATACAGCCCATCAGCTTTCCTTTGGTAATGGCACCTGGCATCGCGGCCAAACCTATAAAACAGCTCCTGATCTTCCTAACCTTCCTGTCGGACTGAACCGGGAAATCTACCCCGTGCAGTATGCGGGTGCATACACCTGGAAAGATGATACGACATTAGAATTAACCTTACGCTATATCGAAAGCCCCTTTCATGAGATCTATACCTACAGGTTTTCCGATCAGGGGCTCACCATGGAACTGTGGGATAATGTCAGCGGTAAAAAAGGACCGTTCGAAGGCGAATTGGTCAGGTGATAGCCGGCTGGCAAAGTTTTTTCAATCATATTGAAAATAAATCAACACATATGAATAAAACTTCTGTTTCTGAAATGGTGAATGAGGCAAAACAAAAGATCCAGAACCTGAGTCCTCAGCAGGTGAAAGCCGAAATAGAGAATGGTGATGTGACGATAATCGATATCCGCGAATCCGAAGAACTGAAAAATGAAGGAAAGATTGCCGGTTCAGTTCATGCGCCCCGGGGTATGCTGGAATATTATGCCGATGCTTCCACCAACTACCAAAAAAAAGAATTTAATAAAGAAAACCGGATCATCCTGCATTGCGCGGGTGGTGGCCGGTCGGCACTGGCTGCGAATACACTGTTACAGATGGGTTACACCAATGTGGCACATCTCGACGGAGGGCTGAAGGCCTGGAAAGAAGCCGGACTGCCTACAGAACAAAGCAGTAGTTAAGGGCAGAACATCGATTTGTGACTATTGTTACCATTCACGCGCAACCGTTGGGGTAAATTTGTCGTATTTATCACTAAATCGATACTTATGCGTGAACGAATTATATATGGTTGGGATTTCCCGAGAATCTTACGGCTGATCATCGGGCTGGCATTGATAACCATGGCGATTATTACCAAAGACTGGACAATTGCGCTGCTGGGAGGTTTTTTCAGTATGCAGTCGGTATTAAATATGGGATGTTGCGGCATTCAGCAATCCTGTTCAACCCGTACTACATCATCAATCAAAAAAGATCAGGAGGTGCAATATGAAGAAGTTCGTTAATATAAACCGTTTGACCATCGCCGGCGTAATCCTGGGCGCTTTGGGCGGTTTTTTATACTGGAAGTTCATTGGCTGCCTGTCTGGTACCTGCGCCATTACATCCAATCCGGTTAACAGTACCCTTTATGGGGCTGTAATGGGCGGCCTTTTCTTATCATTATTTCAACCTACAACTAAAAAAAATGCAGAAAAGCTTTAATGAGTTGATACAGTCAGACAAACCTGTATTGGTGGATTTTTTTGCTGAATGGTGTGGTCCATGCAAAGCCATGGCCCCTATATTGAAAGAAGTGAAGGATAAGGTTCAGGATAAGGCTGGAATTATTAAAGTAGACGTGGATAAGAACCCACAAACGGCCGCAGCATTTCAGATCAGCGGCGTTCCTACGCTTATTTTATTTAAGAATGGAAAGGTGATATGGCGGCAGAGTGGGGTAGTTAACAGTGGGCAACTGCTGAAAGTTATACAGCAGGTGGTATAAAAAGTTTTAAACTTGATATATGGAAACCATTCAGTTATCAGTGATCATCAATGCCTCTCCATGGAAAATCTGGACGGTATTAACCGAAAAGGAACTGGTAAGGCAATGGGCGGGCGCATTTGCTGAAGGCACCTGGCTCGACACAACCTGGCAGCCCGGTACTCCTGCTTTATGGTATACGGCCCAGGGCGATGTCAGCGTTCAGGGAGAAATAGGGGTATTTGAACCACCGCTGCACATCCGGATCAGTTATGAAGGGGATACTCCGCCAGGCTCAGTACCGCCGGGTACTGAACCCTACACCGAAAATTTTTATATTGAAGAGAATGAAAAAGAGGCGCGCCTGCGCATTAGTGCAGGGCCGCTCTCCGATGATGATGTTTCCAAACATGAATCCCTATGGCAGGAGGCTTTGAAAAGAATTAAGGAAATCTGCGAGCAACAATCGGGGTTAACTTCCTGAACCTGTACTGTCCGATTTGCTTCTTCGCTAACGCACATGCATATCCTAATCTGCGTCATCTGCTCTAAATCCCCGTATTCTGCGGGAACTATTCTATAACGCACATGCATATCCCAATCTGCGTCATCTGCACTAAATCCCCGTAATCTGCGGGAACTTCTAATACACCCTCTCAGAAAATCATTTATTATTTTCCTCAGCCCGTTGTTTTTTCCTGAAAAAACCACGCAGCAAAAAATTATGTTGCAGGGCTTCAAGGTTTTCATCGAGTTTTTTACTGCCCGATTCAAGATTGATCAAAATACCCTGGATGTTATCAGCAGCTTTTTGATCGGTGAGCAATACACCCATCGGCGATTGTGGATCATTCAGTCCCGCATTAAGCGTAGACCCTGCCTGGCGCAGTTCCTGCACTACCGCATTGGCTTCGCGGCTGAGCTTTTCAACTTCATCAGCGGTGGATTTTAAGCGGGCGAAAACTGTGGTATCGGTTACGAGATTGTTTGCCAGTCCGCCCGGCTGATTAAGTTTTACCGCGAATGCATTCAGGTTTTCAGAGATCTGTGCCGAACGGCGAGCGGTTTCTTTGAGGCTTACCATCAGTGTTTGCAGATCATTGAACGGCTGTTCATCGCTAAGCAATTTTCCTACAGTGCCTTCGCCCTCAGCAATCCGGGCACTGATGGTTTTGAAGTTTTCCGTGATCTCCAGCAGATTTTTATTGTTTTCCTGCAAGGTGCTCATCATTTCTTCAGTACTTCCGCCCTCATCCACCATCATTACATCTCCGTCTTCTATGCGCCCGGCTTTAGGCGTGCCGCCGTTAATAGAAATAAGCTTATCTCCTATAAAGCCATCGGAGCTGATGGCGGCCAACGCGTCTTTGCGGATATACTCCGCACTTTCTTCTTCAAGACTCATGATCACTTCAACCTGCGATTTACCATAAAACGCTATGGATTTGATCGTGCCAATTTTCACTCCTGAGAACCAGACATTATTTCCTTTTGAAAGGCCCTGTACATCATTGAAAATGGCTTTTACCTGAATCGATTTGTTGAATAATTTCTTCTGACTTCCGAGCGTAAGAATGGTGATGATGAGGATCGCTAATCCCAGCAACACGAATATTCCTACAATTACAGCACGTTTATTCTCTTTCATCGGATTTAATTGATAAAATTATAATTATAAAATTCCTGAACCCGTTCATCCCGGCTGCGGAACACTTCTTCAAAAGTGCCGGTTTCAATGAATTTGCCATCCATAAGCATGGTAAGGCGGTCGCCGGTCATTTTAGCACAGGTCAGGTCATGGGTGATAATAATAGAACTGGTATGGAAGCGCTCTTTTACCGTATTGATCAGGTTGTTGATTTCAATACTGGTGGTGGGATCAAGCCCTGCTGTTGGTTCATCATAAAGCATAATCTCCGGGTTAAGGATCAGTGTACGGGCAATGCCTATACGTTTTCGCTGACCACCGGATAATTCCGAAGGCATCTGGTTTTTGGTTTCAAGAAGACCGACCGCAGCCAGTACATTATCAACCGTTTTATCCACTTCTGCCCGCGACAAATGATGACGATGCCGCACCAGTGGAAATTTGAGGTTCTCTTTAACCGACATACTGTCGTACAGCGCGCTATGCTGAAAAGAGAATCCGATCTTCAGACGCAGTTCCTGTAATTCGCGGTTGGATATAGACGATAGTTCATGTCCCAGTACATTCACAGAGCCTGCATCCGGTTTGAGCAGCCCGGCAATGATTTTGATCAGCACCGATTTTCCGGTACCGGAACGGCCCAGGACCACCAGGTTTTCGCCGCGGTTCAGGTCGAGATCTACGCCCGACAACACCTTCTTCTCTCCAAACGCTTTGAAGAGCCCCCGGATTTCAATAACCGTTTTTTCAGGTAATGTACGTGTTGGTAAATTTTCCATATCAGAGGGGTCGGATATTATTAGCGATTTGAACCAATATGATTTCTTCTATAAATATGAGGAACATCGACATTACCACAGATGCATTCGCCGCACGGCCCACCCCTTCTGTTCCCTGCGAAGCGGAATATCCTTTATAGCATCCTACAATTCCAATGGTAAATCCGAATATCGTTGCCTTGACCACCGAAGCGATAATATCCAGGAAAGAGATACTGCTGAATGCCTGGGTGAAGAAAGCTACAAAGTTCGTGGCTTCATTCTGATTCACATTGATAAAG
>JAEYRC010000338.1 GCA_023409675.1 Bacteroidota bacterium
ACTGAACACCAATCTTTTCAAAAGAAAATTCTTTATCCCCCCCACCCCCATTTGCCTGTAATTTTTTGTCTTATACTAAAGCGCAATCAAATATGAACAACCTGAGGCTGAACGAACTATTCCGGCGGTATTATACCCGGCAGGCGACGACACAGGAAAAACAGGAACTGATGCAATTGCTGGTGAATGCGGAGGAGCATGAGGTTGCCGACCTGATTGCCTCCTGCGGCCATGAAGCATATGATGTTCAACCGGTATTGACCGAGTCAGCCGCAAAGGATATCCTGGAAAAAATTCTGAATCCGGCTCCTGTAATTCCGGTTACAGGAAAACCCCGTACTTCTAAAACAATGCTTATACGTCTTTTGCTGGCCGCAAGTATTGTGCTGGTGGCTGCTGCAGGCATATGGTACAGCTTCTTCAACAGTTCTTCAGAATCGACAAACGATCAACAGCTTGCCGCTACCCCGGCACCCATCAGCGCACCGGATGCAAACCGGGCAGTGATCACACTGGCCGATGGCCGGAAAGTATACCTCGATCAGGTCGCTGATGGCACTCTTGCTGTTGAAGGCGATGTTCAGGTTCGCAAACTGGAAAGCGGAGAAATTGAATACAAGGGTGCTGAATCAGGGCAGGTAGTATACAATACCTTATATAACCCTCGCGGCAGCCGGGTTATTAACCTGATACTAGCCGACGGGTCGAAAGTTTGGCTCAATTCTGAAAGTACACTGCGCTATCCCTCCTCCTTTCCGGCAACCGGCCGGCAGGTTGAAGTTGCTGGTGAAGCCTATTTTGAGATCACACCCGAAAAAAACCGCACGTTCAGTGTTGCTTATCAAACACCAGCCGGTAAACAGGAGGTGCGCGTATTAGGGACCAGTTTCAATATTCAGGCTTATGCCGATGATCCGCAGACCACCGCTACGCTGCTGGAAGGACAGGTTGAAATTAGCGGAGCCGGACAAACCATCCGGTTAAAACCTGGTGAACAGGTAGTCAGTGGCATAGGCAGCATGGAGTTGGTTTCAGATGTTAACACCGCGGAAGTCACCGCCTGGAAAGATGGCTATTTTCATTTCAACAGTGCCGATATCGAGACCATCTTAAGGCAAACGGCCCGTTGGTACGATATCGAAACGGAATACCAGGGTAAAATTCCCACTGACCGGTATTCCGGAAAAATATCCCGGGATGTTAACCTTTCCGATTTTTTAAAAATGCTTGAATACAGTGAAGTGCATTTCAGGGTGGAAGGAAGAAAAATTATCGTATTGCCATAATAAAGAGTTTTAAAGGAATGGCTGAAACGAAAAACGGAGGTGCTGCAACACCTCCGCCAAATATTCGGGTCAGTTGTTCAATCATGCTAGACTGTTCATTAAATAACCCAAACAAACAAAGCTATGAATTTAAAGGCTATTTGTAAACCGCCCTGTTTATCAGGGTGTTTACGCACCAAAACACTGTTGGTTATGAAATTTTTTGCGTTTTTTATGCTTGTCGCCTGCCTGCATGCCAATGCTAATGGGTATGCGCAGAAAATTTCCGTTTCCGGAAAGAACTCATCAATCAAGGATGTTTTCAGAAGTATTGAGAAGCAAACAGATTACCAGTTTTTTTACAATGAACGGCTGTTGCGCCAGGCTGGCAAGATCAATATCGAATTGCGCGATGCATCTGTAGAACAGGTGCTGGAAGCCTGCTTCAGGGATCTGCCGCTTTCCTATGCAATTGTACAGAACACCATAATCATTAAATCGAGAGCGCTGAACAACCTGGAAGCGCAGAACCCACCAGCCCTCACCGTACGTGGACGCATTACCAGCGCCGGAGATATTCCGGTTGCCAACGCGTCAGTTATGATCAAGGGAACCCGCCAGGGAACCAATACCAACGCTAATGGCGAATACGTATTGAATAATGTTCCGGAATCCGCTACCCTCGTGATCAGTTCTATTGGATATGAACCAAAAGAAATTGCCGTTCAGGGACAAACTACCATTAATATTGAGCTGGCGATTGCAGTTACCGGCCTTGATGAAACTGTGGTCATTGCTTACGGCACAACCAGCAAACGCTATAATACCGGCTCAATCTCAAGCGTAACCAGTGAAACCATCGAACGTCAGCCGGTTGCTGATCCCCTGGCGGCCTTACAGGGAAGGGTACCCGGATTAATGATTACGCCATCGAACGGACTACCCGGCAGCAGTTTCCAGGTAAGGGTTCGGGGTGAAAACTCCATGAAACAGGGTTCAGATCCATTATACGTTGTGGATGGTGTACCCTACTTTTCTACGCCCATGAATATGTTCGCCGGAGCAAATGGCAACCAAAGCCCGCTGAATAGCATCAACCCCAATGATATTGAACGCATCGATGTGCTGAAAGATGCCGATGCCACCGCCATTTACGGTTCAAGAGGAGCTAATGGCGTAGTATTAATCACCACCAAAAAAGGAAAGGCCGGTGAAAGTAAAGTGGATGTCAGCATCTACACGGGCATCAGCAAGGTGAGTAATAAACTCGATCTGATGAATACCCAGCAATACCTGCAGATGCGCCGCGACGCCTTTGAACTTGATGCGGTGGATCCAACCCTTACCACTGCTCCTGACCTGTTAACCTGGGATCAGAATGCTTATACCGACTGGCAGGATCTGCTGATCGGCAATTCCGCGGACATGACAGAAGCGCGGGTATCTTTTTCTGGCGGTAATGCACAAACGCGTTTCCTGCTCAGCGGAACATACCGCAATGAAGGAACTGTATTACTGGGTGATTTCCGCTACAAGCGTGGTGGTATGCACCTTAATGCCGATCATTCTTCCAAAAATGGAAAATTCGGAGTGAATGCATCTGTGAATATTACCATGGATGAAAACAATTCTGTTCCTACAGATGTTTCACAATATATATTTCTTGCACCAAATTATCCGACACATAATCCGGATGGCAGCCTCTACTGGTTCGGCAATGTGCAGAACCCACTGGCATACCTCAACAGGACCTATGAAACCAATACCAACAACCTGATTGGGAATACTGTACTGCGCTATACCCTTCTTCCCGGGCTGAATATCAAAGCGAATATGGGTTTTACGCAAACTAATATGAAGCAGATCTTAACACTGCCTAAAGCTGGTTTCAACCCCGACACCTATCCGGGGAGCCAGAGCCAGTTTGGATCATCAACGGTGAATTCTTATATCATTGAACCGCAGATTGATTATAATGTGGTAGCGGGACCCGGCCGGCTGAATGTACTTGCAGGCGCAAGCTGGCAACAAAATACCCTTAGCGGGCAGTACTTCCAGGGAACCGGTTTCTCCAGCGATGCATTACTTAAAGATATTCTTTCCGCGACAAACCTTTCCGTTAGGGGCGTTAATCAGACTCAGTATAATTACCAGTCGGTTTTTGGACGGGTAAATTATAACCTGAATGAAAAGTATCTGCTCAACCTGACCTTCCGCCGTGATGGTTCGTCACGGTTCGGACCCGGAAAACAATTCGGGAATTTTGGCGCGGTCGGTGCAGCATGGATCTTCACCAATGAGGAAGCGCTGGCTAACGCGCTGCCATTCTTAAGTTTTGGTAAACTTCGCGGTAGCTTCGGAACCACCGGTAATGATCAGATCGGCGACTATCAGTATCTGGATACATGGGGATCAACAACTTTCCCTTATGGCGGCTTAAGCGGATTGAACCCTACCCGGGTGTACAATGCTGATTACAGCTGGGAGATCAATAAAAAACTAGAAGTAGCACTTGAACTGGGCTTTCTTCAGGATAAACTCCTCTTTTCAGCCAACTATTACCGTAACCGCTCTTCCAATCAGCTGATCGGTTATACCCTGTCATCGCAGTCTGGCTTTACTTCTTATACCGCCAACCTGCCGGCAAAGGTGCAAAACTCCGGACTGGAGCTGACCCTGAATTCTACGAATATTCAAACCCGTGATTTTACCTGGACCACCAGCCTGAATCTTTCCATACCCTCGAACAAACTTTTGGAATATGAAGGACTGGAGATTACGGCTGATGCGAACAGTTATGAAGTTGGACAGTCGATACGAATGATCAAAGGATTCAAATTCACCGGTGTAAATCCAGAAACCGGTATTCCCGAATTTCTTGACGTGAATAAAGACGGAATGGTTTCTTCACCACATGATGAAGTTATTCTGGGTGAAACCATGCCTGCTTTATTCGGTGGTTTAACCAACCAGATAACCTATAAAAAATTCAGCCTGGATTTCTTCTTTCAGTTTGTAAAGCAGGAATCGATTACCATGGACTGGGGTCCGCTGGTAGGCGTACCGGGAACCATGAACAACAAAACGGTCGATCATGTTAACCGCTGGGGTTCAGCAGGTGATGTCACCAATATACCACGCCCATCGGCTACAAGTTCGAATGCCGCTAATACCGCATACCGGAACTTCTTCCGTTCTTCCGATGCCGCATGGGGTGATGCTTCTTATATCAGGCTGAAAAATGTTTCACTGACCTATGATCTGTCTTCCGTAACACAACGCTGGAAACTGAGCGGATCAAGCATTTTTGTTCAGGGACAGAATCTGCTCACCTTTACCAATTACAATGGACTGGATCCGGAAATCAATGGATTTGACAGGCGTTTTGTTTTTCCGATCAATCCATTCGGATCGGTAAGAACACAGGCTATTCCTGTGCTTAAATCGATCACTGTCGGAGTAAAACTTTCGCTGTAATTCCAGTCACTTTAAAAAGATCAAATCATGAAACGAATTCATATATATACGCTTATCACAGCAATACTATTTTTTGGATCCTGTAAGAAATATGTAGAGATACCCCCTCCGCAAAACCAGCTCGTATCGCAGCTCATCTTTACCGATGATGCCACTGCTACCGCCGCCATGGTTGGCTTATACAGCCGCATGAATGGATATAATGGTTCATTTGCCAACGTAGCCGGCAACTATTTTCCGGCTTTCAGCGCCGATGAATTTCATTATGGTTTCAGCAGCGCGAACTATGATGAATTTAAAGAGAATGACCTCATTCCCAGCAACTCAAACCTTAATGGTTTATGGGAACCGGTGTACTCCTATATTTATCATGCTAATTCTATCATCGAAGGATTAACCGATAATACACAGATCAGTGAAGCTGTTAGAAAACAGGTATTGGGTGAAGCACTGTTCATGCGAGCGTTCTTTTATTTCTACCTGGTAAATCATTTCGGCGATGTACCCCTGATCCTGAATACCGATTATAAAACCAATACCCTGCTTCCGCGTTCCGCGGCCAGTGAAGTGTATGCCGCTATCATCACCGACCTGAAAAAGGCCCAGACAGAAATCAGCGCCGACTATGCTTCAACAGAACGTATCCGTCCAAACAGGGCTGCGGTGACAACATTGCTGGCACGTACCTATCTGTACCGGCAGCAATGGGCCGAAGCGGAAGCTGAAGCAACCAAAGTGATCACCGATACGAGATACCGCCTGCTGGACGACCTGAACACTGTTTTTCTGAAAAACAGCCAGGAAACCATCTGGCAACTGCAAACGGTTAATACTTCTACAGCAGGAGTTAATACCTGGGAAGGATTTTCAATCGTTCCTACCCCAACCGGCACTCCGTTATACCGCTTCTATCCCGATTTCATAGGACATTTTGAAGCCGGTGATAAACGCCGTACAGCGTGGGTAGCCGAATTCACCAACACGGCCGGAACCTATCATTATCCCTTTAAGTATAAGATCAGAACTAACACTACGGTATTAGAGTATTCGATGGTAATGCGTTTCGCAGAAGTATTTCTTATCCGTGCAGAAGCCCGTGCACAGCAGAACAATACATCAGGTGCTGTCGATGATCTGAATGAAATCAGGGATCGCGCCGGACTGGAAGACCTGGAAAATACGCTGCCGAAAGATGAGGTTTTGCTTGCGGTGGAAAAAGAGCGCAAACTGGAATTGTTTTCAGAATGGGGTCATCGCTGGCTCGATCTTAAGCGGACAGGACGTGCCCTGGAGGTGCTTTCAGTGGTGAAACCCGATATCGAAGCCAATGATCTCTGGTATCCCATTCCTTTGAGCGCCATCAATACCAACCCTAATCTTCAACAGAACCCCGGATATTTTTAATCCTGGCTTAAAAAGAAAACGACAATGTATATACGAATATTATTATTCCTCTTTCTGGCCAGCGGATCAGGCGCAGCAATTGCACAGCAGAAGCTGCAACTAATTCCGGCTGAGCCGCAGCGGGGCGAAAAACTTACGATACGGTATGATCCTTCAGCACCCGGTGCGAAGATACCGGCATCTGCAGATACCGTAGAGATGGTGTTCACCTATTCAAATTTCTATGAATATCCCTGGAGAATACCAATGTCGAAAAATGGCCGGTACTATGAATTTTCCTTTGTAGTTCCCCATTATGCCACATTCGCGACATTTTACCTTCAGAGTGGTACAGTGAAAGATCAGCCCGCATCTGATAAACATTTCGCTATTCCAGTCTATAAAGACGGCCGGCGGATTGAAAATAGCTACCTCTATGAGCAATACAGCCTGCAGTCGCAGATGGGAAAAGTTCCGGAGCTGGAAGCAAAAAAAGCCGAACTTCTGGAGCAGGAACTTAAAGAATATCCCGACAATTATGAAGCGAAACTGCGCCTGCTGAATTACAAAATGGCAACAGGTAATGATGCCGATAAACAGCGTTATCGCGAAGAAGCCCGTAAGGTGATTGCGGATAAGTTTTACGAATATCCCGGCAAAGCCGGCTATATGAACAAAACCACCATGGGCTACCTGATCATTGGTGAAAACAGCCGGCTGGATTCAATCCGCAAAGTGGTACGTCGTGATTTTCCCGAGTCTGAAGTGGGCTACGGCATGCGCATCAGCGAAATTGCTCAGGAAGAAGATACCGCTGTTATGGCAAGAAAAATGGAGTTGTTGCTGCGCAATGAACGGGCTGACAATAAAGCTTTTTTCTCCGAGGCGCACGATCGTCTGTTCAGGCATTATGCAAGCCTGAAACAGAAAGACAAAGCGTTGTATCACCTTGAAAACATCAAAAAGGATTTCACACCGTATACACCTGAAATTCTGAAAGAGCAGTCAGAAATTTTGTTGAATGCCGGTATTGCCCTGGATAAAGCGTTAAAGTTGGCCAGGCATGCCCTGGTGCTGTCCGATACCTTCGAAGTCGGATTAACGCGGCATTTTCCCGAAACAGGGCATATCCCGTCATTTGTAAGTCGTGAAGAACGTAAGGCATCGACGTTGAAAAATACCGGTATCATGAAATCGGTGATAGCCCTGATTCTGAATAAACAGGGTTTTGAGCAGGATGCCGCAGCCAACATGGCTGAAGCGCTTCAACTTTCCGAAGATCCTGAGTTGCTGGCCAATGCTGGTAAATTTTACAGCGAAACCAAACAGCATGATAAAGCATTCGCCGTGTATAAGAAGATCATGTTGCAGGTGCCTGAAGATACCGTTTCACTGGCCAGAATGCAGGACAGTTACCTGAACATGGGCCGCTCAAAGGATCAATGGACAGGCGAACTCGATGCACTGAATACCCATTGGAAGAATGAAATGCTGGAAGAACTTCGTAAAGAAATAATCACCGAAGATGCGCCCGATTTTGTTCCTGCGCTGGTTGACCTCAGTGGTAAGCCCGTTTCAAAATCCATTTTGAAGAATAAAGTGGTGGTGGTGAACTTCTGGGCTACCTGGTGTGTACCCTGCATGAAGGAAATGCCCTATATGCAAAATGCCTATACCCGCTATGCTGGCAATAAAAATGTACAGTTTATGGTGGTTAACAGTGGTTCCAACAATAGCCTCGACGATGCCCGGGGCTGGTCGGGAAACAAAACCTATAATTTCCCCGTTTTTTATAATAAAGACAGAACCATCGGCACCAAATTCGGTTTCAATGTAATTCCCGCTACGTATATCCTCGATCAGGAGGGAAAGGTACGGTTTGAGATCATTGGTTTTGAAGGACCGGTAATTCAACGAAAAGTGGAGGTGGCTATTGATATGCTGCTGAACGGCGCCTGAGATGACAGGAGTTAAATTTTAGCATAATGCGGGTGAGCGATCACCCGCATTTTTTTTACCTGGATTTTTGCAGGAAATTACGGCTTAAGAAAGCAATTTACTGGTTGATATACATTAGGGAATGACTTTTGCTGACTTTACTTTTCTCAGGCCGGGGTCCGACTTAATTTGTTGGGCCCTTGCTGATTTACAATACCTTATTTTTGGCCGATGAATTTTTCAATGGACCCCATTATATGAACCAGTTTTTCAGCCGGCTCCCGTTATTGACGAAACTGCTCATCATTGCTCTTGTTCCCATTGCCTTTATCATCATATTAACCATACAGGTTTACCGCGAAAAATCGTCAAACCTGACGCAGATTGAACGCTACCAGGAACGAATTGAAGAATCGTTTACCATAACTGCTGCTATCGATCAGTTGCAGCAGGAACGTCGCTTCAGCGCTGAATATGCTCAGATCAATCCCAATAATTTAGAACTGTTGGAGCAGCGCCGAAAAACCGACTCAATGCTGTCTGTAATAGACCAGTTCGCCAATAGGAATTTTTACCGCTACAGGTCATACACATTTCCCGAACCCATCGATAGTGTTCGAAGCCAGATCGATGATGGCAGTTATTCTACCAACCATATCCTGGATTATTATACTGGTGCAGCCTACAGGCTGAATAAGTTATATTCTACCCCTTCGATGAATAATGAATTTCTTTCCCAACTCGATTTCAACCTGGCTTCCCCAAGAATACTTTCCAACCTCATTACCCATCTGGATATTCTGAATGCCAGGGTGTATCATTTACTCTACGCACAGAAATATGATGAAGAATCCATTCGTGCATTGTCTTCTTCTTACCACATTTATCAATCTTTTGAAAGGGAATTTCTGATCAAGGCAGATAGCGTGACAAGTGATAAATACCATGTCCTTACAACGCATTCCGCTTTTAAACTCACCTCCGCATACCTGAAGAAAATCTTCAGTTCATTGAGTGTGGATACCAGCATGACATTCCGCCAGTGGAACAATATTTCCACTCTCGCACTGGATGAACTGAGGGCATTGCAGTCAGACTTGCTGCATTCGGCCAAGACACAAATCCATCAGTTTTATGTAAGGGAAGAGTCAGCAAAAAACCAGGCTGTATTTTCACTGGTGGCGGTTAGCCTGTTTATTTTATTTCTCGCCCTGTATATGGTGCTGCTAATAAACAGAAGCCTGAAACAATTACAGGATGCCGCCCTGAAAATTGCAGACGGGGATACTGAGCCGGGCGAGCTTCCCCGCAGTAAAGATTCTATAGGGAGTTTGGCCGAATCAATTCGCCGCATTAATGAAAAAAATAAAACATTGGCTTTAGCCAGTCAACTGATCGGGGATGGTAATTTCGACATCCCGTTTTCACCCCGCAGTCCGCGCGATCTGCTGGGCAATGCGATCATCAGCATGAAACAGAATCTGCAGCAACGAACAACGGAACTTAGAAAAAGCCGGGAGGAATTTATGCAGCTGGCAGACTTTATGCCACAGATCGTTTTCATATCGAATAAGGAAGGGAAGGTGGAATACTATAACCGGAAATGGTACGAATATACGGGCACAACAGTTAAGTCAGGGGCAGAGAGCTGGATTCCGTATATACATGCCAGTGATGTCAGTAATGTTGTCAGCAATTGGTATGCGGCAATCGAGAAAGACGTCATATTTGAAATGGAATATCGCATTCGGGGCGCGAATGATAATTACCGGTGGTTTCTTGGACGTGCCCTTCCAATACGGAATAATGACGGCGAAATACTCAGATGGTTTGGAACGGCAACAGATATCGATGATCATAAACAACAGCATGTTTATCTGGAAGAACAGGTGGCTCAAAGGACAGTTGAATTAAGCCGGTCTAATGAAGATCTTCAGCAGTTTGCACATGTAGCCAGTCACGATCTTAAAGAACCACAGCGAAAAATCCGGCTGTTTGGTGAACGCATCGCCTTTGAATTCGGGCATCTTCTGCCGGAGAAAGGAAGAATATATCTCAATAAACTGCGTAATTCATCAGAACGAATGACCAACATGATCGACAGTGTATTGAACTACTCCCTTGTCGATTCAACCGAACCTTCCAAAGAGCGTATAGATCTGAACAATGTACTTGCTGATATAGAAAACGACCTGGAACTGATGATTATTCAGAAAAATGTTCGGATAACCAGTGCTAAACTGCCGGTCATTTATGGAATACCAACACTTATCCACCAGTTATTCTATAACCTGATCAACAATTCGCTGAAATTTTCCGATGATGAAAAGACTTCTTTCATTGAAATAAGTTCCGAAGAATTCACATATCAGGGCGAAAAAGATTGGAATGAACTACAACAAGGTCAGCCCTATCATCATATCATTTTGAAAGATAATGGAATCGGATTTAAGCAGGATCAGGCAGAAAATATGTTCAAAGCTTTTACCCGGCTGATATCGCGCGACAAGTATGAAGGAACCGGTCTGGGACTGGCCTTATGCAGAAAAATTGTAGTCCGGCATAATGGACTTATCTATGCCACCGGAGAAGAAGGAGCAGGCGCTGATTTTCATGTTATTCTGCCAGCAGATTAAATAACTTACATTCAATTACCGAACCGGAAATTCCGGCAACTTAAATACTATCTATGCAGGTTTTTAGTGTTATCCTTGGGCTGATCGGAACAATTTTCACGATATTGCCTTTCATAAAAACAAAAGCCTGGTATATCCGGATTTTTGATTTTCCGAGAATGCAGGTGGCTACCATGTGCCTGATCGCGATCATTCTGATGTTTATCTACACGCCTTTTTTGACCCTGCCTTATATATTGACAATTGTACTGGCAGGCACCGCGCTCGCCTATCAGTTTACCCTGATTCTTCGCTTTACACCCTTTTATCATGTACAGACTAAACGAAGCCGGAAAAAAGATGGAGACCGGGTCATTTCTATTTTGCAGTCGAATGTAAAAATGGATAACCGCAACACCATTAAATTCAAGAAGATGGTGTTTAAATACAAACCCGATATCCTTTCTGTAAATGAACCCAACCAATGGTGGGCCGATGAGTTAAAAGAATTGGACCAACTCTATCCGTATAGTATCCAAAAGCCGCTGGAAAATACCTATGGCATGATGCTTTTCTCCAAACATCCGTTGAAAAATACAGAGATAAATTTTATAATGAATGAAGAAATACCTTCATTTTTTACCACGGTAACATTGCCCGGATCAGCTGAGTTTGATCTGCATTGCCTGCATCCCGAACCGCCCAGCCCTGGTTCGTCTACCTATGAACGTGATACCGAATTGCTGATCATTGGTAAACGTATCAAAGAAACTCCCCGGCCGGCAGTTGTAGTGGGCGATCTGAATGATGTTGCCTGGTCGCACACCACCCGGCGCTTTAAAAAAATCGCGGAAGTACTGGATCCGCGCCAGGGACGGGGATTGTTCAACAGCTATAATGTATTTGTACCGCTTTTCCGCTATCCGCTTGACCATTTTTTCCATACACGACATTTCACCTATATCGCCATGAAGAAGCTCCGCGCTTTTGGATCAGATCATTTTCCAATGCTGATCAAACTTCATCTGGAAGAAACCGAAAGTGAGGTGCAGCATTCAGCACAGAAAGCTTAAGGGTTATCCCTTAAATCATCCGAAGTCATTTCGGAAATTACGTTAGGCACTTCGTAAATCTACGATTCAACAGTATAAAAAAGCTGTAATGTAAAGGCCGGTTAACACTGTATTTCATTAACTTAGAATAAAAATATATTGTCTGTGCGCGGGCAGTTGTTACCGCGCATAAATAGTTTTACATGCAACAATCAGGAGGTAATAAAGCATCATTAAAAGGGTTTCCATTTTTTCGGAATTTATTGATTCAGCAAAAGCTTCCGCTGTTTATATGCTTATTGCTCTTATTCATAGTTACCATATTCGCGATTATAGCCTATATCGGTATCCGGCACAGTGAAGTTAAACAGGGCACCGAGCGCCTTGATAACCTTACCCGCCGGCTGAGTTCAATGTTTGAAGAATCAGCAGAAAATATTCTGAAGGCCGCTTCCGCAAAAACAGATGCGAATTTTATCCGCTACTTACAATCTGATGGTGTCACCGGTGAACCGGAAGCTTATGAGTCATTGCAAAAAGCGGTTACAGATTCACTGATTACTTTAACCGAATTACGCAACAGGCAGGGAAAACCTGTTCTGCAGTATGGAGCTGCGGAAACTGTAGCTTCATTTGATATTGATTCATCATTATCTACTGCTGCGGTTTCACCCCTGGGCGGAATTATAGGCCAGCTCTATACACTGCGCGATTCAGTTTATTACCCGATAATCCTGGCAGTGAAATCCGGGAAGCAGCACTTGGGATTCTTTATCAAATGGCAGAAAGTGCATACCCCTCCTGAACGGTTACAGCAGTTTTCAGGACTTGTAGGCACCAATGCAAGTATTTATATGGGAAATCAGGATCTGGCATTCTGGACAGATCTGATGAAGCCCATTAATGCGCCACCATTGCCGCACGATTATACAATAGGTAATGTAGTGAATTACTCCAGGCCCGATGGTGAAAAGGCTATGGCCTCCATAATGCCTGTCAGGAATACAGGGTGGGTGCTGCTCGTGGAATTCGGAATGGATACCGTATTAGGAACAGCAAAAAGCTTTCTATGGTGGATACTTGCGGCTGGAGCAGTACTTATTATAATCGGCTTGTTACTCACCTGGATCCTAAGCCGAAATATAACTTCGCCACTTAACCATCTGACCATGGCCGCTTCAGCTATTGCTCAGGGGGATTACAGTATAGATGTGGGAACCGAACGTAAAGATGAACTGGGAAAACTCGCACGTGCATTCCGGCATATGGCAGAACAGGTTGAGGCTGCGCAGAATGATCTCGAACAAAAAGTAACGGACAGAACCGCCAGACTGGAATCGGTCAATAAAGAGCTGGAAGCATTTTCCTATTCAGTTTCACATGACCTCAGGGCACCATTGCGCGCTATCAATGGCTACTCGGTAATGCTTAAGGAAGACTATAATGATACCCTTGATGAAGAAGGACAACGTATCCTGAATGCCATTATGCATAATGCCCGGCAAATGGGTGCACTTATCGATGACCTTATCGCATTCTCCGGAATGAGCCGGAAAACGGTAGAGCACAGCCCGGTTGATATGACCGACCTCGCAGAAAAGAGCCTTGGTGAACTCCACGAACTTGAAAAACCCGTTAACCTGCATGTTTCCCTGCGTTCTTTACCAGATTGCTTTGGCGATCAGAGCATGATCAAACAGGTATGGGTTAACCTGCTCAGCAATGCTATAAAATATTCATCGCGTAATGCCGAACCCAGAATAGAAATCGGCGCCTCCGCCAATGGCGATAAAAATATCTATTTCATAAAAGATAATGGTGTAGGCTTCGATATGAAATACGCACATAAACTCTTTGGTGTATTTCAGCGCCTGCACAGCGCTTCCGAATTCCAGGGTACCGGTATCGGACTTGCCCTTGCGCAGCGCATCATTAATAAGCACAATGGCCAGATCTGGGCGGAAGCCGAGCCCGGTAAAGGCGCAACATTTTTCTTCAGCCTGCCTAAAGTTCAATCATCATGAAATCAGCACTCGACATATTACTGGTTGAAGACAGCATTGCCGATGCGGAGATGACTATACGTGCACTGCGAAAAGTTAATCTCGCCCATAATGTTATTCATGTCACCGATGGCGAACAGGCTCTTGACCTGCTGTTCGGAAAGGGTGCGCATGAAGGTAGTTCGGTAACATTACCGAAAATAATTATGCTCGATATAAAAATGCCCAGGGTAGATGGAATAGAGGTGTTGCGTCAGCTTAAACATGATGAACGTACCAAACTGATCCCGGTAATCATTATGACCTCGTCGAAAGAAGAGCAGGATATCATTACCAGTTATAATCTTGGCGTAAATAGTTATGTGGTAAAGCCGGTAGAATTCAACGATTTTGCACAGGCCGTCAGTCAGTTGGGTATGTACTGGTTAATTACAAATCAATCGCCCTTTCACTAATCCATCAATAAAGCATGCTGAAAATCCTTCATCTTGAAGACCTTAAGAGCGACAGTGACCTGGTTGACCGTGAATTGAAAAAAGCGGGAATCCTGTTCACTAAAATTCTTGTGGAAACCAGACAGGATTATATTGATGCCCTGGAAAATTTTCACCCCGACCTCATTCTTTCCGATCATTCTTTACCGGCCTTCAATTCAGGTGAAGCACTAACAATACTTAAGAACTCAACCTACAATATACCGTTCATACTGGTTACCGCAACTGTTTCGGAAGAATATGCGGTGAACATCATCAAAGAAGGCGCGGCTGATTATATTCTTAAAGACCGCCTGCAACGCCTGCCCAATGCGGTTCTTTCCGCTATTGAACGCGTGCAGCTCGAACGCGACCGCACCCTTGCCGATAAAGAATTACGCGCTTCAGAAAAAAAATATAAACTGCTGTTTGAGGCCAACCCTCTGCCTATGTTTATTGTTCAACTGCCGGGCGGTTCAATAGCGGATGTGAATAATGCCGCTATCGATCATTACGGGTACAGCCGGCAGGAATTTCTAAAAATACCCTTTACGGATCTTGCTGCTGACGATAACGAAAAATATCAGCCTGGAGATAATCAACGCTATGCCACACACCGCAAAAAAGATGGTATGCGCATATATGTTGACGTTATTCAACATGCCATTGATTTTGACGAACAGCCAGCCCTGATGGTACTGGTTAACGATATTTCCGAAAAAATCCGGGCGGAAAAAGAACTTCAGCGGCATCGGGCTTTACAGCAAAAACTGCTTGCTGAAACCAGTATTCAGGCACAGGAAAAAGAACGTGAAGAAATCGGAAAGGAACTGCACGATAACATCAACCAGATTCTTGCCGCTACTAAACTGTATATAGAAACCTGTCTCGAAGAGGAAGACCGACCTGAGTTGACCGACATGCTGAATAAAAGCAATTCCAATCTGGAAAAAGCGATCCTGGAAATCCGGATGCTTTCGCATCGATTGGTCGCTCCCGCCCTTCGTACCATGAGCTTGTCAAAAGCCATCCAGGAACTGATTTCGAATCTGCAGCGTGTTACGGGCCTGCGCATGGATTTCCAGGATAGCGATCTGCAGGAAGAGGAAATTGATACCGGAATAAAACTGATGTGCTACCGGATCGTGCAGGAACAACTCAACAATATTCTCAAGCACGCCAATGCCAGCAACAGCCTGATCAAACTCTCAAATTTCGGCGATCATATCCGGCTGGTCATTCAGGATGATGGAAAGGGCTTTGATATGAAAAAAACATCGCCCGGCATCGGCCTGCGCAATATTGCTAATCGGGCTGAATTGTATAACGGTAATATCGCCCTGAATTCTTCTCCCGGAAAGGGCTGTACCCTGGAAGTGAATATTCCCGTATCAACAGAAACTACAGGCTGATCCGCCCCTGCCTGCAAGCATCTATTGTAGTTCACGCCAAACGAATGTTCAGCGTAAGCCTGTCCATTTATCCTTAAATACGGCCTGTAAACTACAAATTCCATGTTTGATCGCACTGCCGGTTATAATTTTGCAGCAGAAAAAGAAGTCATGAAATATTATCTCTCCATCCTGGCAGCAGTGCTGCTTTTTTCCTGTACAAAAGACAGGATAACCGGTTCAGGACCGGTGCTTACAGAAACCCGCACAGTAGCCGATTTTTCCAAGGTCTATGTAAATGGTTCAGCAACCGTGTTTATTACGCAAGGAGCTGATGCATCAGTTGAAGTGAAAGCTTTTTCTAACCTCCTGCCCTATTATGAAACAAAAGTTTCCAATGGCAACCTGATGCTGGGGTATAAAGAATTCACGAACGTTCGGAACAACAATGTTGAAGTTTATATTACCATGCCCATGATTGAAGGTATTTCTATCAATGGAAGCAGTGAGATTACTACTCAGGGGATGTTTTCCGCTTCTACAGAAATTGTGCTGTCGGTGAATGGTTCAGGAACCATTACTATGCAACAGGCTCAAACGAATTTTCTTAAAGCAAAGATTTCCGGTAGTGGTGAAATCGGTGGCTATGGTATAACCGCGAAGGAAGCTGAAATTGATATCAGTGGAAGCGGCGATGTAAACCTGACGGTTCAGGATAAATTACACGCTATCATTCGTGGCAGCGGAGAGATCAATTATAAAGGCAGTCCTGCATCGGTCATCACCGATATCTCGGGAAGTGGAAAAGTTACCAAACGCTAAGCTGTTTATTCCATTACTTCATAAACGTTCATTTTCCGGGCTTTATTCTTCAAATCCATTTCCCCAACCAGCCGGCAATTGAAGCTTTCCTGTACCTGCTGATAGGCTGATTCACTGATGATGACCTGGTTTTCACGGGCAATGGTTTGAAGCCGCTGGGCAACATTTACCGTATCGCCGATAACAGTGTAATCGAGTCGTTTGATGCTGGCTGAACCTATGTTGCCGGATACGACATCTCCGGAATTAATACCTATGGATACCCGCGGCAGGAAAGTTCCACCAGCTTCAACAGCAGGGAATTTTTCGATCTTGTTCCGGATAGATATTGACGCCTCTATAGCCCGGTCGAGATGATAATCACCCCGGAAAACAGCCATTACCGCATCACCGATAAACTTATCGATATAACCGCCCTGCTCAATGATTTCGGTGGCCATCAGGTCGAAATAGGTATTTAGCATCTGTACAACGGTGTCAGCCGGCGCATTTTCACTGATGGATGTAAAGCTGCAAACATCAATGAAAGCAACGGTGGCTTCAATAATTTCATTGGCAGTTAAGGATGCTTCAAACTCCCGGTTTCCCATAAAATTCAGCACATGTTCATCCACATACATGCGCAGAATATTATTTTCTTTGATGGCCTGAAGAGTTTTTCGAATCTGCTCAACATGATCGAGGGTTTTCTGCATCGTTACCGACAGATCCTTAAAATCGACCGGCTTCGTGATAAAATCGAAAGCGCCACGGTTCATCGCGGTACGGATATTGTCCATATCGCCATATGCCGAAACAATTACCGCTTTGATCAGCGGAAAGCTTTCATTCATCCAGGATAACAGCGACAGGCCGTCCATTTCAGGCATATTGATATCACTCAGCACAATGTCAAGATCATGATGCTGTGCAATACGTTCCTGCGCTTCACGACCATTCATTGCAAAGATGAATTCATATTGCTGTTCACGGATTTGCTGTCTGAATTTTTGCTTGATCAATATTTCCAGATCAGCTTCATCATCTACCACTAATATTTTAGCCATCACTGAAGTGCATTTAATTTTTCGCGCAGTAGGGTGAAATCAATCGGTTTAGTCATAAAATCATCGGCGCCAAGCTTCCGGGCAGCCTGATAATTCTCCGCGTCACTGTATGCGGTGATCATCATGACGGAGGGCGGCGGATGATGATATTTCTGTTTGATGTACGCCAATAATTCCAATCCGCTCATACCAGGCATATTGATATCCGAAAGAATGAGCACCGCCTCGTGTTCATGTTCCAGCAGATATTTTATAGCATCCGCTCCCGAAAAAGCAAAAGCAAACAGGAAGGCCTGGTCACGAATCTCCTTTCTGAACCGCTGCTCAAACAGGGTTTTTACATCCTGCTCATCATCTACCACCAATATTTTGATCATAATTTTGAATTACTGATTATTGATTTGCCATTGCATCGCCGGTAAGAGCCGTATGCTGATTCAGCGGCAAGCGGATGGTGAATACGGTACCCTCTCCTTCTGTTGTTTCTACGTCCAGTGTTCCCTGGTGAGCCTTGATGATGTCATAACTCAGCGACAAGCCAAGCCCCGTTCCCTCTCCAGCCGGCTTGGTGGTGAAGAAGGGCTGAAATATCTTTTCCCGTATCCGCTCCGGAATGCCATTGCCATTATCCTGCACCTTTATTTCCAGCTCCTGCTCATGCCTTGCTGTACTTACAGAAACTGTTGGCGCATACCCGTCAGACTTTTGACTCCGCTGTTCATTCACCGCATAAAAGGCATTGGTGATCAGGTTCAGAATTACTCTGCCAATATCCTGCGCATTGATCATTACCTTTCCAACAGCAGGGTCATAATCCGTTTTGAGCGTCGCGTTGAATGATTTATCCCTCGCCCGTAAACCATGATAGGCCAGTCGCAGGTACTCATCGGCCAGCGCATTGAGGTTCGTCAATTCCCGGTCACCCGTATTATGACGGCTGTGCTGAAGCATTCCGCGTACAATAGCTTCTGCCCGGCGCCCGTGATGATTGATCTTTTTTTCATTTGAAAGAATATCATCACTAAGCTGGCCAGCCTCTTTGTAATTGCCAGCCTTCATTTCAGTATTCAATTCAGATAACAGTTCTACATTGAGGTCAGAAAAGTTATTAACGAAATTCAGGGGATTTTGTATTTCATGCGCTATCCCGGCAGTGAGTTCTCCAAGGGAAGCCATCTTTTCGGCCTGGATCAACTGCTTCTGAGCAGCCTTCAATTGGGTAAGGGTATCTTCAATCTCTTCCTTTTGCCGGTTCAGTAATGTATTTGCTCTTTTCTTATTTCGGAAAGCCACAAATGAAATGATGGCCAGCACTAACGCAGAGGCCAAACCGATAATCAGGGCGAGTTGCTGGGCATTCTTACGGGCTATGGCTTTTTCCTGTTCGAGCCGGGTTTCCTGCTCCTTTTTTGCAAAATCAAATTCCATACTCAGTTCGGTCACCTTACGAACGTTCGACTTACGCCTGACCGAATCGATAATTTCGGAATATTTTCGGTGCGACTGTAACGCGTTGCGGAAATTGCCGGTTTGTTCATAACAATAGGCCAGGATATTATAGTTTTCCGCAACATCATAGGTATACAGATGCGTATCTTCCAGTTTAACAAATGCCTTTTTGAAATTCCTTATTGCCGAATCATACTTCTCCTGATAACTATAAACCGATCCCATCGAACTGTAGGCCTGATAACTGTTAAAAGCCACACCGATAGAATCTGCAATATGAATAGCCTCACGACCCAGCCGGTATGCCTCATCATAGCGCCCCTTTTTACCCATAAATAGCGCACCCTGGGCCAGTGCGGCTGCCTCTATACCCTTATCACCCATTTTACGGGCAAGGAATGCCGCTCTGGATGAAAAGGTATAGGCTGAATCGAATAAGCCCTCCTTATCAATTAAACTTGCCAGGTTCTTATAGGCATACAATTCCGCCCGTTCAACTCCCGCCTTCTGGGCCATGGCAATTGACTTAAAAAACGCTTCTTTTGCCCTGACCGTATCTTCCGCGGCAGAGTAAGCATTACCCATATTAACCAGCAGGGTTGCCTGACCGCTGACATTTCCGGTCTCCTCCAACATTTTCAATGCCCGCTGCTGATAATTTATCGCCATCGGGAAGTTCGACTGCATGTAATATCCAATGGAGATATTTTGAAAAGCATTAGACAGCATTTCTTTGTCGCCTATCTTTTCCGCTATATCAATACATTTTTGAAAATATGTTTTGGCACTATCGTATTTACTCTGAATTCCAAAATAGATTCCATAGCCGGTATACAGGGAGGCAAGTTCCTGCAGGTTGTCCGATGCTTTAAGAAGTTCCTCCGACTGAGTTAAACTGCTCCAGGCCTCCGTAAAATTTCCATTATAAGAATAAAAGTTGGCCATACGGGACAAGGCTGCACCCTGGCCATCTTTGTATCCAATACGCTTGGATTCGATTACGATCTGCTTTCCAAAATTGAGTGCGCTGTCAAAATTTACCGACCCCAGTATATCCATTCTGCGGATCTTTAGGTTGATGCGCCCGGTATCCGTGGAGGCGCGATCCGCCAGCCATTCAAGACTATCGAGCATATTCATTTGCGCATGAAGAGAGCACTGCAGCAAAAGCATCAGTATCAGCAGACGAAAATGCATTGGTTTAGGTTTAACGTAAGGGGGTGGATAGCCCGCTATCAGCCATTACATTGTCTGACCGGCCTGATCCTCAATAACAATTTCCACTGGGAGGAATACTTTTTCTAAGGGATGAGAATGACGGATTCCCGTGCGGTTACATTCGCGGGAACTATCACAATATACTGAAATCCATCAGCTTTAGTGAAATTTACAATACCTGCGGGTATAAACGCGAACAGGCCCCGGGCGGGACCTGTTCTGGACTTTCTGTGAATACCATTTATTTTTTACCGATCCGGTATAGCTTACCGCCATCTGTCACCGCATAAAGAGCACCATCTTTGCCCTGGGTAACATCACGGAAACGTTCACCTTCACCTGAAAGCAAGCGCTCTTCTCCTACCACTTTATTTCCCTGTATGATGATGCGAGCAATGTGATTTCCACTTAATGCTCCAATAAACAGGTTGTTCTTCCATTCAGGAATCACATCACTGCTGTAAAAGGTCATACCACTTGGGGAGATTACAGGATCCCAATAATATACCGGTTGTTCCATGCCTTCTTTCTGCGCGATATGTTCGCCAATTTCTTTACCACTGTATTCTATTCCATAGGTAATTACCGGCCAGCCATAATTTTTTCCGGGTTCAACCCGATTCAGTTCATCTCCACCCCGTGGACCGAATTCATTTTCCCACAGGTCGCCGGTTTCGGGATGAAATGCCAGACCCTGCACGTTGCGGTGACCATAGGAATAGATTTCCGGACGGGCGCCGGAACTGAAAGGATTTCCCTCTGCAGGCTTACCCTCTTTGGTAATACGAATTACCTTACCTAAACCTGAATTGAGGTCCTGGGCCTGCGGACGGGTCTCTATATCAGAGCGTTCGCCAGTGCTAACCATCAGGTTTCCTGCCTTATCAAAAACCAGTCGGGAACCATAGTGCAGATTACCATTATAAGCTGGCAATGCACGATAGATCACGGTGGCATTTTCAATAGATTTTTCATCATCCGCCAGGCGACCTTTTGCTACAGCAGTAAGATTACCGCCCTGGTAATTTTCAGAAAATGACCAGTACACCGTGCGGTTGCTCTCAAATTCAGGATCCAGTACTAAACCCAGTAAACCTCCCTGTCCTTTTGAATTAACTGCAGGTAATCCTGTGATCGCATCACTAACATTACCGTCGACCGATGCGATCCGCATAGTTCCCTCCTTTTGCGTAATCAACAGGCGACCATCGGGCAAACTGGTAATACCCCAGGGCTTCTTCAGATCAGTGGTAATCACTTTATGTTCAACCGGTGTTGACGTGGTTACGCTTCCGATCCTGGTCTGGCCTTCAAAGGCAGGCTTCAACGAAGTATTAGCCGGCTTTGTTTCTACCGGCGCACCGGTGGTCATGGTATCTGAAGTGGTAGAACTGCTGATGGTTCCATTGCTGGACTGAGAATTACAGGCACTGGCTGTAAGCACGATGCCCAGAAAATATACGGCTGCTTTTTTATTCATATGAAATGAGATTGATTGATGTGTTGGTAAAAATACGGATAAAAAAAACGGTGCGCCTGATTATCCGGAACATTTTTACCTTGCCATTGTCCTGAAACGCCGGGGCAGCTGAGGCTGTCACCTGAGATACCGCTTACCAGCATCGGTTGATCCGTTTTGCGGGTATCGGTATAGCATCATTTTTATATTGCCTGATGAAGACAAACGCTATTGTTAATAAACTGCCGCTTACGATGAAACCACTGATACTGACAGGAGATGAGTTATTAAGCCTGGGGTTTGAAGAATCGCCTGCTCTTGGCAAGATTATCAAAATCGCCCGCTTCAATTACCGCGAAAACCAGCGCGAAAAGGTGATTCGATTACTGGCGCAGCTCTTGCTACAACCCGAAGATTTTGCCGAAGATAAAGTTTGGTCGCAAGTTGTAGATTCCTTAAGAAAAGCTGAACCTGCGGAAATACAACTTCAACCTAATCCCGGCTATTCCAGCTTTGGCGCAGATCAGATCGAAGAGGGCGCAAAATTACAAATGTCTGTTGCCATGCAATTGCCGGTGGCGGTTGCCGGGGCACTAATGCCGGATGCCCACCATGGCTATGGGTTGCCAATTGGTGGTGTGCTGGCGGTAAAAAACGCCGTTATTCCCTATGGTGTGGGTGTAGATATCGGGTGCAGGATGAGTTTAAGCGTATTCGATATACCATCACAGGATTTTGCACACCATCGTTCTAAATTCAAGCGCGAACTTATTGCCAATACCGCGTTCGGCGCGGGCAATGGCTTTAAGGGTGCAGCACGTGCAGAGCATGCCGTTTTGGAAGATCCGGCATTCGACACCACCCTGCTGCTTAAATCATTGAAGGATAAGGCCCGCGACCAACTGGGCAGTTCAGGAAGCGGAAATCATTTTGTTGAATTCGGCTTCCTTGAATTGCCCTCAGCACCCAATGAACTGAATATTCCCGCAGGCAGATACCTGGCCCTGCTGTCGCATTCAGGATCACGCGGACTTGGAGCAACTATCGCCAATCACTATACGAAACTGGCGCGTTCGGTATGCCTGCTGCCGAAGGAAGCGGCACACCTGGCCTATTTCGACCTCAATTCAGAAGCCGGACAGGAATATTGGATCGCGATGAATTTGGCCGGCGACTATGCCGCTGCCAACCATCAGGTAATCCACCAGAAAATTTCGGATGCCATAGGCGGACAGGTTATCGCCCATGTAGGCAACCACCACAATTTTGCCTGGAAAGAACGCTATGACGGGCAGGAACTTATTGTTCACCGCAAGGGCGCCACACCGGCTGACAGCGGTGTATTGGGAATTATTCCCGGATCAATGGCCGCGCCGGGATACCTCGTTCGTGGCAAAGGTTTTGAAGCCGCGCTTCGCTCTGCTTCGCATGGTGCAGGCAGAAAGATGAGCAGAACCCGCGCGCGAAATTCATTTACAAGCGCTTCCATTCAGGATTTGCTCAAATCAAAAGGCATAACCTTAATTGGAGGTGGAACCGATGAAGCGCCTGGCGCGTACAAGGACATCCGGGAGGTCATGCGCGCGCAGGAAGACCTGGTAGATATAGTTGGAACCTTTCAGCCTAAACTCGTAATAATGGATAATTAAGCATAGCCCTTTCTTTACTGTACTTAATCGATTGATAACTCCTGTTGCTAAACCAACGGATTACATTTTAAGGAGCATGAGAATATTGAATTCTTATAATCGCTCCTGCCTGCACTACATCCTTTCGACGGATTCAAAAGACCATGGTATATAAATTGTGTTAGCAGCATCAATGGAATTATTTTCTAAAGAACAGGGAAGAAAGATCGGTCGGCTGCTTCTGAACAAAAATGAAACAATATCAGTAGCTGAAAGTGTCAGCGCAGGGATGTTGCAGCTTGCTTTTGCGGCAATGGAAAATTCCACCAACTTTTTCCAGGGTGGCTTAACCGCTTATAACCTGGCGCAAAAAACCCGGCAACTGCATGTTGAACCCATTCATGCTCAATCGGTCAATTGCGTTTCCACTAACGTAGCCCGGCAGATGGCCCTGAATGTATGCACCAGTTTCTTAAGCGACTGGGGACTTGCCCTTACCGGGTATGCTACACCAGTACCTGAATCGGATCATAAGACCTTTGCATTTTTTGGCATTGCCTATAAGGGTAAAATTTTGGCTTGCGGAAAACTTCTTCCCAAAAAAACCGAAACCCAGGATATTCAACTGGAATATACACAAACTGTATTGTCCCGGCTGCAAGCCCTGTTAGCGAAACAATCTTCTACACAAAAAAAATCCTGACGTACTTCAAACACGCGGAACCTAAACCAACATTTACCATGAAAAATATGGTGATCTTTCAGGCCTTTCACTGGTACTATTCACCAGAAGGCAACCTGTGGCTGCACATTAAAGATAAAGCCGCCCACCTCGCTGAACTGGGTATAACCCATGTTTGGCTGCCACCAGCTTACAAGTCGGCCGACGGACAAAATGAACCGGGCTATGCCGTTTATGACCTGTATGACCTGGGTGAATTTGATCAGAAGGGCTCGGTACGCACCCGCTATGGCACCCGGGATGAATACCTCGACTGTATAAAAACTTTACAGCAGCACGGCATCCAGGTGCTGGCGGATATTATCTTCAACCACCGGCTCGGTGCCGATGAACAGGAAAGTGTTCCCACCACCATCGTTGATGAAGAAGATCGCAACCAGGCCATCTCCGAAGAACATCATGTAGAAGTTTTTACCCGTTTCACCTTTCCGGGCAGAAATAAGAAATATTCTGATTTTGAATGGAACTGGCATTGCTTCACCGGCGTTTGTGACGATGGAAACGTTAGGGTGTTGTTCAATGAACATGCCCAGGGATCATGGGACAATGTGCTGGAAGATGAGAAAGGCAATTTCGATTACCTGCTTGGAGCCGATGTAGAATTCCGCAATCCGCATGTTCGGGATGAACTAAAACGCTGGGGAGAATGGTATGTTGAAACAACGGGTATTGATGGTTTTCGCCTCGATGCCCTCAAACATATGCCTCCCGACTATTTTCCCGAATGGCTCGACCACCTGAATAACCATTTTTCAAAACATTTTCTCTGTATCGGAGAATACTGGAAAAATGATGTAGGCACTCTGCACAAATACATTGAGCTGTCGCAGGGAAAAATACAGTTGTTCGATGTACCGCTGCATCATAATTTCTATGAGGCAGGCAACAGTCAGCAGGCTTTTGATATGCGACGGATTTTCGACAATACACTCACCATGGAAAACCCCACGCTGTCGATCAGCTTTGTCGACAACCACGATACGCAACCGCTACAGTCACTGGAATCCTATGTTGAATACTGGTTCAAGCCCCTGGCTTATGCCCTGATCCTGCTTCGCGAACAGGGTATTCCCTGTGTTTTCTATCCCGATTTGTATGATGCGGTGTATTCCGATACCCGCGAAGGTGAAGAGCATGTGGTGGAATTACATCCTACCCCCAATATTCAAACGTTGCTAAAACTGCGAGCTAAAGCCGCTTATGGTCCACAACGCGATTATTTTGAAAGTCAGCACCTGCTCGGTTGGGTCAGGGAAGGTACCGATGAAATGGAAAACAGCGGAATGGCGGTATTGATGAGCAATCATGAAGAGGCTTCCCTGTATATGCATCTTGGTGAGCGGAATGCTGGCAAGGTCTTTTATGACCATACGGGAAACCGCCAGGAAAAAGTGCAGTTGAATGAGCAGGGCGAAGGCGAATTTTTCACCTACGGCAGATCAGTATCCGTTTGGGTTTGTGAGCAAATAAAGTATTAAGCGTTTATGGCATCAATAGCATATCATGCATCTCATGAGCAATTCAGTCCGTCTCGCCTGCTGCAACTCGTTCAGCAGGCTGAGGAGGCTGGTTTCCAGGCCATTCATTCTTCCGACCATTTTCACCCCTGGAGTGAGCGTCAGGGAAATAGTGGCTATGCCTTTAGTTGGATTGGCGCCGCTATGCAGGCAACCCAACTTCCCTTCAGCATGGTTTGTGCACCGGGGCAACGCTATCATCCGGCTATTGTAGCCCAGGCCATCGCCACTATTGCGGAAATGTTTCCCAATCGTTTCAGCATTGAACTGGGAAGCGGAGAAGCGCTGAATGAAGTGATAACCGGAACTGGCTGGCCCGAAAAGCAGGTGCGCAATGAACGCCTGAAAGAATGTTATGATATTATCAAACGACTGCTGTCGGGAGAGCAAGTCAGTCATAACGGTCATGTACAGGTCAATAACGCCAGGTTATACTCGCTGCCTGAATCCATACCGCCCCTGTTTGGGGCTGCCATCAGCGAAGAAACCGCGCAATGGCTGGGCAGTTGGGCCGATGGCATGATCACGACTGCCGGCACCCCGGATGATGTAAAACAAAAAATGAATAAGTTTCATGAAGATGCAGGGCACCAGAAACCCGTTTATATCAAATTTTCCTTCTCCTATCACCCCGATAAAAACAAAGCCTTATCCGGCGTTCATGATCAATGGAGAACTTTATTCCTGGGCAGGGAAGAACTGGCCGACCTGCGAACAGTCGCTGAATTCGACCGCGCCACGGAGCAGGTAACCCTGGAAGACATGCGTGAAAAAGCGGAACTCTTTACCAGTATGCAGCAATTAAAAGAAGCCATCAACCGCTATGCTGAACTTGGGGTCGATCGAATTGTGCTGCATAACCTGAACCGCGATCAGGACAGGTTTCTTGCCGACATCGCCCGCTCGGGAATTTTGAAATAGAGCATCACTTCTCATATCCGAAATCAGGATTGTTACAGGAGACTTCAAATCATTTCATATCATCAAATACACTTAAGTTGTAACAGCCGAACAGCCTTTCCCGCAGAGGGCGCAGATTGAGGTGCAGATTTGCGCAGATAAAACAGCCGAATACAGCATAGAAACAGCCTATTGTATTATTCGCGTCATTTGCGCTAAAATCTGCGTTATTTGCGGGAAATGTATTTCGTATTATTTCCTGCTGATCGCCTTTACGATTATTTCTTGTGAATTCCGACTGATATTTATTCGCCAGCATAATACTTAAAGTTATCATGAAATTGTCCGGATTCCCCCCTCCCTTTGGCGAAACTGCGGATCAAACCCGAATGTGGTATTCCGTAAATTTGTTTTATCTGTTCACCAAAACACTGTTATGCCTAACATTAATCCTTATTTGAATTTCAATGGTAATGCCGAAGAAGCATTCAATGTATACAAATCCATTTTTGGCGGTGAGTTTACGGCGGTTATGCGTTTCCGTGATATGCCACCGGACGACTCCCTAAACGAATCGGACATGGATAAGATCATGCATATCTCCCTGCCTGTGGGAACTAATATATTAATGGGTTCAGATATACCGGAATCAATGGGCCAGCAATTTCGGCCAGGGAATAATAATTATGTTTCCCTGGGAACGGATAGCAGAGAAGAAGCCGACCGGGCTTTCGCGGTATTGTCTGAAGGTGGAACGGTTGAAATGCCGATGCAGGATGTATTCTGGGGAGATTATTTCGGAAGCCTGATCGATCGTTTCGGCATTGGCTGGATGATCAGCTACGCTCCACAATCCTGATGCAATTTACTGTAAGCAGTAATAGTTCATTG
The DNA here is from genome assembly GCA_023409675.1 of Bacteroidota bacterium. Lineage (GTDB taxonomy): Bacteria > Bacteroidota > Bacteroidia > Chitinophagales > Chitinophagaceae > Flavitalea. The sequence goes on from JAEYRC010000338.1 coordinate 27,270, forward strand.
CTGCTTACAGTAAACTATATCAATGCTAAAAGCATCATGTTGCTGAAGTACGGAATATTTTGCGTGCACCCATGATACCGGCAATCAAAACAATCAGAATCACTACATACAACCATATTCTGCTGTTGGAGGATTCTATATTGACTGTGCCTGTTTCTCCCATAAGAACCAGTCCTGCCCAGTATTGAGGCGCAAGGGTGCGGCCACGGGCCGTTTCCAGGTAGCGGATCTTAGCATAACGCAACGCTTCTTCACGGGTCATTCCATTCAGCAGGTTGTCGTAAAAGAAATCCATCAGTTGGGTGCTCGACTGTTCATCAATTTTCCACAGACCGGTTATAATACTTTCACTTCCGGCATAATTAAAGGCATGGGCCAGGGAGATCATCCCTTCCCCATCCTTATACCCGGGTTTTCCGGATTCGCAGGCTGTGAGTACGGTAAGGTCAGACGAAAGGTCGCAGGTATAAATATCAAACAGGTATAAAGAATTTTCTTCCTCCGGTTCACCGGGGTTGCGGGCAAATATCAATCGTGAATATTCAGGATACTGGTTATCCGATTCTGCATGCGTACCGATATGAATAATCTTTGTTCCTCCCGCATGCTCCCTGAATGCCCGTAGTGTACTCTCGGTATTCATAAAAGCATCACCCTGCAGCAAACGCCGCGCTTTATTCGCAAGCGATACGGTAAAAGGTTGCGGCAACAGGGAATAATACGCATTATCCGCCTCCAGTGTATCCTTTTTCGCGCGCCGGTACGCATTCTTAACCTCATCGGTGAAACCCGGAACAAAGGCTACGAAATTCTTTTGTCGCGATTGCGCCCGCCTGTCAGGAGATAGCAGAAATAAACTGTACCGGTACGACATGATATGTTTTGACAGCAGGCTTTCACCGGCAAGCTGCTCATAACGTGATATCCGCTCCGGCGTAAGCACTTCAAAATTCAGGTTGAAGAGAATGCCATCGGGTATAACAATAACACGTTCATGCTTAACGTAAGGACTAACGGGCTTCCACAACTGCTGATACAACATTTGCAGGGCTGAAGCAACACTGCCGCTTTCAAATGAGTTCTCTGAAATGAGCGATATCTGCTCTGCCAGCTCCGGACTCCCAAGTGTAAGGAATTTGCCGCTATTGCGGTCGGCAACATACACCATCAGTTCCTTTCCTACAAAGAAATACCGCACGACACTTACACCCTCTTCCAGTTCGCGTTGTATTTCATGAACGGGCCGGAATATGGTTTCATAGCGCATCCTATAATACGCTGCATACCGTGTCCTGATACGGTCGAGGTAATTTTCCCAGTCGGCCGTCGCGCGCATATAACGCTGCATTTTTTCATCATGCGTTCCCTCTCCTTCAAAGGCCTGGGAAATAGCTGTTTTGATCCGGTTCTCTTCCTCATGTATCGCCTCGGGGATGTGCGCGAAACGGATGTCCTCTGACCGGTCCAGCCTCGACCGTATCCTGTTGTATATTCCCGATTCATGCAACCCGATCAAATCATATGCAAACTCCTCCCTGCCGGTCAGCTTATAGAGGTCGAGTGTGATTTTTTTGATGAACTCCAGTAACTCCTGGTTGTTCGACATCATCAGTAAAAGATCATCCGGGTCGTTGAGCACCGATCGTCTCCGCTCCAGGATGTCACGGGCCTGATTGAGTTCATTCAATAGCGCCCTGAGCTGCTGTTCATTTTTTTCACCAGGGCGGGCATAAACCGATTTGGTTCGTAATAATATGGCCTGTGGTTTCTGAAGTTCAATCTTTACCGAATCAAGGAGGTTGTCGCTTTTGCGGGCGATCGATTCGACCACGGAAAGCCCCTGGCTGGCATAAGTTCCTGCCTGCGAATAATTGCCGGATTCAAGATGCACTTCCGACAGGTTGAGCAACTGGTAAAACACGAGCAGGCTTTCCTGTCCCTGGGTTTTACGGATATACGCATAGGTTTTACCCGCTTTTTCGAGCGCGATTTTCGGCTTTCCATTTTGGGCATAGAACAATGCTGCATTGCGCAAAAATTCGAGATAGGTATTATCATAATCCCCATGCGAAGCCTGTTCGTAGAGCGATTCAGCCATCCGGTAATATTCTTCCGCTTTGGCTATATTCTTTTTATGATCGTACAGCAGCGCCAGCGTATTGCTTGCGTCTGCCTGCCAGTACAGGTAATCGCCATCAGCCTTTGCAATTTTTTCGAGGCCTTTATTAAGCAGCAATTCAGCCCGGTCGTATTCCCGCAAAGCATAATACAATTGACCCAGCAGAATCTCCGAATAGAAGATCGCCGGATCATCGGCGTTCAGCTTCGCTTTTTTCTGTTCATAGGAATACTGCAACAACTCGCGGGCCTGCCGGTAATTGCCCAGTTCTTTGTAAATACCGGCCAGGTTATCGGTGGCGGAAAACTGAAATCCCAGCGCGTCATCTTTTCGCCGGCCCGGCTGGGCGGTCTGAAGATATTGCCTGATGTTGTTAATACATTCCTTGGCCACCCTGATCGCTTTTGTGGTACTTCCTTCAAAGGAATAAATACCGCAAAGATTGTTCTGAAGGATCGCCCTCCGGTAATAAAGATTCTCCGGGGTAGAATCGGTCTTCGTTAATGCATCCAGCGCCTTGAGGAAGAAATGTGCGGCACTGTCCATTCGCGAGGAAAACCAATGATGAACTCCCGCGGTATTATAGGCAAAATACAGTTGTTCAAAATCGGGATTGGGTTCGGCTTCAATATAGGCTACCGCTTTTCGTCCGTGTAGTTGAGCCAGCCCGATATTACCCATCCGTTGCGCATAGGCTGAAAGGTTGGATTCAATTTTGCCCTTTCCTCCGAGCGTGGCATTGGGGTCCTGGTCATGGTAGCTTAAAGCCTCAAGGTTGGAATTATATGCTTTCTGATGGCGACCTGCATATCCATAGAATTCGCCCACTTCAAGACAGGTCTGACGAAGTATTGAGGCAGCATTCGAAATTGCCCGGATTCTTTTTACCAGGTTCAGCATATAGCTATCTGCCTGCTCAAAATTCTCTTTCAGCATGGCGGTCTTCCCCGCAATAAAAAGATATTCATTCACTGAATCGGGCCTGTTTTGCAATAGGAAATGTTCAACCTGCCGGTTGATCAGGTCAAATGCCTCTGCATATTGTTCTTTGCTGATAGCTTCTTCTGCTTTATCCCTGGCCAGGGGGTCCTGCGCAAATAAAGAGTTAACGCAAAGGATCAGTAATACCGAAACAATAATGTTTTTTAATACCTGCATAGTTTTGGTTTCCTATCGGATAGAAATGCACTCGATGGTAAATATGCCCCACCCGAACGTGTATTGCATCCCTTCTGATTTCAACGGTTTAAACAAAAAAGGTATAACTGTTTTCTTGAAAAAACAACGTAATACCATATTAATCAGCAATCAGCAGGGCTATAAAACCATTATTACCACCTTAATGTCTTATAACCCCACCGCTGATGCCGATAAGTTCCATACTATATCAGGCTAACGGGTAAAAGGTGAATGGGCATCAACCGGATGCAATCCGGAATTTTTTTAACGGATGTTCTGTGATATCGTTATACTTATACTATTCCTACGGATTGATCATCTGAAATGCATTCGGCAAGACCCCAACCTGCATTATGCGCGGCGAAATTCGCTCCGCTACAACCCTTTAATGTATTACAAAGCCAGCGCAGTCATTCATGCTTATATTTGCGGGCAATTGTGCCGTTATGATCCGTCAATTCAGCAAAAAATATTTCCGGAATTTTTTCAAGTCAAGCTCCTCAGGCAGTGCAGTGCTTTTTATATGCCTGGTAGCCTCCCTGC
>JAEYRC010000040.1 GCA_023409675.1 Bacteroidota bacterium
GGTGGGAACCGATACCCAGCCAATAACCCTATACGCTTATGCTGAAGCGCCTGAGGCTGCTTCCGCACCGGGCGCGGCACGAGGGAGAGGCAACGCGGCACAGGAAGAACGTTTGGTGGTTCAAACCAATCTCAAAGACGGAAAACTCAGCCTGCTGGATAACCTTCAGATTCGCTTTCCTGCAGCTCCCCTGAAGAATTTTGATTCAACACATATCAGGATATTGCAAGCCGATTCAGTTCCCGTCAGCGGTTACAGGTTCGCGTTAGACACTTCACTTACCAAACTTAATATCTTTTATAGCTGGCAGGAAAATATTCCGTACAGCATCATTTTCTCTCCGGACTTTGCTGAAGACACGCTGGGGCGAAAACTCCTTAAAGAGGATACCCTGAGGTTTTCTACACAGCGCAGTTCGGAGTATGGTTCGATAAAAATGCGCTTTTTAAACCTTGATATGAGCAAAAATCCGGTCTTGTTACTTGTTCAGAACAATGAAATAAAGCATACTCATATCTTCACCAACCGCGATTTTAATATGGCTTTATTCCCTCCGGGTGAATATGAATTACGGATTGTTTATGATCAAAACGGCAATGGCAAATGGGATCCGGGGAACTTTTTTGGTGACCGACGGCAGCCTGAACGGGTATTACCGTTGTCAAGAAAGCTGACCGTTCGGGCCAATTGGGAATCTGAAGTCGATATTGACCTGGAAAGATCTGTACCGGAGCAGTAAAATCGCTCCCTGATCCCCTAACTTTGCCCGATGCAGTTCTCCTCTGTTTTATTGGAACAGGCGGTAGCCGAGTTTTCAAAACTTCCGGGAATAGGAAAGAAAACGGCGTTACGCCTGGTGTTGCACCTGCTCAAACAGGATTCGGGTATGGTGCAGGCTTTTGGTGAAAGTATTATAAAACTTCGTCAGGAGATCCGTTTTTGCCGGCGTTGCTTTAATGTGGCCGATGCCGAACTCTGTTCCATATGCGCCAACGCGCACCGGAAGCAGGAAATAATCTGTGTGGTTGAGAATCTGCGCGATGTGATCGCCATTGAAAGTACCCAGCAATTTAATGGTGTTTATCATGTTCTGGGCGGTATCATTTCACCGCTTGACGGGATCGGTCCTGATCAGTTGAATATTGATCAACTTATAACAAGAGTTCAGGAGAATGACATTCAGGAGCTGGTTTTTGCGCTGAATGCCAATATCCAGGGAGATACCACAATTTATTATATCCAGAAAAAACTGCCTCACGGAAATATCAAAATTACGACCATCAGCCGGGGCATTGCCTTTGGTGGCGAACTGGAATATGCTGATGAAATGACCCTGGCCCGCAGCCTTCAAAACCGGGTACCTGTTGATCATTTTGTTCACCGTTAATTCGGTCGTATTTTTTGTTTTCGTTGCAGCAGGTTACCGGCCACGGCAATTACAACAAGCAGTATAAAAACTATAGCCGTCGCATTATTAACCAGTTCCGCGTCCCAGTTCCGGCCACTTATTTTATCAGCAAAATATTTGATGAAAGAATCAGGCAAATTAGTTTCCCCCCGCAGGCGTTTTACCCGCCATTGCCAGTCGGTTACCGGGCAATAGCCTAATCCGTACCAGATACCCAGCAAGAGCCAGGAGCCGGCAGTAATCAGTATTGAATACAGATGTGCACGACGGGTACGTTTCCATATCCAGCCCAGGAGATTGAAGCCGATGATGGCCAGGTGCAACAGGGTAAAAAACAGGTCAGCCAGCTGAAGCAAGATAGTTTAATTGATGTAGAACAATCTTCAAAATCTCTACGGAACAAAGTTAGAACGGATATATATAAAATCTGCGTTCATCTGCTCAAATCTGCGCCATCCGCGGGAAATGTATTTTTAAACCTATCTGCCAACATATAATTTTCGCTCATATCCGGGAAATGCATTTTTCAAATAAACCTTCAGCCACTAACATTGCGACCGAATAATCTTTTCATATGACATTTCCACCTACCTTTGCGAAGGAACAGGCGGATTTGTTTATTGTTCGGCCTTTCCACCCGGTACCGGGCTAACGGAACTAATAAACGAAAGAAACACCAGCACTGTTTTTCTCCGTTTATTTACAGGACATCCCCGACCGGGTATTGTGATCACAATACCGCTAAAATTTCGATTATGCATATTCGGGAAGAACTTCAACACAGAATACTTGTGCTGGATGGCGCCATGGGAACGATGATCCAGCGCTACAAATTAACAGAAGCGGATTACCGGGGTGAGCGCTTTGCCAACTGGCCCCAAGACCTTAAAGGCAATAACGACCTGCTCTCCTTAACCCGCCCGGATATCATCAAAACTATCCACCGTCAGTATCTGGATGCCGGAGCGGATATTATCGAAACCAATACCTTCAATGCCCAGCGCATCTCACTGGCAGATTATGCCATGGAAGCACTGGCATATGAAATAAATGTCGCGGCTGCGCGTGTTGCCCGTGAGGCAGTAAATGAGTTTCTGACCGGAACTCCGGATAAGGCGGTTTTCGTTGCAGGCGCTATTGGCCCGATGAACAAAACCTTATCCCTTTCACCCGATGTGAATAATCCGGGCTACCGCTCGGTAAGTTTCAACGAAGTTGCTGAGGCATATTATGAACAGATCCGGGGACTGGTTGATGGCGGTGTTGATCTGCTGCTGATCGAAACAATTTTCGACACCCTGAATGCCAAGGCAGCCATCTATGCTATCAGGAAATATTTCAGCGATACCCGCCAACCCGAATTACCGGTTATGATCAGTGGTACGATCACCGATGCATCGGGAAGAACGTTAAGCGGACAAACCCTGGAAGCCTTTTATATATCCATAGCTCATGCTCACCCGTTGAGCATAGGGTTAAACTGCGCGCTGGGAGCGGCTGAAATGCGGCCGCATATCGCGGAACTCAGCCAGATAGCAACCTGTTTCACATCAGCCTATCCGAATGCGGGCCTGCCCAATGCTATGGGAGAATATGATGAACAGGCAGGCCAGACAGCCGCCTTTCTTAAAGAATGGGCGGAAGAAGGTTTTGTAAATATCGTTGGCGGGTGCTGTGGTACCACGCCCGACCATATCCGCGCCATTGCACAGGCGGTTAAGGGTCTAACACCCCGACCATTGCCACAGATCGAAACCATTCCTGCATAATCAGTAGCTTAAATATCAGTATATGCCTGCGTCAACAACCATCCAACCCTATCTGCGACTAGCCGGACTGGAGCCTTTAATTGTGCGGCCTGAACTCAACTTTATCAATGTCGGGGAAAGAACCAATGTTACCGGTTCAAAGAAGTTTGCCCGCCTGGTAAGAGAAGGCCTTTATGAGGAAGCGCTGTCGGTTGCCCGGCAACAGGTGGAAAATGGCGCCCAGATTCTTGATGTAAACATGGATGATGCCTTGCTGGATGGGGAACAGGCTATGCGCACCTTCCTGAATCTTTTACAGGCAGAACCGGATATCGCCCGGATTCCCATCATGATCGATTCATCAAAGTTTTCCATCATCGAAGCGGGATTGCAATCGGTACAGGGTAAATGTATTGTCAACTCTATTTCAATGAAAGAAGGGGTCGACAAATTCATTGAACAGGCGCTTATATGTCAGCGTTATGGCGCGGCCGTCGTGGTGATGGCTTTTGATGAACAGGGGCAGGCCGATACTCTTCAACGCCGGGTAACCATCTGTGAAAAAGCCTATGATATACTGGTAAATACAGTTGGATATGACCCCCAGGATATCATATTCGATCCGAATATTTTTGCTATCGCTACCGGCATTGAGGAGCACAATAATTACGGTGTTGATTTTATTGAAGCCACCCGCATCATCAAACAAAAAATGCCCCTCGTTAAAGTGAGCGGCGGTGTCAGCAATATTTCTTTTTCGTTCCGCGGAAATGAACCGGTAAGAGAAGCCATGCACGCTGTCTTTTTATACCATGCCATACATGCAGGCATGGATATGGGCATCGTTAATGCTGGTCAGCTTGCTGTTTATGATGAGATCGACCCTGAGTTAAGAACCCTTTGTGAAGATGTTATTCTGAACCGCAACGCCGAAGCTACAGACAACCTGCTTGCTTTTGCCGAGACGGTTAAAGCCAAAGGAAATGTGGTGGTAAAGGATGAAGCGTGGAGAAAAACAACTGTCGAGGAACGATTGAAACATGCCCTGGTAAATGGGATAACCGATTTTATTGAAACTGATACGGAAGAAGCCCGGCAGCAATACCCCCGCCCTCTGGATGTTATTGAGGGTCCGCTGATGGACGGAATGAATGTGGTTGGCGACCTGTTTGGATCGGGAAAGATGTTCTTACCCCAGGTGGTGAAATCGGCCCGGGTAATGAAGCGTTCGGTAGCAATTCTAACCCCCTATATTGAAGCGGAAAAAGAAGAACGCCGGCTGGCCCACCTGGAAGCCGGTACCATTCATGATGAAGGAGCAGGGGCAGCGAAAATTCTGCTGGCAACTGTAAAAGGAGACGTTCATGATATCGGAAAAAATATTGTTGGGGTGGTACTTGGCTGCAATGGATATGAAGTCATTGACCTCGGGGTGATGGTTCCTGCTGAAAAAATCCTCGACACCGCGCAAAAAGAAAACGTGGATATGATTGGATTGAGCGGATTGATCACGCCATCGCTGGATGAGATGGTACATGTTGCCCGCGAAATGAAACGCCGGAATTTTAACCTGCCGCTTCTGATCGGAGGAGCCACTACGTCGAGGATGCATACTGCTGTACGGATCGCACCGGAATATGATCATGGCGTCGTATATGTTCTCGCCGCTTCCCGTAGTGTAACCATAGCGGGTAACCTGCTTAATAAAGAGAACAAAACCCCATTCCTTCAATCGGTACAATCAGAATACGCTAAACTCAAAGAAGATTTTCTGAGCCGGAAAACGGTTAAGCAGTTTCACAGCTATGAAGAAGCGATCGCGCATAAAGTGAATATTGACTGGAAGAATTATTCACCTGTTGTTCCGGCGTTTACAGGTACCCGTAGTTTCAAAGATCTTGATCTTTCCCTGCTGACCGACTATATCGACTGGCAGCCGTTTTTCATCGCTTGGGAAATGCATGGTAAATTTCCGGCGATATTATAGGATTCCATTATCGGTGCGGAAGCTACAAGGCTTTATGAAGACGCGCAGCAAATGCTCCGAAAAATCATTTCGGAGAAGTGGCTGACCGCCAATGGCGTAATCGGTTTCTGGCAGGCAAATTCTGATAACCGCGATACCGTTACACTGGTTAAAGATCCTCTTACCGGAGAAACAGTTCATCTTGAATTTCTTCGCCAGCAGATAAAAAAAGCGGCCGGACAACCAAATTTTTCCCTGGCCGATTTTATTGCTCCGGCAGAGAATGGGAAACCGGATTATATCGGGGCTTTCGCCGTCTCTATTCATGGAATTGAAGAACACCTGAACCGCTTTGCTGAAGTGCATGATGATTATAATAAAATCATTCTGCAGGCACTGGCCGACCGGCTGGCGGAAGCATTTGCCGAATACCTGCATGCCCGGGTGCGCAAGGAGTTGTGGGGATATGCACCCGATGAAACCCTCAGTAATGAAGATCTTATCCGGGAAGCCTACCGGGGAATCCGCCCTGCTCCCGGGTACCCTGCATGCCCTGATCATACTGAAAAACCCAAGCTGTTTGAATTACTCAATGCCACAGAAGAAGCGGGCATTCTGTTAACGGAATCACTGGCGATGTATCCGGCTGCCTCCGTTTGCGGCTGGTATATTGCCCACCCGGAAAGTAAATATTTCGGATTAGGGAAGATTGAAAAGGATCAGGTTGAACACTATGCTGCCCGGAAGGGAATTTCGGTGGAAGAAGCTGAACGCTGGCTAAGGCCGGTGCTTGAATATGCCTGATAAAGCTTTCAATTTTTCATGCGGCTTTCCCGTATCCCGGGTAACTGGTCAAGAAACAACCGTATTTCCCGTTCAACCCCTTCGACATCCGCTGATTTGATGTAAGAGCCAATGACGTGATTACCGGTCAGGGGCATTGCTGCCGACCGCTTTAACGAATCGGGAGTACCCAGTTCCGCGAACATTTCTTTCATAGCGCTGACACGAACCACGCTGTCCTGGTGAACCTTATCGCGATAATAATACAGCAGCAGTGCCGGCTCCTCCACCTGTTCAAAGGTTTCTTTATGCATGGTAGTTTCAAGCAGTTCCTGCAACGCCACCGCCCCTTCGATCCGGTATGGGTAATTCCAGTATTGCTTATAGATCGGCCGCTCATCTGTCGAGTAAATATATTCGCTGCCAATAACCGCACGGGCGATCTGTAATCCCCAGGGGTTATTCAGCATCCAGGCATTAGGGTCATTGATTTCAATGTTAGGGCTAAGCAGGACCAGTGCCGCAATGTTCCCGTAACGCGCGGCCAGCATCAGGGCCAGGGTTCCGCCGGTGGAGGTGCCCATCAATATTACTTTTTCCCCTAGCTGCAATCCCATTGCCATAGCCGCCTGCGCCGATTCCCAATATTTTTCGGGGTCAAGGTTAAGCAGTTGTTCACTGGTGTCGATACCGTGCTCCGAAAGCCGCGACAGGTAAAGATTCATGCCGAAGTGGCGGGCAATATTGCGGTGAACAGGATCACCTTCAGCCTGGGAGGCCGAGAAGCCGTGGAGGTACACTATGGAATAAGGGGTTTTTTGCCGGGAAGAATCCGCCCATACAATCCTTGCTTCATTATCAGGTCGCAATATATGGCGGGCTTCACTTGCTTTCAGGCTGTCTTCCAACCCATCGGTAATTTCCGGAAGAACGGGCAAATCCTCCGCATATTCAGGGGTTGAGGGATTGGGACCCAGGAAATAGCCCGCCAGAACGAGCAACAGCAGCAGGAGCGGAATCATCCATTTTTTTGTCATAATCACCCGGGATATATCCTAATGAAATCGTAAAATAAACGGAAATGCGCATACAGGCATAATATAGGAGGAGTTTATTTCAGCAAAAAAGCCAATATTTTGTACCTTTGCGCCCCGTTTAGGAAAACCCTGCGGATTATTAAACTTTTTAAGCAGCTTCATGCAGATAAGAAACATTGCCATTATTGCCCACGTTGACCACGGCAAAACCACGTTAGTTGATAAGATCTTACACCAAACCAATGTATTCAGGGAAAATCAGGAAACCGGCGACCTGATCATGGATAATAACGACCTCGAACGGGAACGTGGTATTACCATCTTCAGCAAAAATGCGGCTGTTATCTATAATGGTGTGAAGATTAATGTTATTGATACTCCGGGTCACGCCGACTTTGGCGGTGAAGTGGAAAGGGTATTGAAAATGGCTGATGGCGTGATTCTGCTGGTTGATGCTTTTGAAGGCCCCATGCCACAGACCCGTTTTGTACTACAGAAAGCTTTACATCTGGGGTTGAAACCAATCGTAGTTATCAATAAGGTTGACAAACCAAATTGCCGTCCGGATGAAGTGCACGATGCTGTATTTGAATTGTTCTTTAACCTCGATGCTACCGAAGAGCAGCTGGATTTCCCGACCTACTACGGATCAGGAAAAAATGGCTGGTTCAATGATTCCTTAACGCCCACAGATAATATCAATCCGTTGCTGGAAGGTATTCTCAAATATGTTCCTGAACCAAAGATCGCTGAAGGCCCGCTGCAGATGCAGATCACCTCACTGGATTACTCCTCTTTCCTGGGCAGGATCGCAGTGGGTAAAGTAACCCGTGGGGTTATCAAAGAAAATCAGCCTATAGCGTTGATGCAGGCTGATGGTTCTATTAAAAAATCTAAAGTCAGGGAACTCTATATTTTTGAATCACTGGGTAAAAAGAAGGTAACGGAAGTTGTTGCAGGAGATATTTGCGCAGTGGTTGGACTGGAAGACTTCAATATCGGGGATACTATCGCTGATATCGATGCTCCAGAAGCGCTGCCGGTTATCAGTGTTGATGAACCGACCATGAGTATGCTGTTCAGCATCAACAATTCACCATTCTTTGGTAAAGATGGCAAATTTGTTACCTCACGTCACCTGCGTGATCGCCTGATGAAAGAAACAGAAAAAAATCTTGCACTCAGAGTGGAAGATTCCGACAGTGCGGATAGTTTCCTGGTGTATGGTCGCGGTATTCTTCACCTGGGTGTACTGATCGAAACCATGCGTCGTGAAGGATATGAATTAACTGTTGGTCAACCGCAGGTAATCGTTAAAGAGATCAACGGTAAAAAACATGAGCCTTATGAAAATCTTGTTGTGGATGTTCCGTCTGAATACAGCGGCAAGGTGATCGACCTGGTTACGCAGCGTAAGGGAGAAATGCTGATCATGGAAAGCAAAGGAGAGATGCAGCATCTTGAATTTGAAATTCCTTCACGCGGTTTGATCGGGCTGCGTTCTCAGATGCTTACCGGTACAGCCGGTGAAGCAGTTATGGCACATCGGTTCACCGAGTACAAACCATGGAAAGGGCCTATCCCCGGCAGAAACAACGGTGTATTGATTTCGAAGAACCAGGATAAGGCTACTGCCTATTCTATCGATAAGTTGCAGGATCGCGGATCGTTTTTTATTGATCCGGGAGAAGATGTCTATATCGGGCAGATCATCGCGGAACATATCAAACCGGGAGACCTGGTGGTAAATGCAACGGAAGGAAAGAAACTGACCAATATGCGGGCCAGCGGCTCTGATGATTCGGTGCGGATCGTTCCTAAAATTCAGATGACCCTGGAAGAATGTATGGAATACATTCAGCAGGATGAATGCATTGAAGTAACGCCTAAGGTTATACGCCTGCGCAAAAGCATCCTCAACGAAGAGGAACGGAAGAAATACCAGAAAATGCTTAAAACCGAAGTTTCGCATTAAGCATTCCCTATAAACTAATATCCCGCAGCACTCCACTGCGGGATTTTTTTATCCATTTCGTAGCTCTTTGATCATCATTGATAATACCACCCTTGTACCACCGGAATTGTTCTGGTCATCAATCAGGTCACTGACGGTATAGGAAATTCCCGAACTGTACATTTCATTCATTAAAGAAATGCGTTCATCACTGAGCGCCAGTCCGCTTTTCTTAACTTCCGGAGCATGTTTCTCTTTCAGGCGGGCTGCTTTTTCCCGGCCAATACCATTGTCTTCTATACCCGCAAATAATCGTTCATTCGTTCGCCAGAAGCGGATATTCAACTCACCGGTTTCGCCATCCCGGTACAATAAGCCATGCCATATGGCATTTTCAACAAAGGGCTGAATCAGTAATGGAGGAATCAGCACCTGCTGAGGGTTCAGGGTATCATCAACACTAATCGACGAACTGAACTTATTTTCAAAGCGCAAGCGTTCCAGTTGGATATACAGTTCCAGCAGCTTAATTTCTTTCTCCAGTGTGATCCATTCGGAATGACTGTACTCGAAAATCTGGCGGATCAGTTTACTGAAAACATTCAGGTATAAGGAAGCATGCTGGTTATCTTTTCGTAGAATGAAATTATTGATGGAATTGATGCTGTTGAACAAAAAGTGGGGATTCAATTGTGTACGAAGCGAAGTAAGACGGATTTCCGCCATTTTACGGTTGTTGTCATGCAGTTTCAGCTCGGCTGAACGGAAGGCTTGCTCCTGCAGCGCATGTTCAATTTTTATTGCACACAGTGACGCGATGGTGGTTAAGATCTGCAGGTGATTTTCGGTAAAGAACCCTTTGCGGCTGTGCTCTGAATCAATAATCCCGAATTTCTTTCCCTGGTAAATAATGGGAACCGTAATTTCTGAATTACGCCGCAGATCATCTTCAATATATCTTCTGTCGAGGCTGGTATCCGGAATAATTTCCGCAACACCCTGTTCAAAAACATAACCGACTATACCGCTGCCCACAGCGATCTCCAGAGGATTAAGGATCTCAAACTGCTGCGGATTTTTTGGCCCGAATGCTGCCTTTTGCACCAGCACATTTCGTTCAGGATTATAGAGGTATACAACACAATCTTCAAAATGCAGCCGGGAAATGCAATTTTTGGTTACATCCCATAATATATCTT
>JAEYRC010000026.1 GCA_023409675.1 Bacteroidota bacterium
GTATACCGGTAAAGGCAGTGCTGCGATAACAGATGCCAAAGGCCTTTATTTCATCAACCCTAAAGGAGAGGATAAAGATAAACCGGTTCAAATATGGACCCAGGGCGAAACGGAAGCCAGCTCGGTATGGTTTCCCACCATCGACCGGCCAAACCAGAAAACCACCCAGGAGCTGGCCATGACGGTTCCGGCCAAATTTGTGTCCTTGTCGAATGGCAAACTGATCAGCCAGAAAAAGAATGCCGACGGCACCCGCACCGATACCTGGAAAATGGATCAGCCGCACGCGCCCTATCTCTTTTTTATGGGCGTAGGTGATTATGCCGTGGTTAAAGACAGTTATAAAGGAAAAGAAGTCAGCTATTATGTTGAGAAAGAATATGAACCGGTGGCCCGCAAGATTTTTGGCAATACCCCGGAGATGCTGGAGTATTTTTCCAAAATTCTGAATTACGAATACCCCTGGAATAAATATGCCCAGATGGTTGCGCGCGACTATGTAAGCGGCGCGATGGAAAACACCACTGCTGTTCTTCATCAGGAAAGCGCGCAGCAGGATGCCCGGGAACTGATCGACGGCAACCCCTGGGAACGCGTAATCGCTCACGAAGCTTTTCACCACTGGTTTGGCGACCTGGTGACCACTGAAAGCTGGAGCAATCTCCCGCTGAATGAGTCCTTTGCCAACTACAGTGAATATTTATGGGAGGATTATAAATACGGAAAAGACGCTGCTGACGCGCATGCTTTTTCCGATATGCAGGGTTATCTGTTCAGCCAGAGTGAAGATAAGGACCTGGTTCGTTATTATTACCCGGAGAAAGAGTCGATGTTCGATGCCGTGAGCTATAATAAAGGTGGCAGAATCTTGCATATGCTGCGTAACCATGTTGGTGACAGCGCCTTTTTTCAATCCCTCAACCTGTTCCTGCGCGACAATGCCTACAAGGCTGCCGAAGCACACCAGCTTCGCCTGGCATTTGAAGAAATCACCGGTCGTGACCTGAACTGGTTCTGGAACCAGTGGTTCTTCAACAGCGGACATCCCAAACTGGATATCCGGTATCAGTTTGATGATGCGAATAAAACCGTGAAAGTGATCGTCCATCAAACGCAGAAGGGTTATGTATTTCGACTGCCGGTAGCCATCGATATTTATGAAGGTGGAAAGAAAACCCGCTATCCGGTTTGGGTGGAAAGCGCGACGGATACCTTTAGCTTCACCTACAGTACCCGCCCTGATCTGGTGAACTTCGATGCCGAAAAGATCCTGCTGGCGGAGAAAAAGGAGGATAAAGCCCTGGAGCACTATGCGTATCAGTATACCCATGCGGGGACGTATCTCGACCGCCGCGAGGCGCTTGATTTCGCGGGTAAAAACAGTTCAGATCCGGCTGCTGTAGAGCTGTTGAAAAAAGGACTGGCCGATAAATACCATGGCATAAGAAGCCATGCCATCTCTAAAATTACCCCTTCCAATGCCGGACTTAAGTCGGCCCTGGAGGCCGATATCGTAAAGATAGCCGGCAGCGATTCGAAGTCAACCGTGAAAGCGGCAGCCCTTACGCTGCTGAGTTCATACGATAAAGCGGAATACCAGGAGCTGTTCGTTAAAGCGCTCAGTGATTCATCGTATTCTATAGCCGGAGCGGCCTTATCGGCGCTGGCCAAACGTGATCAGCAACTGGCTGAAGCGGAGGCCGCGAAACTGTCGAAGGGCAAGGTAAAGGGCGCTTTATCGGAGGCGATCATGCTGATCAACATACGGTCGGGTCGGGAAGAAACCTTTCCGGCAGTAGTGGAAGCGTTCAATAAAATGCCCTTATCACAGGCCAAGTTCAACCTGCTGATGCCATTGGCCGAGATGATAGGTAAAACGGAAAATACCTCCATAGTAAAACAGGGTGTTGACATGATAACCGGCTTTCGCGATGAAATTCCTGAATCATATGGATTATCACCAGTAATCAAAAACTTTCTGGGCAATGTAGCCGCACAGAAAGAAAAAGCGCTGGCCAGTGCTGCCAATAAAGCGGCGGTGCAGGAGCAGATCGAGTATATTAAAAAGCAGATTGGGGGAGATAAGCAAGCGTTTTAGGGTTATAGTATTCACTTATACAGAAGACCTCCGGATAGGGGGTCTTTTTTTTTGAGGGGGAAGAGGAAAGGCATTTCCCGCAGATGTCGCTGATTTTGAGCAGATCAACGCAGATTAATACATCTGCGAAATCTGCTGGCTGTTTATCTGCGTCATCTGCGGGAACTGTATTCCGGGAACTGTATTTCGGAAAGGCTGTTTAAAACCGAAAATTTTAATACCCTGTATTAAAAAACTTTTGTACTTTAATCTTCACTTCTATGATCAACTCCTTATGATCTCCTTCTGATTCAGGCAAAGAATAGCAGCATTTCGGTTACACCTATCCGTTAACGAAACTGTTTTTCATGCAAAATTCTACATTCTATTATCTAAGGCTTGTCCAACGCCTGAAAGGCTCGTCGTTACAATGTTCTTTGTCCTTTAAGCGTTGTTTTGGAACAATCGGTTTTATGCTGTTGCTGCTTGCATACAACACCTCTATACAGTATGCCTTCGGTAACGGCAGATCAAATTCGAAGTTGTACACATTGAATAATGTTCCTGAATTTTTTAAATCCGGAAATGATGGCAGGATAAATACCAGAGTTCATTTGGATAGTATTATGCCTCCCAATCATCTGATTGCAACTGCACGTTTTGATTCCTTAAGAATTACGGAAAAGCAAGTGCCAGACTGGAATTTTAAGATCCCTGAGAATTTTAGATATTGGGGATCCGAACCAGCTTTAGGGGATTTCAACGGAGATGGTTTTGATGATTTTATTCTAAATCTTCAGGCCGGGGCAATAGATTATCTGGCAACTTATCAGGGTTCTTCATCGGGCGTTAATGAATATCCGAATCAACAGTTGATTATTAGCGATTCAGTAACCATTTACGGAATCGATATTTATGATATAAAAGGAGTTGGAGATGTAAATGGGGATGGATATGACGACCTGATAGTCGCTTATGAAAACTCAAATACCGGAGCGGATGGTCCATTTATTTATTATGGTTCACCAACAGGCTTATCTGAAAATTCTTTTGAAATTGAAGGATTAATCGGTTTGATCCATAGTGCTAATAAAATAGG
>JAEYRC010000028.1 GCA_023409675.1 Bacteroidota bacterium
GGAAGAACGCAGGCTGCAAACGCAACTGCGTACGCAGTACCCTGACGAAACACAATTGAAAGCCGTCAGTGCCAGAAGAGCATATGAAAATGTGTGGGATCAGTACAGGATCACCACCCGTCCGGTCGATAAACGGGAAAATTATATCAAACGTTGTGTGGCAATAGCCGGTGATACGCTGCAACTCATCAATGGCCGCTTATTCATAAATGGTGAACCGGGATTTGTTTCACCTACCGAAGCAACGGAATACCATGTAATCACTTCAGGCCGCGGACTAAGCCCCGATGTGGTGGAGGAGGCTGGTATAATGCTGACACCGGATGGAACAGATTTCAATTATGCCAACCAGGGCACCTATGTCATCAATCTTACAGAAGGAGAGGTAGAGAAATTGCGGACCATACCGGGAGTGGATTCCATTGAAAAGATCATTGTTGATAATTATGGTGATGTCTTTCCCTATGATTCCGAATTTCACTGGTCGGTGGATAATTTCGGACCCCTGTGGGTTCCGGCAAAGGGCGCGGTAATTGACCTGACCCCCCGGAATATAAAATTATATAAGCGCCTTATTCGGGTTTATGAACAAAACACCTGGGAAGAGCGCGATGGGCGCATATTCATCAACGGTAAAGAGTCCACGCAGTATACTTTCAAAATGGATTATTTCTGGATGATGGGGGATAACCGTCACCGCTCGCAGGACAGCAGGTTCTGGGGCTTTGTTCCCGAAGATCATGTGGTCGGTGAGGCCTGGATGATCTGGATGAGCTGGAATAGCGGTCCGCGTTGGAACAGGATATTCAATATGATCCATTAATACGTTCACTGCTCAGCGTTGTATTGCTCAGAATGACCGGGCTTATTTCCAATGAACCGGAACCCGGTACACCAGGATCAGATTACGGGTTATGCTTTTTTTTGTGTAATTTTTCCAGTTCATCATATTAATGATTTTGACGTATGGAAAGAAAAGAGATCCGGATCGGATTCACAGAATATGAAGATATCGCGGAGCTGGATAAAGATGATGCACTGCTGCTTGAGGCAGCCCGAAGGCAAACACAAAATGCCTATGCGCCATATTCCGGTTTCGCCGTTGGCGCAGCTGCCCGTATGCCATCCGGAGCGCTAATCTATGGCAGTAATCAGGAAAATGCATCCTTCCCCGCCGGTCTCTGTGCCGAACGGGTGCTGCTTTCCAATGCAGCCTCACTTTTTCCGGGCCAACCCATACAAGCCCTCGCCATCAGCTATAACCATAACGGACATACGAATGATGAACCGATATCGCCATGTGGCATCTGCCGCCAGGCATTGCAGGAATATGAACATCGGGTTGAACAGGGAATAAAGCTTATTCTTGCAGGTCAGTCGGGAAAAATTATGGTACTGGATAAGGCCTCTGATCTTCTTCCCCTGCCGTTTAAGGGCGACAGGCTTATCGGTTGATGATAGGGGAACAGGTTGAAAAAACAATGCTATGCTGAACCGCTTTCATACTTATTATGCTTCACCAATTGGTGTAATGCATATTTCAGGAACAGCATCTGTGGTAGATACCATTGAATTTATCGATAATAAGGATGAGCATCATCAACAACATCCTTCCAGTCTGGTCGATACACCGCTGGCTGTTGAATGTACAGAACAACTCATCCAGTATTTCCAGGGAGCAAGAAGAGTATTTGAACTGCCCCTGCATCAGGAGGGGACACCTTTTCAAACTAAGGTCTGGAATGAGCTGGCTGGAATTCCCTTTGGTAAAACGATCAGCTATTCCGATATGGCACGCCGGCTTGGCGATCTTAAAGCCATCCGGGCAGCCGCTTCCGCGAATGGTAAGAACCGTATCGCAATCATCATTCCCTGCCATCGGGTAGTCGGATCGCGCAATGACCTCGTGGGGTATATGGGAGGACTGTGGCGAAAAAAATGGCTGCTCGAACATGAAAATAAAATTGCTCATGGTGTCCAAACCTTATTTTAGCAGCTCAACCACGACGGGCGGCATAACAATTATATCCCTATCGAATAGTTCGCCACGTGTGGTATACCCGTATGAAGAAAAGTATATTCTCCTGTTCAGAAGACCGAATATCTTTCGCTTCATACCGCAGCGAAAGCCGGTGAATGAAGGGCAAACATTCATCATATTAACAGCTAAAAACCATTATACAATATGTCATTCAAAGCCTTATGGGTCACCGAAGTAAGTGACGGCAAATTCGAGCGTTCCATTGTTGACCGGGAAATTGAGGATTTGCCTGCGGGAGAATTGCTGGTACGGGTACATTACTCTTCTCTAAACTACAAAGACGCGATGTCGGCCACCGGCAATAAAGGCATCACCCGTAAATATCCACATACGCCTGGTATTGATGCCGCGGGCGTGGTTGAAATCAGCAGGAGCGAGCATTTTGCAACCGGCGACAGGGTGGTGATAACCGGCAATGACCTGGGCATGAATACCAGTGGAGGATTCGCTGAATATATTCGCATTCCCGCGACATGGGCAGTGCAGGCGCCAACGCAATACTCGCTCTCAGAATGTATGGCCATTGGCACTGCCGGTTTTACAGCAGCACTCGCGCTCATGAAGATGGAAAACCTGGGGGTTATTCCCTGCGATAAGCCGGTTGTGGTTACCGGAGCGACCGGCGGAGTGGGCAGCCTGGCAGTAGCTATCTTAGCAAAAGCAGGATATGAGGTTACAGCAGTAACGGGCAAAAGCGAGGTAACCGAATACCTGCAAAATCTGGGTGCTACAACTATAAAGGACCGCAGCTATGTGAATGACGAATCCGGTAAAAACCTGATCCGTCCGCAATGGTGCGCGGCAATTGATACCGTGGGAGGTAATGTGCTGGCAACGCTGTTGAAAGGTTGTCAGCCCGAAGGATGTATCGTTTCAACCGGACTGGTAGGGAGCCCCGAATTGCATACAACGGTATATCCGTTTATACTTAATGGTGTGAGTTTGCTCGGCGTCGGTTCAGCGGGCACACCCCTTGAAACCCGGAAACTGGTTTGGGAAAAACTCAATAAGGAATGGCTGATACAGGAAAAGTTAAGTTCGATAATTAAGATGATCGGGCTGGATGAACTTAAAGAACATTATATCGAATCCATTCTTGAGGGCCGCAACATCGGCAGGGTAGTGGTCAGCCTCATCGATTGATTTAAGAATTAAAGCGTGGAAGGACTGCGGGTTTTAAAAAACAATCAATAACTTACGGTCCCTGGAAAAAATCTGAAACCACCAGGTATTCACCACTAAAATTTATAGAGTATGAAACGCACTGCAACTGCCGTTTGGAACGGATCCGGTAAGGAAGGAAAAGGTCAACTGAGCACCCAGAGTACCATATTGGAAAATACTGCATATTCCTATCATTCCCGTTTTGAAGAAGGAAAAGGAACCAATCCGGAAGAACTTATTGCTGCTGCACATGCCGGATGCTTTTGTATGAAATTGAGTTTTGTACTGGGCAATTTCGGGTTCGAACCCGAATCGCTGGAGGCAACCTGTACCATTACACTCGACAATGGCGCTATTACGACATCTCATATTACCCTAAAAGCAACCGTTCCGGGAATAGATGAGTCTAAGTTTAATGAATGCGTGGAAGATGCGAAAGAAAACTGTCCGGTGAGTAAAATCCTTAACCTCACCATTACGCTCGACGCTACGCTCGCTTAAACTGAACTTCATTGAAACAGTCTGAAAATAACCTGAAAGCAGCCGCCGGCAGGAGATCCTTTATCCGGAATTCCGCGTTGGCCGCAACCGGCTTTATGATTGTTCCGCGGCATGTATTAGGCCGGGGTTTTACAGCTCCCAGTGATAAACTGAATATTGCCGCCATCGGTGTTGGCGGTAAGGGCAGAGTTAATATCACCAACTCATTCAACAAGGGAGCAGAAAACATCGTGGCCTTATGTGATGTGGATGACCGTCAGGCCGAATGGGCCCGGAAGACATTTCCCAAAGCCCCGTACTACGCCGATTTCCGGAAAATGTATGAACAGGAATCCCGGAACTTCGATGCCGTAATTATTTCCACTCCCGATCATATGCATGCTGTTCAGGCTCTTCCGGCGATGAAGATGAACAAGCACATCTATCTGGAAAAGCCGCTAACCCATGATATCGGAGAAGCACGGCTGCTAACAGAAGCAGCCCGTAAATACAAAGTGGTAACACAAATGGGCAATCAGGGCAGTAGTGGCAATGGAACGCGGATGGTTGAATCCTGGATCAATAATGGATTGATCGGGGAAGTGAACCGGGTTCACGTATGGACCAATCGCCCCACCTGGCCTCAGGGAATCGCTTCACCCGAAGGTAAATTTGATATACCCAAAGGTGTTCACTGGGACCTGTGGTTGGGAACCGCGCCTTCGCGACCCTATCACCCAATTTTTATTCCGGCAAACTGGCGGGGTTGGACTGATTACGGTACAGGTTCATTAGGAGATATGGGTTGCCATTTTCTGGATGTACCGTACCGGGCACTCAAACTGGGCTATCCCGATTCGGTGGAATGCAGTGTAGGATCGGTATATACCGGATTTTTCCAGGAACTGGTGAATCCGGAAAGTTATCCTCCATCCTCAAAGATTCATCTGCAGTTTCCGGCCAGAAACAATCTTCCTCCAGTAGAAGTGATCTGGTATGACGGAGGTATTCAACCCAAACGCCCGGCAGAATTACTGCCCGATGAGCAAATGGGAGAATACGATGGGGGGATGATATTTGAGGGTTCTAAGGGAAAATTGATGGCAGGCCTGTTTGGACAAAATCCAACTTTGTTGCCTACCCGAAATATGAAAGAAGTAAGACTTCCCGAACCACAGCGCCCATTGGTTAAAGGTGCTGAGGAAGGACATCAGACCCAGTGGGTGGAAGCCTGCAAGAAAGGGCCCGGTGCCTATACCAGCTCACCCTTTGAAGATGCTGGTCCGCTTACTGAAACGGTGTTGATGGGTAACCTGGCTATCCGCAGCTATTTTATTAAAGAATCGGGTAAGCAGGGTTTAAGTCAGTATGGTGGCAGAAAACTATTACTTTGGGATGGGAAAAATATGCGGATTACCAATTATGAACCCGCCAATCAGTTTGTACAGCGAACGTACCGGGGTAACTGGGATACCGCTTTATCGTAACATAATCTATTGAGAACACTAAAAATAAAATCAACTTTTAGCGCATGGAAAAATCTCAGGAGTCCCGTAGAAAATTTTTAAAAAACACCTCGCTCGCTGCCGCGGGCTTTATGATCGTACCCCGTCATGTTTTGGGTGGACCGGGCTATATTGCTCCCAGTGATAAACTCAACATCGCTGGTATTGGTGCCGGTGGTAAGGGAGCAAGTGATATTGCTGAATTTGCCAAAAGCCCAAGGGTGAATATCGTAGCATTGGTAGATGTTGATGACCGCCAGGCTGCCGATACCCGTAAGAAATTTCCCAAAGCCAAATACTATAAAGACTTCCGGGAAATGCTGGCAAAGGAAAAAAATAATATTGATGCCTGCTCCATTTCCACACCCGATCATACGCACGCTGTTGCCACCCTTGCCGCAATGCAACTGGGCAAACACGTGTATACCCAGAAACCGCTAACCCACGACATTTATGAAGCGCGCATCCTTACCGAGGCAGCGAAAAAATATAAGGTCGTAACCCAAATGGGCAACCAGGGTGGTTCCGGTGACGGTGTTCGTAAGATGAAAGAAATGGTGGATGCCGGTATGATCGGCGATGTGCATACCGTACATTGCTGGACCAACAGGCCGGTATGGCCACAGGGTATTCCAACACCTACCGGTAATTTTGACGTGCCGAAAGAACTGGACTGGAATCTTTGGATCGGTCCGGCTAAAATGATCGATTATAACCCCGCTTACCTGCCCTTTAACTGGCGGGGATGGTGGGCCTTCGGTACAGGTGCCCTGGGTGATATGGCCTGCCATATCATGGATCCAGTTTTCCGGATCCTTCCGATTGATTACCCCTCTGAAGTGGAATGCAGCGTAAGCGGCAACTGGAAAGGGTTTTTTGCTGAAGCTAATAATATCGATTCCGCACCGCCTTCTTCAATCATACACCTCAAATATCCCCGTAAAGACGGCTCAGGTCA
>JAEYRC010000078.1 GCA_023409675.1 Bacteroidota bacterium
GATTTTGGAGTATGCCCGGTTGAACCAGCTCAGTTGGGTGGAAGACAGCTCAAACGCGTCAGTGAAATATTCGCGTAACTATCTCCGTAATGTACTGTTACCGGTTGTGGAAGAAGTATATCCTTCAGCCGGTAAAGTGCTTTTCGAGCATATTCACCGATTCCGTGAAATAGAAATGATCTATCTGGAAGCTGTGGACCGATACCGGAAAATCCTCTTTGAAATTCGCGGGAAAGAAGTGTATATCCCCGTGCTGAAACTGAAAAAATTGCCAGGGCTTCAGACCATTCTTTTTGAATTGATGCAACCCTTTGGATTTTCAGCCGCTCAAACACCTGATCTGCTAAAACTCCTGAGCAGCAACACCGGTAAATACTGCGAGAGTCACACGCACAGGGTTATCCGCAACAGAGCCTGGCTGATCATCAGTGCTGTACAGGACAGGAATTCTTCTGTACATATTGTTGATCCGGATACAGATTCCATACTCCTGCCCGAAGGCAGGCTGCGCATTAAAGCTGTAACGCCTTCGGAAGCCAATATTTTCTCCGATCCGTATAGCGTTTATCTTGATGCTCGAACAATAGAATTTCCCCTCGTGGTGCGAAGCTGGAAAGCCGGCGATTATTTTTACCCGTTAGGCATGCGTAAAAAGAAAAAGCTATCCCGGTTTTTAATTGATAAGAAAATGAGCCTTACCGATAAGGAAAAGGTTTATGTAGTGGAATCGGGAGGGCGCATAATTTGGGTGATAGGGCATCGTATTGATGACCGCGTAAAGCTGAACCCAGCCTCAGAGCGTATTCTTCATTGCTCATATGAAGTGATCAGCGACTGAAATAATATTGTATTCCCCGGATAAACATGTCGATGGCATTATACTGTACCAGCAAACCGGCAATGATGACAAAACTTACTCCATAAAGCGCCCCCCAGATATGTGCCGAGTGGTTGATGTTGCTTCCTCCTTTGCGGTCGAGGTAGGCACTGATGAAAAGAAACAGCGGACCGAAGATAAATCCGGGTATTTTCAAAAACGGGATGATCAGTAAACCGATCTCCATATAGGGTGCGAACATTACACCGGCAAAGATAACCGCGGATACCGCGCCGGAAGCCCCTAAGCTCATGTAATGGTAATTATCTTTGTTTTTAAAATAGGTGGGTAAGATGCTGACAACGAGCGCCGACAGATACATCAGCAGGTAAACCATTCTGCCACCCTGTCCGAAGATCTCTGCAAACCGATCTTCCACCATCCCGCCAAAGAAATAAAATGACAGCATATTGAAGATCAGATGTATATAATCGGCATGAATAAATCCGCAGGTGAAGAACCGGTAATATTGTTTATTGAACGTTACAGCAGGGGGGTAAAAGATCAGGTCATTCTTAATCTTCTCATTATTGAATGCGGCAATGGATATAACAACAGTCGTCAGTATTAAGATCAGGGTTATCGAAAGCATAACGCGTATTTCGGGTAAAGATACGCGTTGCGACACGAATGCCCGCGATGCGATAATGAGTGATTATTGATGATGGTATTTTTCTTTCCTGATGATAGTGCATGCCCGGTATACCTGTTCGGCCAGGATAAGGCGGACCAGTTGGTGTGGAAAGGTAAAGGCTGAAAAGGATAGGATAAGGTTCGATCGTTGACGAACGGAATCATCGATCCCATAAGCACCGCCAATGAGGAATACGATGGTTTTTACGGATTCCAGGGCTCTTTGTTCGAGAAAAGTGGCCAATTGTACCGAGCTTAATGATTTACCTTTTTCATCAAGGGTGATCAGGAAATCATCTTTATGAAGTTGAGGAAGCAGAATTTCAGCTTCCCGGCGCTTGAGTTCTTCTTCCTGCAACGAAGCCGCGTTTTTCGGTGGAGCGATGATCTGCCATTGAAGTGGATAGTAGCGTTCGATACGGGCGCTGAATTCCTTTATGCCCGCCTGGACATAGGGTTCATGATTTTTTCCAAACGTTTTAAAGACAAATTTCATTCGTCAAATATCAAAAAAGCCCTTCGGATTGAAGGGCTTTTAATAAAAAAAGAAATTTACGATCAGGCATTGAAGGTATCTCTCGCTTCACCTTTCATCGTTTGTGCTTTACCGGTGGCTTTACGGGCCAGGTCAGCAGCTTTATCACGCGCATGATTGAACTCTTCTTTAGCGGTACCAACCAGATCACTGATTTTGTCTTTCAGTGAATCACTGAGGTCGGAATAACCTTCAGAAATACGCTTACGTGTTTCTGTTCCCTTATCGGGGGCAAATAACATTCCTATAGCAATGCCCGTTGCAACTCCGGCAAGCGTGGCGGCAATAACCTTTGATGTACTGTTCATATGTATTTGGTATTTAAGTGTAAAAAAAATGCGTAATCATTAACCTGTCCGGTGTTCATTAAGGTACGAAATTAATGAATATGTTTTGCAGCAATCTGTGAGCAGAATCTGCAGCGAACAGGCTAATGATACACGATATTATACTCCGGATCCACGGATCAGTCTCAGCAAAATAGCAATGATGGCTATAACCAGCAGGATATGAATAATACCCCCGGCATTATACCCTAAAAATCCAATCGCCCAGGCGATAATTAAAATAACTGCAATGATGTAAAGTAAGTTGCCCATGATAAATGTGTTTTCTGATAAAATCAAAATACCCTGCCAGTTAAATTTTATCTAAATCTTTCGGTTCTTTAGCATATGCTGGGGAAGATTTTCCTCAATTTATCCTTTTCTGACGTCTGTCATCTTATTGCCGTGCCTTGATTTTGATGAAATTTCTTCAACTAACTCAAATGTATAACCGATTATCGGTTTCAGCATAGTTGACAATTAATTGAATGTTGCATCATCGATTGCCCGGATGCGTATTACTATGGTTGTCCATTGATGAAGTTGTTCAATGTAAAAACATTGAGTTAACTTTGCGGCTCCTGCATTATTTTTCTTTACATATATAGGTGGTTTTGAAAACCACGTCCGGCTGATATCGTATCGCTGGTATATTCTTTTTACAGAATATTAAACCTTAATAATCATATGCGTAAAACTATAATTGTATCCAACCGGTTACCTGTTAAATTAACTGAATCTGAGGATGGAAAAATCAGTTTTAGTCCAAGTGAAGGCGGACTGGCTACAGGCCTTGGATCCGTATACCGTCAGGGTAACAATATCTGGGTAGGTTGGCCGGGTATGGATGTTACTTCCGAGAAAGAGCAGAAGAAAGTTACCACACAGTTAAAGAAACTGAACCTCAAGCCGGTGTTCCTTACGCAGGAAGAGATCAATCTTTATTACGAAGGTTTTTCTAATGAAACCCTCTGGCCGGTTTTTCATTATATGACCACCTATGCGATCTATCAGCAGACCTATTGGGATAGTTATGTTGCCGTGAATCAGAAATTCCGCGATGTGCTGTTAACAGTGGCTGCGCCCGGTGATATCATCTGGATCCATGACTATCAGTTGTTATTATTGCCCAAGATGGTTCGTGATGAAATGCCCGATGTATCAATCGGCTTCTTCCAGCATATACCATTTCCATCATTTGAGTTATTCAGGCTGATACCCTGGCGGGCGGAAATTCTTGAAGGAATGCTCGGCAGTGACCTGATCGGTTTTCACACCTTCGACGATGCGCAGCATTTTGTGCACAATGCCCGATACCTTTTACCGGTGAATTCTTCATCGAATGTGATCACGATCGATCACCGGCCGGTAGTTGTAGATACCTTTCCGATGGGTATCGACAGCAAAAAGTATGAATCTTCTTCACAGGAAGCTTTAGTGCAGGAAGAAATCGAAACGATCCGGCAAACGTTTCACTCGATTAAATTGATTCTGACCATCGACAGGCTCGATTACAGTAAAGGTATTCTGCAACGGCTGCAGGCCTTCGATCTGTTCCTCCAGCTTCATCCCGAATACCTGGAGCGTGTGGCCTTGTATATGATCGTGGTGCCATCGAGAGATACGGTTCCACAATACAAGGATCTTCGTGACGAGATTGATAAGCTGGTGGGTAATATCAATGCCCGCTATCGCACCATCTCCTGGCAGCCGGTCTATTATTTCTACCGGTCATTTCCATTTGAAACATTATCTGCCCTGTACAGTATGGCCGACATCTGCCTGGTAACGCCCATGCGCGACGGTATGAATCTCGTTTGTAAGGAATACATTGCCAGTCGTATCAATAATGATGGAGTGCTGATCCTGAGTGAAATGGCCGGCGCTTCAAAGGAGCTGATCGATTCCATTATCGTCAATCCAAACAATATTGGCGCTATAGCCCGTGCGATACTGGAGGCGATCAACATGCCGGAGGAAGAGCAAAGCCGCCGGATGCGATCGATGCGGCAAATCGTTACCAAATTCAATATTGACCACTGGGTCAAATTATTTATGACACGTTTAAATGAAGTAAAAGATATGCAGGAATCCATGCTGGCCCGTGGTGTAGGAGCATCCACAAGAAATTCTATCAAAGAAAAATACCTGTCAACCGGAAAAAGGCTGATCTTCCTTGATTATGACGGTACCCTGGTAGGATTTAAAACAAATATTGAACAGGCTTCGCCAGACGAAGAAGTGTACCAGATCCTGGAGCAACTGACCAATGATCCGAACAATGAAGTGGTCATTGTCAGCGGACGGGATCATAATTTTCTTGAAAAATGGTTTGGAAAACTTCCCCTCAATATTATTGCTGAACACGGGGCCTGGACAAGACATAAGAATGGCGAATGGGAAACTATCGCGGGATTGAATGCAGCCTGGAAGCTCGATCTTCAACCCGTTTTGGAAACCTTTTCCGACAGAACTCCCGGAGCATTTATTGAGGAAAAGGATTACTCCCTGGTGTGGCATTACCGCAAGGTAGAAGAAGGGCTTGGTGAATTGCGGACCAGTGAGCTGATGAATACGATCCGTTATCTGGCAGAAGATAAAGGGTTGCAATTGCTGCCCGGTAATAAGGTGGTGGAAATTAAAAACATTGAAATCAATAAAGGAAAGGCTGCACTGGCATTCATGGGGACAAATGAATATGATTTTATCATGGCCCTGGGTGATGACCATACCGATGAAGATATCTTTAAAGCCCTGCCTGAATGGGCCACGACTATTAAGGTAGGGAGCCAGGTTTCTGCAGCGCGGTATTTCCTGGGTAATTTCCGGGATGTCCGAAACCTGCTTCAATTTCTTATCGATGGAAAGGAGATCGCCGAACGCGTCCAGCGCGGCACGATTGAACGGGGCTATTGATAGAGGGACTGATTGGTATCAAAGCGCTGCATCGGTGGATTATTGATAAGTAAGAGATTTAACAAAAAAAACTGCAGGAATAACTTGCAGTTCAGAAAATAGCTGTACATTTGTCGGGATATTTAGACAGTGCAAGTAATTGAACGATTTTTTCTTATACGGAATTTTCTGCTAATAGTTAGTCTTCTTTACCATGCAACGCTAAGTTTTTTAATTTATTAATTTTTTTGTCAGATGAACATTTATGTTTCAAACTTAAGCTTCAACGTTGCAGATGAAGACTTAAGAGATTATTTTTCAGATTACGGTGAAGTAACTTCAGCTAAAGTTATTATGGACAGAGAAACAAACAGAAGCCGTGGCTTTGGTTTTGTTGAAATGGCCGACGAAGCTGCAGGTGAAAAAGCAATCAAAGAACTTGATGGCGCTACTGTAGAAGGTCGTGCTATCCGGGTTAGCGTTGCTAAACCTAAAGAAGAAAGAAGTGGTGGCAACAGACAGTCTTACGGTGCAAAACGCTGGTAAGCTGTAGCCTTACAGTATAAAGAGCGGCCTTGTGCCGCTTTTTTTTGTGCCCTGCTGAGAATATTGATTACCCGGATAGCAGCGTACTTCCTGTGGATCTTTAAAATTTATCTATAGTTTTTCTTCCAGTAATTGGTGAAGCGTTTGTTCAAACTCCTGAACAAAGCGTTCATGATGAATTCCTGATCCGGGGCCGCGGAAACCCGTCTGTATCTTTCTTACGTATCCTTTTTTATCGATATAGATAAGGGTGGGGAAATGTTTGATCTCACTAAGCTGGGGCAGGGTCTTTTCAGTTTTCAGTGAATCATTAACGGAAACTTCTGTAACCAGGATGGGGTACTGTATATTGAATCGTTCCTGAAAACGACTCAGTGATTTTACCGAAGCATCAAAATCGGTGGTTCGCTCATACGCCAGAGCGATCACTTCAAACTCAAACTGTTTATTATTGGAGTAATATTCACTCAGGAAGCGGGTTTCATCCATACAGTTCGGACACCAGGAGCC
>JAEYRC010000142.1 GCA_023409675.1 Bacteroidota bacterium
ATCTATTTTGCCCGCCAGCAGGTAAGCGAACGCCTCAATTCAGTGCGACAGCAGATCCCTAACAGTGCCGGACAACCGGAATTGGCTCCGGTAACAACAGGCATAGGTGAAATTTATCAATACGTTATCCGGCCAAAACCGGGCTATGAAGGTAAGTATGACCTTGCTGAATTGCGCTCCATTCAGGACTGGATCGTACGCCGGCAACTGCTGGGTACACCCGGCGTGGCGGATGTCAGCAGCTTCGGCGGCTACCTGAAACAATATGAAATCGCTGTTAACCCCACCCACCTGAAAAGCATGAACCTGACGGTAGCAGATGTGTTTACCGCGCTGGAAAAGAATAATGCCAATTCGGGAGGAGCCTATATTGAAAAAGGACCAGCAGCCCTGTTTATCCGAACCGAAGGTCTGGCAAAAAGTATAGCGGATATCGAATCGATCATTGTCCGTCAGACCTCTACAGGCATACCGGTGTTTATCCGCGATGTAGCCACTGTACGAATCGGCCACGCCATCCGTTATGGCGCAATGACCTACAAAGATCAGGGAGAAGTGGCGGGTGCGGTGGTGCTGATGCTCAAAGGTGAAAATGCATCGGAAGTGGTACGCAATGTGAAAGCCAGAATCAATGAAATCAGGACTACGCTACCGGAAGGTGTGGTGCTGGAACCTTTTTATGATCGCACCAAGATGGTAGACAATGCCATCCGCACCGTTAAGACCAATCTGCTCGAAGGCGCCCTGATCGTGATTTTCGTGCTGGTGTTGTTCCTCGGAAATCTCCGTGCCGGACTGATCGTGGCCAGCGTTATTCCACTGTCGATGATGTTTGCCATTATCATGATGAACATCTTTAATGTATCGGGCAACCTCATGAGCCTGGGGGCACTGGATTTCGGACTAATTGTAGATGGCGCGGTGATTATTGTGGAAGCGGTGTTGCACGGACTTGCCCTGAATGCGGCTTATAAAGGCGTTTCGGAAATTTCCCGGCAGCAAATGAATGCTGAAGTGGAGATCAACGCGGGAAAAATGATGAACGCTGCAGTATTTGGCCAGATCATTATCCTGATCGTATACCTGCCCATTCTTTCGTTAACGGGTATTGAAGGCAAAATGTTCCGGCCAATGGCCCAGACCGTAGCCTTTGCGCTTATTGGCGCCTTTCTGCTGTCGCTCACCTATGTTCCGATGATGAGCTCCCTGGTGCTGAGCCGGAAGCTTCGCCACAAGCCAACCTTTTCTGACCGGGCGATGAACCGGATACAGATCGCATATCATCGCCTCTTACATAAAGCGTTGGCCTTTCCAAAACTTATTTTGACCATATCGCTGGGATTATTCGTGATAGCGCTGCTGATCATGACCAGGCTCGGGGGAGAATTTATTCCTGAGCTGGAAGAAGGCGATTTTGCCGTAGATGCCCGGCTGGTGACCGGAAGTTCGCTCACCGAAACAATTCAATCCACCCAGCAGGCTGTGCATCTCTTACAATCACAATTTCCCGAAGTGGAAAAGATCGTTACCCGCATTGGTGCCAGTGAAATTCCCACCGATCCCATGCCGATGGAAATGACGGATATTATGATAACACTCCGGCCAAAATCAACCTGGACCTCCGCCAGCAGCTTCGATGAACTGGCCACCAAAATGAGCGCGGTGATCGATGAGATTCCCGGTCTTACAGCGGGCTTTCAATTCCCTGTTCAGATGCGGTTCAATGAACTGATATCCGGCGCACGCCAGGATGTTGTATGCAAGATCTTCGGTGAAGACCTCGACACGCTGGCGGCGGTGGCTGCCCGGGTGGGTCATGTGATCGGAACCGTGGATGGCGCCACTGATTTGTATCTTGAAGCGGTTACCGGTCTGCCGCAGATCGTCATTAACTATAACCGCCAGGCAATGGCCGTCTATCAGTTAACTATAGACGATATCAACCTGCTGATCAGAACCGCCTTTGCCGGAGAACCAGCGGGTATAATCTATGAAAATGAACGCAGGTTCGACCTGGTATTACGCCTGGAAGATAAGAGCCGATCCGGTATCGAAGATGTTCGCAACATGCTTATCCCCACACCTGCCGGGGCACAGATCCCGCTTTACCAGGTAGCGGAAGTGGAAATTCGCGAGGGACCTAATCAAATTCAACGGGAAGATGCCAAAAGAAGGATCATAGCCGGATTTAACGTGCGGGGCAGAGATGTGGAATCGGTGGTGGAAGAACTCCGCGCTAAGGTTGGACAGCAGGTGAGTATGCCCTCAGGATACTATATACAATATGGCGGGCAGTTTGAAAACCTGCAGGAAGCCAAACAGCGTTTGTCCGTAGCCGTTCCTGCCGCGCTGGTACTGATCTTCATCATGCTCTATTTCGCATTTGGATCGGTTAAGTACGGCCTGCTCATCTTCACCGCCATACCGCTTTCAACCATTGGCGGAATTATCGCCTTATGGCTTCGTGATATGCCTTTCAGCATATCTGCCGGCGTTGGATTTATTGCGCTTTTCGGTGTAGCGGTGCTGAATGGGATTGTGCTCATCGCCGAATTCAATCGCCTGAAAAAAGGCGGACTAACCAACATAAATCAACTCATTATGGAAGGAACAGCTGCGCGGCTGCGCCCGGTACTGATGACCGCTTCAGTTGCCTCACTCGGTTTTTTACCGATGGCCTTAAGCCAGGGATCAGGTGCTGAAGTTCAGCGGCCCCTGGCAACCGTGGTAATAGGTGGCCTCGTTACCGCTACCTTTCTAACCCTGATTGTTTTGCCGATCCTGTACCGGTGGATTGAGAACAGAAGCAATAAAAACCTTACCAAAGCAGCGCTGCCTATGCTGCTGATGCTCCTGCTTCCCATTGCCGGCTTTTCGCAACAGAAAATGACCCTCGCCGAAATGATTAACCAGGCACAGCGGCAGAATCTTGAACTGCAAACTGAACGCCTGCAATCGACCTACTGGAAACAATTGCAGCAGGGTGTTTTTGATGCGCCAAAAACTGAAATAGGCGGAGAATATGGCGGGATCAGCAGCCCGCACCGTGATACCCGCGTTTTTCTTCAGCAGCAATTCAATATGCCTTCAGTATATCGAAAACAACAGGCTGGCTTCAAAAGCCGCGAGCTGCTGCAAAACCAGCAGGTAAACTGGAAACAGTCTCTGCTCGAACGCGAAGTGAAAAGAATTTTCTACCAGATGACGGATATCCTGGAACGTAAGCAATTGCTTTATCAACTGGATACTATTTTCCGGAAATTCAGCGCCTCGGCCGACTTACGGTTACGGTCAGGTGAATCGAATATCCTGGAAAAAACCACTGCCGACATGCAGCTACTGCAGGTGCAGTTGCAACATACCCAGGCTGATGCTGATCTGCGTATACTGCAACAGCAACTGAAGATCCTGCTGAATACGGATGTCGAACTGCTGCCGGAATATTCATCGGTGAAATTAGAACCGACCATAAGAATGGATACCAGCTTTGAAGATCATCCTGAATTACTGGTTAGGGAAATGGAAACAGAAGTGGCCCGGGCTGAAACGGAAATAGCGCGCTCTAAACTATCACCGGATGTTACGCTGGGCTACAGCAACCAGTCTATCATCGGCTACTACAGCATGGATGGCATCAATCAGAAATATTTTAGCGGAACCGACCGGTTTCATGTTGTTAACCTGACCCTCGGAATTCCCCTGTTCAACCGTGGGATAAAATCGAGGATCCGCGCAGCGGGAGTCGCTGAAGATATTTCCCGGCTCAATACAAGCATAACGCGGCAGCGCCTCAGCAACCAATACAATCAACTGCTGGCTGAGTTCCGGAAAGCCGCGGATATGGTAGCCTATTTTGAAAAAGCGGGCATCCCTCAGGCCAACCTGATCATCCGGTCGGCCAACCTGAGCTATGAAAACGGCGAAATAAATTATATTGAATGGAGCCAGCTTATGAACAATGCGGTCGCGATCCGTTCAGCATATCTTGATGCTTTGGCGGCATATAACCAGGCATTGATCAACCTTGAATATTACAACCAAAAAAATTAATAATGCGCTATATACTGATCATCCTGATAGTATTTACCTACAGTTGCACCGATGAGCAACCCACTACCGAACCAGCACCTACCGGTGATGAACATATGCTTATTCTATCTCAATCCCAGATCTCCAATGCGGGAATTGTTGCCGATACCATCCGGAAGAACCGGATCAGTGAAGTATTAACCGTTAATGGCCTGGTGGATGTTCCTCCGCAGAACATTGTATCGGTGAGTTTTCCTATGGGCGGTTACCTGAAAAGCACGCATCTGCTTCCGGGAATGCAGGTTCGCAAAGGCGAAGTGATTGCGCGTATAGAAGATCAATCCCTCATTCAATTACAGCAGGACTACCTCATGGCGGTATCCCGATTGGAATTCCTGGAAAAAAACTATAACCGGCAGAAGTTGCTGAACGAGCAGCAGGTAACAGCTGATAAAGTTTTCCAGGAAACGGAATCCGCCTTTCAATCGCAAAAAATTCTGGTAGGCGGACTTGCAGAAAAATTACGCCTCATCAATATCAACCCCGCGAAACTCAATGCAGGATCCATTTCTCGAAATGTTGCCGTATACTCTCCAATAAATGGGTTTGTCAGTTCAGTTAAGGTGAACATTGGAAAATATGTAAATCCTTCAGACGTGTTATTCGAACTGATCAATCCGGAAGATATACATGCAACCCTCACGGTGTTTGAGAAAGATCTTGGTAAACTCAAACCCGGACAAAAAGTTTTAGTAACTTTTGTTGATGATCCTTCCATGTCTTATGAATGTGAAGTATTGCTCATTACGAGAAATGTTGATGAAAACAGAAGCGGGATTGTACACTGCCATTTCGAAAAACGCCCTGCCCGCCTGCTACCAGGAATGTTTCTCAATGCCCGTATAGAACTTACCGACAGAGTGGTTACCTCCGTTCCTGAAGAAGCGCTGGTACGTTTTGGCAATGAACAATATGTTGTAGAAGTTATGCAGGACAGTGTATTTGCATTGCTTCCGATACAATCTGGGATAACCGATAAGGGTTTAACAGAAATAACTGCAGTTGATGGCCGGGAGCTGGAAGGAAAAAAGATCATTTTTAAAAACCCTTACCCGGTGCTCTCCCGGATGAAGAGTGCTGATGAAGAATGATAAGAAGGTGATTTGATTCATGCTATATTTCTATAATAATGAAGAAAACCAGGATTGATCTCGAATTGCTGCTGCCCGGTATACCTGATGAACAGGATATGTGTGTTACCCGGATACTCGGCGCATTAAAAAAATTCCGGGGAGTTGAAGCTGTTCATATCATACCTTCTGCTGCGGGAGAAAAAGCTCAGCTTTGTTTTCACTACAATCCTGAATTGATCACCATTCAACAGATCGAAAGTCAGGCCAGGCAGGAAGGAGCGGCTATACTTGACCGCTATGGGCATATAGCCATGGAAGTAAAAGGCATACGTAATGCACGGCATGCGCGCCGCATAGAGGAACGTTTGAGAAAGCTTTCGGGACTGAAATATTGCGCGCTTTCTCCCTCCGGATACCTGATCATTGAGTACGATAAATCTATGATCAGGGATGAGGATATCCGCAAGGCTATGGCTGCAGCCGGACTGAAAAACGAGCATCTGAAGGCAGAAGGAACAGCTGCTGTTTCCAACCCCATCAAACGTTTTATTACAGAGAAGACAGAGCTTGCCCTGAGTATTCTGTGCGGAGTATTTTTAGCCGCAGGATTCTCGCTCTCATTTTTTGAAGCGATACCGGAAATCCTGGTCATTGCACTATATATAATAGCTTACCTGTTGGGAGGCTATTATACGACCAAAGAGGCGATTGCAGGAATCAGTAAGGGCAGGTTTGAAATTGACTTCCTGATGCTGGTCGCTGCCATCGGTGCGGCGGCTTTGGGCGAATGGGCTGAAGGAGCATTGTTATTATTCCTGTTCAGCATGGGCCATGCGCTGGAACATTATTCGCTTGACAAGGCACGCAAATCGATCAGGGCGCTTGCGGCGCTGACACCCGATACCGCTATCCTGAAACACGGAACTGAGTTGAAGGAAGTACCGGTTTCCGCGCTTGTTCCGGGAGATATTATATTCATTAAACCCAATTCCCGTATTGCCGCTGATGGGTTGGTGATACAGGGATCCGGAGCGGTAAACCAGGCATCCATTACCGGTGAAAGTATCCCCGCAGAAAAATCGGCGCATCCTGATACCACTGGGCAAACACATGACTTCTCAAAACTGGAGGATGCCCATAAAGTTTTTGCCGGAAGTATAAACGGTAATACCGCCCTGGAAGTAGAGGTTTTTCGGAAAGCTGATGACTCCACAATTTCGAGGATGGTGCGGCTGGTGAATGAAGCGCAGACCCAGAAATCCAGTACACAGGATTTCGCCGATAAAATTGAACGCTATTATGTGCCTGCGGTGCTGATCATGATCACCCTGCTGTTATTTGCGTTCCTGGTGATTGATGAAACATTTGGCGCCAGCTTTTATCGCGCCATGGCGGTGCTGGTTGCCGCCAGTCCCTGCGCGCTGGCGATATCCACTCCCAGCGCCGTACTCAGCGCCATCGCCCGCTCAGCGAGAGGCGGAATATTGATAAAGGGTGGTAAACCCCTTGAAGAAATGGCGGGCGTAAACACGGTAGCCTTTGATAAAACCGGTACGCTTACCGAAGGAAAACCTAAACTTACCGGAGTGTATCCCCTGAACGGTCTGGCGACGGAAGAGATACTCCCCGCAATTATCGCTGCGGAAAAATTAAGTGATCATCCGCTTGCAGCCGCCATTGTTAAAGGAGGTTCGGCTATACTTCAGCGTGATATAGCGCCCGCCGATGAAATCAGTTCCATTACCGGCCGGGGATTAAAAGCGATTTATGAACAGCGCGAAATATACATCGGTAATAAAGAATTGTTCACCGAGAAAGGCGATACTCTTTCAACAGATCTGCTCGAAAAAATCGCCGGTCTTGAACAACAGGGTAATACCACCATGGTGGTTCAGGATAACGGGCGCTTTACAGGTATCATCGCGCTGATGGATATCCCCAGAAGTGACGCGAAAGCAACCTTACAAGCCTTACACAATTCCGGTATCCGGGAAATGGTTATGCTGACCGGCGACAATCAGCGGGTAGCGGATGCCATTGCAGCACAAACAGGCCTGACAACTGCGATGGGAAATTTACTTCCTGAACAAAAGGTAGAGGCTATTGAGTCGCTGATGCGCCGGGATAAGCGGGTGGCAATGGTTGGTGATGGCGTAAACGATGCCCCGGCAATGGCACGCAGTTCAGTAGGTATTGCCATGGGAGCAGCCGGTTCCGATGTGGCGCTGGAAACCGCCGATGTAGCGCTGATGGCCGACAAACTCATTAATCTGCCTTTCGCTTTCAGCCTGGCAAAAAAAGCCCGGCAGATCATCACCCAAAACCTGATCATCAGTATGGGCATGGTGGCCCTGCTGATTCCTTTAACGCTAACGGGAGTTGCTTCCATGGGACCGGCCGTTATCGGACATGAAGGCTCAACACTTGTTGTGGTGCTGAATGCCCTGCGGCTGCTGGGCTTTAAAAACAGGTTCAAACCGGCAGACAACAATTCATCCGTTCTTCAATCCTGAATATTCCAGAGAATTATGCCTGGTGGAATTAGTCTTTCATGTTGCGCCGGATCAGCTTTTCAATTTCAACCCCTATCGGTACCAGCAGTGAAGCCCCAAAACAAATCAACACTTCATTCAGGGTTAACGGGGCGGTTTTGAACAACTCATTGGCGAAGGGTAGGTATACGATAGCCAGTTGCAGCAAGGCGGTAAAGAATACTGCGAGGAACAGCGGCATATTGGAAAATACGCCTTTTTGTATGAGCATTTCCGTATCACTTCGTATCGCCATAACATGGCCTAACTGTGCCAGCGACAACACCAGGAACACCATGGTTTGCCAGTGTTCGATATCATTGTGAATAGCCCAGGCCTGGATGCCCAGCGTAATAGCGGCCATCAGGCAGCCTACCCAGAGAATATGCACGCCAATGCCCCTCGCGAAAAAACTTTCATTGGTCTTACGGGGCGGCCGCTGCATGATATTCGCTTCCGCTTTTTCTCCGGCAAGCGCTAAGCCCGGCACCCCGTCAGTTACCAGGTTGATCCAGAGAATATGAATAGGCAATAACGGCATGGGTAAACCGAAAAGTGGCGCCAGCGCGATCGTCAGTATCTCAGCGCCGTTACAGGTCATGATATATTTGACAAATTTGCGAATGTTATCATATATCCGCCGGCCTTCCCGTACCGCCCGCACGATGGTGGCAAAATTATCATCCAGCAAAATCATATGGGCGGATTCTTTGCTGACATCGGTACCGTTAATACCCATGGCGATCCCGATATCGGCCGTTTTAAGTGAAGGAGCGTCATTTACCCCGTCACCGGTCATCGCCACATAATTGTCCTTTGCCTGAAGCGCATTAACAATATTGAGTTTTTGTTCAGGAGATACCCTTGCGTAAACTCTGACCTTCTCTACCTTTTCTTCAAATTCCTTCTCCGACATTTTTTCGAGTTGTATACCGGTAAGCACCAGATCGTTTTCCGTTAGTATTCCGATCTGAGAAGCTATTGCCGCGGCAGTTGCCGGATGGTCGCCGGTAATCATCACCACATTAATACCGGCAGTCTTACATTCTTTTACCGCAAGTTTGGCTTCTTCTCTGGGCGGATCGATCATTCCTACCAAACCGATGAATTCCAGCTCTGCTTCAATAGCATTATAATCGAGGTTATCGGGAATACTGTCCAACTTTCTGTAGGCGAACGCCAAAACCCGGATCCCATTTTTTGCCATCGCATCCGCCTTTTCCAGAATCTCATCAACGCGTTCGTCAGAGGCCAGCCGTTCAGTGATAGATTCTACCGCGCCTTTAGAGATAGCCAGGTAGCTGCCATTTTGCCGATGGATGGTGGTCATACATTTCCGGTCAGAATCAAAGGGCAATTCTTCAACCCGCGGAAGCGCCTCCTGCAATTCATGGTATTGTTCAGTAGAATGGTCTGCGATGAATTTATCCACCAGCGCGATCTCCGTGGGATCTCCCGTCATTTCTTCCGACTTATTCTTCTTAACATCATTATTCAGGGCCATGGCGCAATCGAGGGCGGGCAGTTCTTTGTAAAAATGGTCATGGTTGAAGGGGTCAACTTCCACCACTTCCATTTTATTCAGCGTGAGCGTTCCGGTTTTATCGGAGCAGATAAATGTGACCGAACCCAGGGTTTCAACAGCAGGCAATTTGCGAATGAGCGCGTTTTTTTTAACCAGGTTGCGCGCACCCTGAGCCAGTGCGATGGTGATCAGCGCCGGCAATGCTTCGGGTATCGCGGCTACGGCCAGGGAAATCGACAACATCAGCATATTGAACGGCTCTTCTCCGCGCACCAGCCATCCGGCGAGAAACAACACCACACAGATCGCGAGAATAATATAGGAAAGCATTTTTCCAAAGGCACCCATTCGCCGCTGCAGGGGCGTTGACGTTTCTTCCTCCTGCAGCATACGGGCAATTTTTCCAATCTCGGTTTTCATGCCGGTACTCACCACAATACCTTTCGCACGCCCATTCGTTACCAGGGTACTTTTGTAGGCCATATTCAGCCTGTCGCCTAAAGGAATATCCGTTTCCCCGATCACCGTTTCACGCTTATCGGCTGGTACAGATTCTCCGGTTAATGCCGATTCGTCTATGCGCAAACTGTAGGCCTCGGTCAACCGAAGATCAGCGGGAACCGCATTTCCGGCTTCAAGCAAAACGATATCTCCGGGCACCAGGTCGGCTGAAGAAACCGACTCCTGCCTGCCTTCACGGATGACGGTAGCCTGAATCATCGCCATTTTCTTCAGGGCTTCCATGGCTTTTTCGGCCCGGTATTCCTGGATAAAACCAATTACGGCATTCAGCACCACAATGACCATAATAATGATGGTATCCGTCATTTCTCCGATCAATCCGGATATGATCGCTGCGGCGATCAGTACAATGATCATAAAATCCTTGAACTGCCCCAGGAACAACACCAGCGGCGACTTCTTTTTCTTCTCCTCCAGTTCATTTCTGCCGTATTCATTCAGGCGGCTTTGTACTTCCTGACCGGACAATCCCTTCTCTGAAGAATTCAAGTCACTGAATATTTTCTGTACTTCCGTAACATGGTATTTCATTAAAAATGCTTTACAATTCCGCTTAAAAAATTATTCCCTGTTGCTAATAGAATCTCTGGAAAAAGTCTTATATTGAGTACATCGTATCGAAATGAAAATTAACAAATAACTGTCAGAAATAGCTGTAACTTTATATTTCCTTGCATAGATATAGAACCATATCGAATTTATTTTCACCGGGTGAAACACCTTTCACTACGGTCAGTCCCGGGCCTACCGCGCTTCCGGGAACTGAATCGTCGGTATGCCGAATCTATCTTTTCTCCAATTTTAAGGTCTTTAATACTTAATCCCCGGCCATACTTTATTCTTCATTTGGACCGGGGTGTATCCTGACACAACATTATTATAAGTATTAAATTTTACTGCTATGATTCGGAATCAACAGATTTCGGGTAGTAGCCAGGCCATTTTTATTTTAGGACTGGTAAATGCCATCATATTAAAGACAGCCTACACCGGCGATAGCAGCTGGTATAATGCCCTGTTTATAACCCTACCCTTATTAATATTAGCGATTTATGACGTGGTTCAAAAGAAACACGCCATTACGCGCAACTATCCTATTATTGGTCATCTGCGGTTTCTGTTTGAATCGATCAGACCGGAGATCCGTCAGTACTTCTTTGAATCTGACCTCGATGGTAAGCCCTTTAACCGTCGTCAGCGTTCTATCGTATACCAGCGTTCCTAAAACCAGCGTGAAACGGTTGCTTTTGGTATGCAGGATGATCCCACCCGGGCCGGATATGAATGGGTGGCGCATTCCATGTATCCCGCAAAGGTTGAGCATTCCGATTTACGGATCTGGATTGGCAATAAGCAATGCCGTCAGCCCTATCATGCCAGTATCCTGAATATTGGCGCCATGAGTTATGGGGCCCTGAGTAAAACGGCTATAACGGCATTGAACAAAGGTGCAGCGCTGGGAGGCTTTGCGCATAATACGGGTGAAGGGGGAATCAGCAATTACCACCTGCAGGGTGGCGACCTGATCTGGCAGATCGGAACAGGGTATTTTGGATGCCGGAATGAAGAGGGCAATTTTGACGCGGCTTCATTCAGTGTTAACGCCCTTCGGCCGCAGGTTAAAATGATTGAAATTAAATTATCGCAGGGCGCCAAGCCCGGGCATGGCGGAATTCTGCCGGCTACAAAGAATACGGCTGAAATCGCGGCGATCCGCCAGGTGGTGCCACATACTACTGTTCATTCTCCTGCAAGTCACTCGGCCTTTAATTCACCCTATGGATTATTGAGCTTTTTACAGGAACTGCGTGAATTATCAGAAGGAAAACCTGTAGGCTTTAAATTATGCATAGGCGACAAACAGGAGTTTGAAGCGATTTGTGATGCCATGAATGACACCGGAATCATACCCGACTTTATTTCTATTGATGGCGCGGAAGGCGGTACCGGTGCTGCTCCGCTCGAGTTCACCGATTACCTGGGCATGCCCCTTTATGATGCCCTGGCGTTTGCGCGTGAATGCCTCGAAGCAAGAGGGTTGACAGAACATATCCGCCTGATCGCTGCCGGGAAGATCATCACCGGCTTCGATCTGCTTAAGGTATTGTCCTTAGGCGCTTCGGCCTGCTACAGCGCCAGAGGCATGATGCTGTCGCTGGGCTGCATACAGGCCCTGACCTGCGACAGTGGAAAATGCCCTGTTGGAATTGCAACCCAGGATTATAGAAAATATAAAGCGCTGGATCCTTCCGACAAAATGGTTCGTGTAGCCAACTTTCACGGAAATACGGTTAAGGCTATCCGTGAGATCATGGAAGCCTGCGGTATTCAGGATATCAACAGTGTTCCCGCTGGAAAATTCTTCCGCAGGATCAATGAGCAGGAAACAAAGAGTTTTGAAACGATATACTTCAAAGCCAAATCAAACCTTAAAAATTTTGAAACACATTTAAACTGATGTTATGGTAAAAACTAAAGAACAACTGGTCTTGAGAAAAGCAGATTATGACCTGCTGATCTCCTACCTCCGCGGCGGCAGAAACTCCGCCGCATTCGATCGCAGAAATGCTGAAGAAATGGAAGAAGAATTAAAAAAAGCCAAACTGGTACCGGCAGAACTTTTTCCGGAAGATGTGGTGGGACTGAACTCACGGGTAACTATTAAAGATGAAGACCGCAATGCGGTGATGCAGTATGAACTCGTTATACCTGAAAGAGCCGATATCAAAGCAAAACGGATTTCTATTATGGCTCCGCTGGGCACAGCGCTGCTGGGTTTCCGTAAAGGAAGAAAAGTAACCTGGCAGTTTCCGGCAGGCGCAAAAACATTTACCATCATGGATGTTGAAAATCAACGTGAATAGATAAAAACTACTTATTATGATATTATTACTGGTTGGAATGGTCATGGCCATTATTGCATGGGCACTGATAGATTATAAAATAAAGTCGAGAAAGCATCGGAATATCTACCGTCAATACATGAAAAATAAACAGCATTTTGAACGGCAACGAAAGGAAAGAAATATATCGTAATCTGGTGTACAACGGTTCGTGGATTCACGAACCTTTTTTTTGATTGAACATGATCATTGTTGCTGCAGGTTTCATGCTGATAACGCGAATGCATATACTATAGATGAAGCATCTCCGGCACATTCCATCATCATCCGCAATGAAATGCGGCTTTACTGCCATAATACAGTTATTTTACGGAAATTTGTTCCAAACACGTAAACAATATGGTTATACCTACCTATATTCCGGCTGCGGAAGCTGTTAAGCATGTACACTCAGGAAATCGCGTATTCATACATGGCAGCGCCGCCACGCCGGTTACACTGGTTCGTGCGCTGCAGGAAAGGCACGAGGAATTAAATGAAGTAGAGCTGGTAAGTATAACCACTTTCGGAGATCTCGACCTCGACACCCCCCGATACCGTGATTCGTTCTTCATGAATTCGCTCTTCGTATCTGCCAATACCCGAACAATAGCCAACAGTCCGCATGGTGATTATGTTCCCATCTTCCTGAGCCAGATCCCGCAATTGTTTTCAAGGGATATTCTGCCTTTGGATGTAGCATTCATTCATGTTAGTCCGCCCGATACGCATGGCTTTGTATCACTGGGAACTTCTGTCGACATTGCCCGTTCGGCTGTTGAAGACGCGAAAGTGATCATTGCGCAGGTCAACCCGAATATGCCGCGGACGCATGGCGATGGCTTCATACACATCAGCAGAATTACCGCCATGACCTGGGTTGATGAACCGCTGCCGGAAGTGGATTACTCGGCCAAATCTTCCGCGGTTATTGAACAGATCGGAAAAAATGTAGCCTCGCTTATAGAAGATGATGCGACCTTGCAGTTGGGTATAGGTGCCATTCCCGATCATGTGCTCAAAAACCTGACCGGTCATAAGAACCTGGGCATACATACCGAAATGATGTCGGATGGCGTCATCCCACTGATTGAATCCGGAGTCATTAATAACAGTAAGAAAAGATTACACCCGGGTTATACGGTAACCAGTTTCCTGGCGGGCACCCGTAAACTGTATGATTTTGTTGATGACAATCCATCAATACGGGTACTCGATATCGCCTATGTTAATGATACCACGGTGATTCGCAAAAACGCGAAAGCCACCGCTATCAACAGTGCCATTGAACTTGACCTCACCGGGCAGGTGTGTGCTGATTCGCTCGGAACGTACCAGTTCTCCGGCATTGGCGGCCAGATGGATTTCATCCGGGGCGCTTCTTTATCCGAAGGCGGAAAAGCCATCATAGCGCTGCCCTCCGAAACCCATAAGGGCATCAGCCGTATTGTGCCGATACTGAAAGAAGGAGCAGGAGTAGTAACCACACGCGGGCATATCCATTGGGTGGTTACAGAACATGGAATAGCGAATTTATTTGGAATGAACCTGAAGCAACGGGGTCGCGCGCTGATTAAGCTGGCGCATCCGAAACACCGGGAAAGCCTGGAGAAAGCCTTTCATGAACGCTTTAAATAAAAAATCCGGGAGACATAATTCAGCCTCCCGGATAACGTCTTATTTAACGGGCCTCATTTACCCTGAAGGACACCTTACAGATCACCCCATAGGATGCGGCCTTGCCGTCTTTAACATGCACTTTAAAATCCTTCACATAAACGGAATCAATATTCTGAACCGTTTTTGAAACTTCGGTGATGCAATTCTGAATAGCATCGTCAAAGCTCGTTTCGGAAGAGGCGATAACCTCCAGTACTTTTACAATTGCCATAAACTATATTTTAGAAATGGAAAAAATATAAGTTACGGAAATTCCGCTGATAAACCCCGCGAAGTTGAAGCTAATTTGTACCATCTGAAGAAGTATTATCGCGGCCATCATTCTTTTGCATTATACCCGCAATCAACAGACACTATTTCAGTAGTGTTCAGACCTCACTGCGAATTGGCGAAGAATTAAGGTTACAAATCTTTTCGGACAAACACCCTGGAAGAGAAGAAGAGCGGAATAAAAATCCAAAGGATCAGTATCACCACCGAATAGATCATCCCGGCATTGCCTCCGAAGAAATCCTGGAATACCGCTCCGGTATAGCCCATCAGCGCCGAGATATCCAGTTTCAATAAGATCAGGATGCGGGCCAGATCAACCGGATTGAAGGAAGCAAATCCGATCATGGCGGTTTCCATCGGATAGTCTGCAAATTGAAACAACAGGAACAGCACAATCGCATCAAAGATGAGTGTAAAATAAAGCCACAGTAAAATAGACGCGCCGATTCCCTTTGCCTTATCGCGCATCAGCACGGCAGCAAGCAGGGCAATCGACACAAAAACCACCGATAGCGCTGTACCCGCCAACACCAGGGCAATTCCACTGGAACTGAATTCAAAGATCATAACAGGCACACCGATGCCTATAAAAAAGGCGAGGATGAGTGCCAGGGACAAACCCAGGAATATGCTCAGCCAGAGGTTAATTCGCTTAATGGGTTGCGATACCATCAGTTCAATAAACTCTGATGTATTGTACACGTAGATGGTGGAAAAAATGATGCTGACCAGCGGCACGATAATCAATACCAGGTTTACCAGGCTTAGAATACCCTTGGCGGCATTGGCTTCTAGGCTGAACACACTGAAGGATATCAGTAGCAGGAA
Organism: Bacteroidota bacterium; assembly: GCA_023409675.1. Lineage (GTDB taxonomy): Bacteria > Bacteroidota > Bacteroidia > Chitinophagales > Chitinophagaceae > Flavitalea. The sequence goes on from JAEYRC010000142.1 coordinate 15,404, forward strand.
AAAAGTATAGGCAAGAATTATTCTGCTGCGCAGAATATCCAGAATTACATATTTGATGATCTTTTTCATAACAGTTAATGTCCTCCCTGTTTCATGATTTTAGCAATGACCCGTGAAAGTTTTTCTTCACCGGTATCTGTTCTGAGGTCTTCAATCTTTTTATGGAAACGCAGCACCCCATCCTGCATATACATCACTTC
>JAEYRC010000146.1 GCA_023409675.1 Bacteroidota bacterium
GTATGGTGCCGGCATTTACCGCCAGAACCTGCCACCATTCAATGTTTACTGCAGCTTTAGAAATATAGTAAGCGTCTTCTGGAAGCGTGATAAATCCAAATTGTTCCTGCGCCCATGCAATGGATAGACCGAGTACATTACCCACGACCAGGCCGGTGACCAATATGATCATTCCATGATACAGAAAAACCTGCTGAATGGTAAAGTCAGGCGCTCCCACCGCTTTCAGAATGCCCACCATGCGGGTGCGCTCCAATACCAGTATCAGTAAGCAGGTGATCAGGTTTAGCGCGGCAATCGCCACCATAATGATCAGCACCATGATGATCGTTTTATTCTGAAGTGCAAGCCAGTCGAAAATATTGGGATAGATCTCTTTTATGGTACTGCTTTTATACGTGATGGGGATCTCATAATAAATTTCATCACTCACCTGATCCATCAGGGTATAGTCGGTAAGAAACAGTTCATACCCGCCGATCTGATCCGGAGCCCAGTCATTGAGTCGCTGAATCAGCCGGATATCACACAATGCGATAAGGCGGTCGTATTCTTCAATACCGGTATTATAAATTCCGGCAACCCGCAACTTCCGGGGGCGGGGAGGTTTGCCATCGGGCTGAATAAAATAGATCAGCACCTGATCGTTCAGGCTGAGCTTTAATTTCGAGGCCATGGTGGCAGACAGGTTTACCTCATCGCTGTAACCGCTGTCAGGAAAATTTACCCAACGTCCTTTGACAAGAAAATTATCCAGGTTTTTAAAGTTGTAGCTTTCATCTACACCTTTAAAAAGCACCCCTTCGATGGTTTCCGCTGTTTTTAAAATAGCATTTTTGGTGGCATAGGCCTGGATAGTGGTGATTTGAGGATATGCCGCTTTAAGGTTAACAACGGAGTCATTCCGGAAGATGGGGGTTTCTTCGGCTATGGCTACGCGTTGAGCTTCGTAATTCTGAATGCGTACATGTCCCCAGAAACTGAAAATCTTTTTGCTGATGGTATGCTGAAATCCGCTGGTAAACGCCAGCGCCAGGATCATGACAGTAACGCTGACAATGGTTGCCGCGACAGACAACCTGATGATAAAACGGGAAAATGATTTATGCTGGTTAAAAGCAATGCGACGCGCCAGAAAATTCGCTACATTCAAACGGCATGATTTTAGCCCCAAATTTAACCGCTGTTTCCCGAACCCCCATATTTTTGTTATTTTGAGGAAACAGGCTTCCTTTTCATAAATTATCCCGTCATTAGGTCATGAAATCAGTATTGCTCGGAATTTTACTGTTCGTAATAGGGGTACCGGCTTCAGCGCAGGTACAGGATCAGGTGTTTTCGGATAAGATCCAGACAATGCAACTGTTTACCCGCGGTAATCAGCTTGGATTTCCTGTCATCCGACTGGGCAGCTCCGATCAGCTTGAACTTCATTTTGATGATCTGGATGCCAATGTCCGGAATTATTCCTATACGTATCAACTGTGCAATGCCGACTGGACGCCGGCAAACCTGAGTCATTTCGATTATATTAAAGGCTTTTCGCAGTCGCGCATCACCAACTACCGGGTATCTTCCATCGCGTTTACCCGCTATACCCATTATCAGGCTACGCTTCCCGACCGCAATTGTATGCCTTCACGGTCGGGAAATTATATTTTGAAAGTTTTTGCCGATGGAGATACCTCGAAATTGCTTTTTACCAAACGCATGCTTGTGGTGGAAGAAAAATCTTCCGTTAGCGCGCAGGTTCAGCAACCCTATAACGGCCTCATCTTTCGCACCCATCAGAAAATCCAGTTCTGGGTGAATTTGAATGAACAGCTAAATATTCCCAATCCACTGCAACAGATAAAGGTTGCCATTCTGCAGAATGAACGCTGGGATAATGCTGTAACAAACCTCCGGCCAACCTTTGTAAGCCGAACCGCACTGGAATACAATACGGAAAATGATGCGGTATTTCCTGCGGGGAAGGAATGGCGCTGGCTTGACCTCCGCAGTCTCCGGTTTCAAAGCGACAGGATCGAAGATGCAATTTATACCAACGACTCCACGATTGTTTTCCTGAAGCCCGATATTCCCCGTACCGATCAGCGGTTTAATTTCTATCGCGATGCCAATGGCCGCTACAGTATTTCCACCACCGAAAATATTAATCCCCTATGGCAGTCAGATTATGCCCGGGTGCATTTCCGTTTTGTTCCCCCGGGAAAAATTGTAGTTCCGGGTAAAGATGTTTACGTATTCGGTCAGCTTACGGGTTACCGGCTCGATCCGGAAAGCCGCATGCAGTACGATCCGGAATCGGGTATGTATACCACCACACTTCAGCTTAAACAGGGCTATTATGATTACTGTTATGTAACCGTAGAATCGAAAGATTCCAAAAAGCAGGTGTCTATGGCCGACACGGAAGGCAATCTGTGGGAAACGGAAAATGATTATATGATCCTCGTTTATTACCGGCCCCTGGGTGGAAGAGCGGATGAACTGATCAGTATAACCCGTATCAATTCCCTGGCCGGACGAAAATAAATTGCGGTTACCGATACATGCGAAAAGCTTTGTGAATAAGCATTCAGCGGTATTTATATTTTTCACGGATAATTAAATAAGTGAAAAATCAAATAATATTCGGTTAACAGAATCGCTTTCGTATATTTGCCGCAGGCAGGTCTTACACGACCAGCTCCTGCTGAATCCCCCAGGACCGGAAGGTAGCAAGGGTAGGTGGTTGAGCGGTGCGATGTAAGTAATCTGCCTTTTTTTGTGCCCCTGCCTGAACGGATCTTCCCGGTTCCCGAAGATTGTACTGATTTATTATCTTCGCGCTTATTTAACTTAATTAACCGGCGGCTGCGCTGACTAAAACATTAACTGCATGAAGTTTTTCATTGATACGGCAAATCTGGATCAGATCCGTGAAGCTCATGAAATGGGCATATTAGATGGAGTTACCACTAATCCTTCACTGATGGCCAAAGAAGGAATTAAAAGTGAAGAACTTGTTACCAAACATTATAAAACAATCTGTGAGCTGGTTGATGGCGATGTAAGCGCGGAAGTTGTTGCCACCACG
>JAEYRC010000187.1 GCA_023409675.1 Bacteroidota bacterium
ACAATACCGTATTCATCAGCTTTGTGAATGGACATGCTGTCATCGGCATAAAACGCGTTGCCCCACATTGCCGGCCAAAGGTAATTTCCCTTCAGCCTGAGGATCAGTTCAAATACCTTTTCATAAAATGCCGAATTAAAGCCTCCAAACTTCTCATGCGCCCATCCTGAAAGTGCCGGCGCCTCATCATTGATAAATATACCGCGGTATTTTACCTTAGGCTTATCCGTTATATTAATTGAATTCCGGATAAATATATTTTCTCTTTTCAAAACAGGAACATCCGCCCACCAGTACCAGGGCGATACACCGATCTGGGAGGAAAATTCAAGTACTCCATAAGCCAGCCCCCGACGATCACTACCGGCAATGATCAGGGTATTGTTGTAACCCTTCTTCAGACCTTTTCCGGATAGAATGGCATAGGCTTCCCAACTTCCCTGTAGAGCAGTCAAGGCGCCTTTTTGTGTACCGCTCAGTGCAGCATGCTGCATCAGGCGCTTATGGGTACCAAGTACGATCAGGGTGCCTCCGCGTCCTTCCAGGTCACTGACCAAAACGGGTAATTTACCGCTCACCTTAAATATATCCTCCTGAAGCATTTTCGCAGATCGATGAATAAGCGCCACTTCCTGCGGATGCACATAAATATGCACATCACGCAATTGGAAATTATTTCGCGAAGGTTTCGTGTCAATAAATTGCTGCGCATTCAGCACTAAAGACAGCACACAATACAACAGGGTGATAACTATTTTCATATCCGGTTGTTAGAATCCGATACTGTTTCCTCCATCAACAGGAAGAATTACACCGGTGATAAATTTTGCAGCATCGCTGGCCAGGAAATAGGCAGCCTCGCCAATATCCTCCGGTTGTCCCATAATACCCATGGGCGTTCGTCCGAACACTTTCGCCTTTCGTTCAGGATCGCTGTCAAGCGCTTTAGCCGTCATTTCCGAATAAATAAACCCCGGCGCGATGGCGTTCACCCGAATACCCCTGGGTGACAGTTCAACAGCCATAGCCCGCGTCATTCCATCAATAGCCGACTTACTGGCGGAATAGGCAATCACTTTAGGGAGTCCGTACTGCGCTGCCATTGAACTGATGTTGATGATGCAACCCGAATTTCGGTTAAGCATCTCCTTTACCACTTCCCTGCTCAGTGCAAATACAGCATTTACGTTTGTGGTGATAATATGCTGAAACTCCTCATCGGTAACCTCCGAAAAATCCTTTTTCATATTGATTCCGGCATTGTTAACAAGGATATCGATCTTTCCGTAACGATCTATAATTCCACTGACCATTTCCGGTATGGTTTCAAGCCGGCTGATGTCGCAGGTTTGAACATGACATTTATCGCCCAACACCTCCTTAGCCGCTTGCAGGCGTCCGATATTCCGGCCCGCAATGATGGTCTCGATCCCCTGTTCGGTGAATTTTTTGGCTATAGCCATCCCTAATCCGGAGCCTCCGCCTGTAACCAGTGCAATTTTTGTTTTGGTCTCGCTCATTTCATTCATTTTGATATAGTGTATTAAATGCCCGGGGCAAAAGGAAAACGCAGGCTTTTATAATATTCCAGGTCTTTGTCCGGTTTTTCATATCCGTTAGGAAGCGGTCGGCGGCTGAATGTTTGAAAGTACAGCAGGCAGGAGTTACGCCACCAGATCGCTTCATCATGCTGAACCTTCAGCAGCATAGCTACGTGCTTATGGCGTTCAGGGTCTATATGGGTACGCAACCCGTCCCAGGCCTGGCCCATCTGCCGCACTTTTTCGGCGCCATCATAATAACGGAAACAAAGTTCTTCCCAAAGTGTTCGACCGCTGTTCATTTTAAAATCCCAGCTTACATGATGAAACCAGAGCAGGTTCTTTTCTTCACAGGCATTGCTGTCTTCCCATATCTTTCTGGCATCGGGGTGATATTGTTCAAGGGCATTGCTTCCCGATTTTGTCCGGTCAAATCCAATACCAGCAGCATCAGCACGATGGTAGTATACCGGGTTCCATTCGGGCCTCGACAGGTTGCTTACCCATGGAGCAGGGCCATAATGATGGCTGGTACCCATCAGGTGATGCAGACCAATCGGGTTACTATAGCTGACTACTGTTTCACGACTATCAAGCATCATCTTCTTTACTACGGGAAGAATGGCTTCCGGATTTGAAAAGGTCATTCTTATCCATTCGTCGGCAAGCTGTTCACTGCTAAGTTCATGATCCCAGGCCAGGCGGCCCCATGCATACCAGTTCGATTGTCCGAACAGATGTCCGGTCCAGTTAATATCATTACCGATATTGGTTACACCGGCAATACCGGTTAACCGATGCTGATGCACCGAGCCATCGATCACTTTTGCAACCGTACTTCCCGGACCCTGCTGATAGGTATCACTGTCAAGACATTCTTTAAACAGCGGAGCAAGGTAGGCGAGCGTAGTTCCCTGACCGAGGTATTCCTGGGTTATCTGGAATTCCATCATTAGGGGTGTCTTTGGAGTAGCGCCAAATAACGGGTGAAAAGGTTCCCGCGGCATAAAATCGATCGCCCCGTTTTTCACCTGCACGATGACATTCTCTCTAAAGCTGCCATCGAGCGGAACAAATTCGTCATAAGCCTGCTTATGGCGATCGACCGGATTTTCAGCGCTGTAAACAAAGGCCCGCCACATCACGATACCTTTGAATGGGGCAACAGCATCAGCAAGCATATTCGCGCCATCGGCATGGGTACGCTTGTAATCCTGCGGACCCGGTTGTCCTTCACTGTTAGCCTTTACCAAAAAACCCCCGAAATCCGGAACATAGCGATATATTTCTTCCACCTTGTCCTTCCACCATTGCTGCACCTGTGGATCCAGCGGGTCAGCGGTATTGAGTTTCCCCAATTCAATTGGTGCGCTGAAGCGTGCAGTGAGGTACACTTTTATTCCATAAGGCCTGAAAATATCGGCCAACGCTTTGACCTTCTCAAGGTACATGGG
>JAEYRC010000197.1 GCA_023409675.1 Bacteroidota bacterium
AAATACAAATACATTTCCCGCAGATGGCCCAGATTTTGAGCAGATGGGCGCAGATTTGTACAGTTTTGCAAGGATCAGAATTTGTTCTTCCACATCATGCTTTCCACCGGTTTGTTGGGTTGTCCGCTGTACTTGGCGTCTTTTTTCTGGTTGTATTTTACTTCAATATCGCCATCAACAGGGAAGTAAATCAGTTGACCGATCGGCATACCTTTATAAACCTTTACGGGTTGCTTAACGGAAATTTCAAGGGTCCAGTTGCCGCAAAAACCCACATCACCTTTACCCGCGGTGGCATGTATGTCGATGCCCAGCCGACCGGTAGATGATTTACCTTCCAGGAAAGGAACATGCGCATGAGTTTCGGTGTATTCCATGGTTACGCCCAGGTAAAAGATATGGGGTTGAAGCACAATGCCTTCCTCTGGAATTTCAAAATAATCAATTTTATTATGCTTTTTAGCATCCAGCACCGCATCGTGGTAGGTGGCCAGGATGCTGCCCAGGTGAACATCATAGGAATTGCTGCCTAAAAATTCCCGGCCATAAGGTTCAATTCTGATGGTTCCTTTTTCGATCTCTTCAAGTATCCGCGTGTCTGACAATATCATGTAAATGGAATGTTTATTTTGAGCGCCTGAAAATAAAATCTTAAACTGCAATGTAATTGACAAATACTAACTGTGGGATTGTTTTATCAACATAATATTAACGATGCCACCCGGCTGGGCATCTGGCGCATCGAAGAGCCTGAACAATTTTTCCTGGAAAAGGTTCCCCGAAACCCGGCGGTAACACATCCGTATAAGCATCTGCAGCACCTCGCCGGCAGGTACCTGTTGCCCTTAATGGCCCCTGATTTTCCCCTCGAACAAATTCGCATTGCCGATACGCGCAAGCCTTTTCTCACCGATGATCAGTTTCATTTTTCCATATCGCACTGCGGTTTTTATGCCGCCGCGCTCATCAGTGAAACGAATAGGGTTGGGGTGGATATCGAACTGGTAACTCCCCGGATCGCGCTGATCGCCCCTAAATTTCTTCATGCCACCGAACAAGGTTTTTTGAATGAATGGGTGCAGCTTCCACAGATTCACCTGCAATTGCTGACCATCCTGTGGAGTTCAAAGGAAGCCATATTCAAATGGTATGGCAATGGAGGGGTCGACTTCAGTGAAGATATTGTACTGCAGGAAACACCTGTTTTGCGCAACAATGAATGGATGAAACTCCGCTTCCGCTTCAATAAGGGAGAAGGGTATATCCTGGATGTATATGCGAAATTATCTGATGGCCTGGTGCTGGCTTATGTTGTTTCCTGATCAGTTTCCTGTTCATCTTCGGCATCTTCCAGCAGGGGGATGTTCCCAACAGAAGCTCCGGCAATTCCTTTAATCGATCCATACATGCCTGAGGTATTAATGAGCACTTTATCCAGTTGTTTTTCTCTTTCCTTCCAGATCTTTTCCATCTGCATCCGCTCGCGTGTTATAGAATTTTTCATGGATAAAAATCCCTCCACGATCGCTTCGATCTGCCCACGGAACTCAACTCCTGTGAGGTAATTGTAGAGCAGGTGCATCTTTTCTCCCTTGTTCTCTTCAGATTTCCTGCTTTCAGCAATACGGATGATGGCATTGCGAAGCGCTGCCGCCAGCCCTGAAACTTCTTTAAAGGAACACAGCCATACACCATCTCTTTCGCCAAAGCAGTCCATCCCTTTGGGATAACACTGCGTTACCAGAATGGCCAGGTCGGCCTGCTGGCTGCGCATATCGGCTTTCAGTTTATCGACCCAGGCATTGTTCCAGTTTTTGGCTCGTTTGCTTTCAAAAATGATCTTGCCGCATTCAACACCGAGGTGATTGCGAACAATAAGAATACAGTCTGCACCTTCCACGCCTTTGGAAACTTCCTCTACGGTATCCATGGGGAAAAATTCACGCAGCAGTTCTTCCAGCAACAGTTCCTGTGCTTCACCCTGCAATTGCATAGATCCCTGTTCGGCTTTCCGGCGCATTTCCTCCGCAAGTTTTTTCTGATCGTCAAGTTGTTTCTCGAGTTCTTTCAGTCGAAGCTGGTGCTGGGTTTCCTTATGCGCATTGCGTTCCATTTCTTCCCGTCGGATCTTGTCTGCCAGCAACACCTGTTGTTCCTGTAGCTGGCGCTGCAGGCTCAGCTCAAGTTCAGATTCCTTGTTTTTCAGTTCCAGTTCTTTCCGCATAAACTCCAGTTCCTTTTTGCGGGCTTCAGCTAATTTATGGGTATTGTCTTCCTGCTGTTGCTGTAAGATGCGGAGTTGATTTTCAAAATCACCCTGTATGGATTTGCGCAGACTGGCTTCGAGTTCCTGCTGCAGGCGTTGCCGTTCTTCCTGCACTTTCTTTAAAAAATTCTCCTCCTCGCGCTGTGCTTTATCCCGAAGTTGTTGTTCTTTGATCCGGAAATTTTCGCGCTCCCGGGCAAGGAGTTCATCCTGCTCTTTTTTGTAGCGCAGCATCTGCTCCCGCAGCGATTGTTTATATTCTTCTTTTACTGCTTCTTCAATTGATATCATTGATCCGCAATTACTGCATCGGATTTCAGTGGCCATATCCCCGTTTTTGTGCAAGTTTACGAATACAATTCCGTTTGGCAGGGTGGTGCTGATCCGCAGTTTTTTTTGCTAAAAGCGGTACGGCTGATGTTAATTTGCCAAATTGCATTAGTTTTGCCGTCCACTTCAATGTTGCGGAGGTGGCGAAATTGGTAGACGCACTACCTTGAGGTGGTAGCGCCTTAACGGGCGTGGGAGTTCGAATCTCCTCTTCCGCACAGAATGACCCGCAGTGATGCGGGTTTTTTTATTACCTGAAATACATTTCCTGAAAATACAGTTCCCGCGGATTGAATACAGGAAAATACATTTCCCGCAGATTTCGGAGATTTTGAGCAGATTAACGCGGATAATACAGTTCCCGCAGATTGTGCAGATTTTTGCAGATGGGCGCAGATTGAATACATTCAGATTAAATTTTCAAAAAACTTTTGGCGCATTTAAAAATTCTACTACATTTACTATGTACGAACATACTAACAAACCATAGGAATGTTTGAAATTGATCACGCCAGTCTATTGCCATTACATGTTCAGGTAGAAAATATGCTCAGGAAGTTAATTGAAAAACCTGAATATCAGAATGGCAAATTGTTACCCAATGAAATCAGCCTGGCGAAGAAACTCGGCATTTCGCGCAGCACGGTTCGTCAGGCGACCAATAAACTGGTCTATGAGCGCTTACTGATCCGAAAGAAAGGGGTGGGAACGAAAGTGGCGAAGAATAATATCAGTACCAAACTCGACAAGTGGACCTCCTTTACCCATGAGATGGATGCAAAGGGGATGGTGTTTAAGAACTACTCGATCATGGTAACGATGGTGGTGCCGGATAAAGAAATCCAGCAGCTCTTTAACATCAGGGAAGGCGTGAAGGTGCTGAAGCTGGAACGGCTTAAGGGGCCTGATTCAGGACCGGTGGTTGACTTCATTTCCTATTTCCATCCACGTACCGGACTGTCGCCGAAGGATGATTTTTCAAAGCCATTGTATGAGACGCTGGAAAAAGACCATCATATTGTTGCAGCAGTTTCAAAAGAAGGCATCAGCGCGATTTTAGCCGACTCCAGATTAAGTAAAAAACTCAATATAAAAGTAGGTGACCCGATCCTGTTCAGAAAACGTGTAGTGTGCGACCCCGGTGATCGTCCGATTGAATACAATATCGGTTATTACCGGGCCGACAGGTTTACCTATACTATTGATATTGCAAGAATGTAAGTTGTTTTCGGAATTGCCAGTGAAAAAAATGAATATGGGCATTTTTTGCCTCTATTATATGTACGGACAATTGAACATTTAAAACCGAACGTTTTACTCATCTCTCAAAATTAATTAATGAGAAAGCATTCATCTAACGAAAGGCTTGCTGCAGTATTATTGATCTTTATTTGTCAGCTTTTTGCCACACAGTTGTTTGCCCAGCAACGGCAGACTGTAACCGGCACCGTTAAATCGTCGGCCGGTGAGCTCCTGCAGGGAGCCAATATCGCCCTTAAAGGCGATCCCTCCACGGGAGTGATCACCGACAGTAAAGGCGCGTTTTCCATTTCAGTTCCTTCCGCATCGGCTACCCTGGTAGTTTCTTTTGTCGGTTACCTTCCTCTTGAAGTGCAGGTTTCCGGCAGATCATCTATTGATGTGGTGTTGCAGGAAGATTCTGAACAACTCTCTGATGTTATTGTAATCGGCTACGGTACAGCCCGCAAATCGGATCTTACCGGATCAGTTGTTTCGGTGAGTTCCGAAGAATTGCGCGCGGTACCGGTTACCAGTCTCGACCAGGCGCTACAGGGCCGGGCCGCGGGGGTAATGGTTACCCAGAATTCGGGTAAGCCGGGTGCTGAAACATCCATCCGGATTAGGGGTACCAGCTCTATTAATGCCGGCAATGAACCGCTCTATGTTATCGATGGATTACTGGTGAACAGTGATGGAGGCGATCTGAGTACAGGTGGCACTCGCGGACCAAGACTCAGTCCGCTGGCTTCTATCAACCCCAGCGATATCGAGTCGATTGAAATTCTGAAAGACGCTTCCGCAACCGCTATTTATGGTTCACGGGGCGCCAACGGTGTAGTACTGATCACCACCCGCAGGGGAAAAACAGGTCGGGGAACACTTACCCTCGAATCGTATTATGGTATGCAAACAGTGGCCAACAAACTGGATCTGCTGAATGCAGCGCAGTTTGGCGACCTGGTGAATGAAGCCCGGATCAATGCCAACCAGATTCCGGTATATGTTAATCCACCCAACCTGGGCAAGGGAACCGACTGGCAGGATGAACTGCTGCGTAAAGCCCCGATGGCCAATTATCAGTTGTCATTTGCCGGAGGTGATGATAAAACAAAATATGCCATCTCCGGATCTTACTTTGATCAGAAAGGGATCATTGAAAACACCGACTTCAAACGCTATTCTTTCCGTACCAACCTCGAACGTAAGGTGACCGACCGGCTGACCATAGGCAACACCCTGAGCTATTCTCGAATTAATAGTCTGGGTGTGCTGACCAACGCCGGTCAGATTGTACCGGGCGTGATCACTTCAGCTATCCTGTTCAACCCGATACTACCGGTTTACGATTCTACGGTTAACGGTGGATATACGTTCGAAAATGACCGGGGTAAAATTCTGGGTAACCCGGTTGCTGAGGCAAGAGAATATGCTTCCTCTTCAACCTTATCGAGAATTCTCGGTAACGTATATGCGCAATATGATATCATTCCTGGCCTTCAGTTCAGAACCAGTTTTGGTATTGATGGGTTTACCAGTGAGGAGAACAGCTTCGGACCTAATTTCCTGAAAAGAACCGAGGCAAGTAATGGTGAAGCGTCACTGGGTAAAACCACCGGTATGACCTGGCTGAATGAAAATACCCTTACCTACAATAAGCGCTTTGATGATGTTCATGCGGTAAACGCTGTGGTAGGGTATACTCTGCAACAATTCAAGAATGAGAAATTATTTGTTTACGCGTTCGACTTTCCCGACAACCGCACCGGTTATCACAATATCGGTACCGCGCTAAGGCCGCAGAAACCGGGAAACAGCGAATCGCAATGGAACATGATCTCCTATCTCGGACGGTTGAACTATACCTTTGATGATAAATACCTGGTAACCTTAACCGGCAGGGTGGATGGTTCATCGAAATTTTCTGAAGGCAGAAAGTATGGTTTTTTCCCTTCGGGAGCAGTTGCATGGAGGGTGTCTAAAGAAGATTTCATGCAGGATATCACGGCGATCAGTGACCTGAAACTCCGCGCCAGTTATGGTATTCTTGGAAACCAGGCGATTCCGCCCTATCAATCACTGGCCCTGGTAGGTCCTTATGGTGAGGGCACCTTCAATACAGGTATCGGTTCAGAAGTGATCACCGGCCAGGAGCCGCTCTCTTATGTAAATGAGACCCTGAAATGGGAAACCACCCGCCAGCTTGATATCGGCCTGGACCTGTCTCTGTTCAAAAACAGGATTACGCTAACCGCCGATTATTACCGCAAACTCACCAACGACCTGTTGCTGTCAAGTCCTATTCCCTATACTACCGGTTTCGCCACCACGCTGCTGAACATCGGTAACATTGAAAATCATGGGTTTGATATTGATCTGCGCACCGACAATATCCGCAGCGCCGATTTCAACTGGTCGACCTCCATCAACTTTTCCGTGAACCGCAATAAGATCACTAACCTGAACAGCGAAACCGATATCAACCTGCTGGGTGGTATTCTGTTGCGCGAGGGTGAATCGATCGGAACCTTTTACGGGTATCATTTTGATGGCATTTTCCAGACTGATCAGGAAGCGGCATCCAGCCCGGTTCTCGACGGTCAGGAACCTACCTCACCAAATGTTGCCTCAAGAGCTAAGGCAGGTGACAGGAAATACCGCGACATCAACCGCGATGGTAAGATCAATGCCGATGACCGCGATATCCTGGGAACCGCTATGCCGAAATTCACCTATGGTTTCAATAATGCCCTGAACTACCGCAGTATTGAACTGTCGTTCTTCTTCCAGGGGTCTTATGGTAATAAGATGTCGAACATGAATAACCTCGACCTGCTGAATTTTACGGGTCAGAATAATGTGCTGGCTGAAGCAGGCCTGAACCGCTGGACTCCGGACAATCCATCTACAAAATACCCCCGTGCACTTGCGGCCGGAAGCCGGGATGTGGGTGTGTTCAGTTCCGCAATCGTGGAAGACGCCTCTTACCTGCGGTTGAAGAATGTTACCCTGAGTTATACACTTCCTTCCGCTATAACCTCAAAGGTTAATATGACCAATCTTCGGGTATACGTCAGCGGTACCAACCTGCTCACATTTACCAAATATTCCGGATTTGATCCTGAGGCCAATACCTATGGGCAAAGTACCACCCTGGTGGGTATAGATG
>JAEYRC010000208.1 GCA_023409675.1 Bacteroidota bacterium
TCTTCAGCCTGGATAATGAGCATTTTCAATCCATTACAGATCAAGGCTCCCCGTTCCTCACCTTTTTGCAGAAAGGCCGTTTTAGCCGGGTTATAAATGAGATCGAAGAGATGATGTGCAGAACCGATCCCTTCATAGGGAATCGGGGGGAAATCTTCAATATTGGGATATGTTCCTACCGGGGTGCAGTTGATGATCAATTTGTGCTTCCGGATCATGACTTCATCAAGCGAAGTATAATGTATCCATCCTGACGCTTCATTTAACTTCCGGGAAACGGTTTTGAAGGGGATGTCCAGTTCATTCAAAACATACTGCACCGCTTTGGCCGCCCCGCCTTCTCCCAGTATCAGCGCAGGACGGTGGTGGGGATGCAGGCGCTCGAGCAGGGATACCCTGAAACCCGTAACATCTGTATTGTACCCTGTTATAGTGCCCTCCCGGATGCTGAGGCAGTTACAGGCTCCCAGCGCCGTAACGACCGGATCAGCTTCATCGAGAAAGTCCAGAACTTTCTCCTTATAGGGAATGGTAACGTTCAGCCCGCACAACTCCGGATTATCTGCCAGTATCTTTGTAAGCCCGGATATATCGCTTATTGGAAAATTTTCATAACTGCAGTCGGTTATACCTTCCCGTGAAAATTTTTCGCTGAAGTAATTTTTTGAAAAGGAATGACTCAGCGGATAGCCAATAAGGCCGAATTTTTTCATTGAACAGACTCTTTCTGAAGGAAGAGGTGAAATGTATCGCCCCGCAACCCAATACGCATGGTTTCGAGCGGAATAACTTCAGTGGGCGCTATGTTTCCAAGGTTCACATTAGGGCCAACCAGTTCGATAAAATACAATTGCTGAGATTTCTGAGGCGCCTCCCAGATGATCTTTTCTTCCGGAATCTGGGTGAGAATTTCCTGAACCAGCCCTTCGCGAACTTCACCTGAACCGCGATAGATACCGACATTACCCGCTTCACGGGCCTCAGCGATAACATATTCACTTCCCGAATCAAGTTCAGCCCGCATAAGTTCAATCCATTTATAGGGAGGAATGATATGGGCCGCATCTTTACTTCCAACTTCACTTAATACCGAACCGTATTTGGATAATTTTTCGATATAACCGCATTTTTCAGCATGAGGAATTTCAATAGATCCATCACTGACTTCCATATATTTCACACCAAATTCCTGGCAGATGCGGATATAATCTTCAAACTGGTTGCGGATCAGAAATGCTTCGAACAGTGTACCCCCAAAATAGATGGGAATTTCATATTTTGCATAAACCGCTAACTTTTCCCGCAGATTGGGTGTAACGAAAGAGGTGCCGAAGCCCAGTTTAACGATATCGGTATGCGGACCGGCAATGCTGACAAAGTTCTCTACTTCAGGAATACTTAATCCCTTATCCATAACCATAGTTAAACCATGGCGCCGGGGTTTTGCTACACGTTCAGGAATCTGCGAGAGGTTAAAATTCATTTGAGGGTATTTTGGACGTATAAAAATTTCCGGCGCGAAAATAGGAACAAATTGGAAATTAATTTTATGATCCTGATCAGTCGGCGAAAAGACTACTGCTTTTTTCGGTAACGCGCGATGAGATCCACTACCTGTGGATGTTTCAGCAGCGCGGCATTTAGTTCGATCATTTTTTTAACCAGGCGGGGAGCTTTCAGCAGCGCGTTCTCAAGCTGCAAAAGACCCTCGCGGGTTTTTCCGCGTGCAAATTGCACTGCACTTAGGTAGTAGAGAAATACGGGTTTTTGATCCGTTATGGATAAGGCGGCCTGAACCTGCTCGAAAGCCTCCTCGTAATATTCTCCCAGATACAAACAGCGGATCAGCGCTTCCCAGCTGCTGACATTCCTGGGCCGCTGGCGCACTACATTCGAGAAGTATTGTATGGCTTCACGGTACTCGCCCAACTGCATCTTGCATTCACCCATGGCCAGGTTATATTCGGGCTGTGGGCGCGGCATCTGCAGGGCGGTATTGAGCTGCTTTACGGCTGTACCCCACTGCTCTTCATTCATATACGTACAGGCGATCTTGTAAAATAGTTTACTGTCTTCCTGGTTCAGGTGGGTGGCCTTACGGTAATAAAAACGGGCCTGCGCATAATTTTTCAACCGGTCGTAACAGTGTCCTATCGCTTCATAGATCACATCTTCGGGTCGGGAAAGTTCAAGCACCCGTTCCAGGGTTTCGATCGCTTCACGGTACTTACGCAGCCGGATAAGCGCATCGCCCATATTGCGGTAGGCAAAGTCGAATTTTTCATCAATAACCACTGCGTATTTATACGCGTCAATGGCTTTTTCATAAAGCTTCAGGCCCTGGTAGGCCGCACCCAGGTTGAACCAGGCCAGCTCACTGTACGGATATTCATCAATGATATGCTGATGGAGGGTGATGCTTTCTTCATTTCTTCCGGTAAAATCCGTCCAGAAACAAATCTTATACAAAGCTTCTTCGTTAACCGGATCCTGGGTAAGTATGAGTTTAAGGCAATCGAACAGTTTATCAAACTCTTCATAATCGTCATATACATCAGCGAGTTCGAAGAGCAATTCTATCCGTTCGGAGCCTTCAAAATAAGACAGCGCGTTTTCGAGCAGTTCCACGGCTTTTTCCTGCTGATCCAGCGCCAGGTATACATCGGTTTTCAGGATATACAGATTGATATCATTACTATCGAGCACTTCCGCGTGATTAAGAATTTCAAGGGCCTCATGATAGCGCCGTGTTGCAATGAGGAGGTCGGCTTTTTTCAGTTGCAGCATGGATGAAAACGGATAACGGTCGATACCGGCTTCAGCCGCTTCGAGCGCCAGCGCCATATCTTCCAGATCATCATAATAGTCAATGATCTTTTCAAAGGCTTCTTCATCCAGAAAAGTATAACTCCTTCCCGCCCGCAGGTGCTGAAATTGCCGCACAAGCTCTTTAACCTGGTCCTTATCGGGGCGGTATGGATTTTCTTTCATAATTGAGGGTTTACCTAAAATAGCCTATTTGGTGCAATTGAGCAAAAAAAATTATTCATTTTCAATTCATTAGCACATACCTGCAAATTTTCAGGATATTTTTATGGAAATGCAACTAATAAGCACTCTTATTCGTTAAGTATGTATTAAACTTTTTTGATGAACGGTTAAAACTTCCCTAATATTTATATTACCTTTGTGCCCATGCCTATAAACTCTACGCTAAATCTTAAAGATATGCTCAGGAAATTAAGTGCCGCCGGTATACTCCTGGTTGGTGTTGTTGCCTTTGCACTTGCCAGCAGCGGTGGAGGCGGCTCAAAGAAAAAATCATCATCTATCCGAACCGATTTCAAACCGGTATCGCTTAATGCGGGTTTTACCTTGAAAGCTGGTCCTCAATATGCGGGGTCAATGGTTACCAGTCAGCAAAGAAATAAGCACCTGGTGCGCTATAATACGGTGGTAACCTATCAAAAAGGAAATACCATCTATATTATGCCCTATAAATACACCATGAACACCAGGCCAAATCTGGGTTTCCGATCCAATCTGCAGGTGATCGATCTTAAAATCAGGCTTCAGAAATAACCTTACTTTCAACGTATACCATAAAAAAATCCGGCTTATGCCGGATTTTTTGTTTTAGCCAATATCGCAAAGCTGTTAATTCATCTTCTTGCTTTCTGCATAGGTCATTTCGCGGTAGCCGGTCCGGGGAATATCGAATTTAGAGGCTGGCACGGGGTTCATGCTGATCCTCGATACCGTATACCGAATCTTCAGTTGCCCCTGAACCAGTTCATATTCCAGGGGTAGTCCGTTCAATTCCCGAAACTGATAGTCGTATTCCCTGTTCTCCGGAAGTATTTCGGGCGTATAATAAACCGTAAATGTTGAGCCATCCTTAAGCCTGGCTTCCGCTTTCAGGCAATGATAACCGGCAATATCCTTGGTTTCACCCGTATTGGTGAAGGTGATGCCCTTGTAGCGGTTATTCTTCTCCTCCATATTTTCCGCGTTCATGCGAATCAGCAGTTTCTGGCCGCTGACTTCCCGCAGCACCACCGCGTTGCCGGTTCGCGCATCGTGAATGGTGGTGGATGAAAACAGGGCACTCGACATTTCAGAACGACTGAGGTGGCCCTTCAGGTAAACAGTGGTTTTGGCGCCGTCAAAGGCATCGGCCATCCGCGGTTGCGAATTACCGGTAGTAACCGTTGCATCATATACCAGGGTGAGTTCCGCAATTTTCTTCTGTGCATGCAGCATCAGACCCGGGAAACTGAAAACCAAAAGGATAATAAGTTTTTTCATGTATGGTTTTAATGCTGTTAAGACGGGTTAAGCCCCGGTAACGTTGTCTAAAATAATAAAGACCCGGCATATATTCTCTATACCGGGTCTTTGATTTAATCCTCTAAGGGTTATTTTTTGCGGGTATTTTTCGATTTAGCCTCCGCGAGTTGTTTCTGCTGCTCCTGTATCTGCTCAAAACGCTCCTGCCACTTCGATTTTACTTTTGGTTTCTTCTTATTTTCCTGGATACGCGCAAGGATCTTTTCGTGATCGATAATGTAATTCTGAATAATAAATTGCAGAATCAACGTGATCACGTTGGAAACCGTATAGTACCAGGTAAGCGCCGAAGGCAGGCTGTTGAAGATAAATAATAAGATGAAGGGGAAGATATACGGCATATACTTCAGGGCAGGATTGCTCTGATCGGGCGTCATGTTCATGTTATACAGCGATATCATGAAACTGGTTATCGTTGCCAGTAAGGTAAACAAGCTCAGGTGGCTGCCCAACCCCCAGATATAAAAGGGGAATTTCAGGATCACATCATAGGTCGACAGGTCTTCCGCCCATAAAAAACTTTCTCCCCGCAGATCTATACTGGAGTTGAAAAAGCTGTAGAGCGCAAAGAATATGGGGATCTGCAACAGCGCCGGAATACATCCACCCAAAGGATTAACGCCTGCTTCACGGAAAAGTTTCATCTGTTCCATGCCGATCTGCTGCTGATCGTTGCCTACCCGCTTTTTCATGGCCTCAATTTCTGGACGTAAGGCTTTCATCCTTGCCCCGCTGAGGTAACTGGAATAAACAAGCGGCGAGGTGAGCAGACGAATAAATATGGTTAACAGGGCAATGACCAATCCCATACTGGCGGTAAAACCGCTGAAAAAGTTGAAGATCGGGCGAACAATATATTTATTGATCGGCCGAACGAATGCATAGAAATCACGTCCGAGATTCACAATCTTATCCATTTCCGGGGCCTGCTGCTTCAATATCGCATAATCATTCGGCCCATAATACAGTTGCAGGGGTATTGC
>JAEYRC010000228.1 GCA_023409675.1 Bacteroidota bacterium
GTATGCCCTATGGAGTGGTGGTAGGATTGATCGCCGGTGGCGAAAAAGCGATTCAGAAAGCGGTGGAAGATGCTGAAGATGATGAAGAGCAGGGATGGAAAGATCTCCTCGAACACAATGTCAACTCAAAAGACCTGGTAATAGGGATCGCATCAAGCGGCTCAACCCCTTATGTGATCGGTGCACTGCGCGAATGCCGTAAAAATGATATTCTTACCGGATGCATATCCTGTAATCCCGACAGCCTGCTGGCTGAAGTCTCGGATTTTCCCGTGGAAGTGATTGTAGGTCCTGAATTTGTTACCGGCAGCACGCGGATGAAAAGCGGCACGGCCCAGAAACTGGTTCTTAACATGATCTCCACCACCATCATGATTATGATCGGTCGGGTGGAAGGAAATAAAATGGTCAATATGCAGCTGACCAACTCCAAACTGGTCGACCGCGGTACCAAAATGGTGATGGAACAGGCGAAGATCTCCGACTATGCCGAAGCCCGAAACCTCCTGCTTCAATATGGAAGTGTTAAGAAAGCGGTCGACTCCCGGCAACTGTAATTACTGAATAGTACCTTCGTGTTGTGGGCAGGTTCTGGTTTTTTCAGGACTTTTCCAGCAGTAATATACTTCCTTCAGGAAGTGAAAACCGGATGAATTATGCACGACATTGAACCGTTCTATAACTGGCGGCACCTCTATATCAGTGAAGAAGACGAACGTTCGCCTTTCTATGGCCGGGCATATTCTGAATTCACCTATTCACAGACCATTTACAACTACTATATCCATCCCCAGTGGGATGAATTCGGCTCCAGGACATTTTACCTTAAAGTGTTGCTGGCCGATTACGATGAACAATATGTTATCATTGAGTTATTAGGAGAATGGAACGATGCCATCGAAAATGATATCATGAACCTCAAACGGGAGGTCATTGATAAATTTATGGAAGAAGGCATCTATAAATTTATCATCATTGCCGAAAATGTACTCAACTTTCACAGCGGAGATAAGGATTATTATATCGAATGGTTTGAAGAGGTCACCGATGAAAATGGCTGGATCATCTGCCTTAACATGCCTGAATCGACTCAGCACGATTTCCGTAAATCAAAGCTGCACCGGTATATCGAACTGATGTCACTGGATAACTGGCGAACCTATAAACCTTTTCACCTCTTCAGGTTAATTGACCAGCAGATTATAAAACGGCTGGAATAGCGATTCCTGCTGCATTCCAGCAGGAAGAATTTGCGTTGGATTGCGTAGAGATTGAAAAATATTTTTTTTTGCCGGAATTGTTTACTTCCTATTTTTACAATGATGATTATCGCGAAAGCATACCGCTACTTTTACTTTTATTTTTACTTTACAGGTAAGCCGGGTAAGCTTTTGTCTGAACGAAACTAAACAGATTCAACATAAGTGATCCCGGCCGGAAGCCGGGATTTTTTTTTACAGAACATTATGCCGAATACAAGCAGTACAGTATCAGGGCACCCGAGGATCAGTATCCAGGGTTATGAAGGTAGTTTTCACCAGGAAGCGGCAAGGCAGTATTTCGGCCAGCAGGTTCAGGTCATTCCCTGTTCAACCTTCCGTGAAGTGGTCAGTATCGCCGCTGAACCGGCAAACAGTGATGGCGGGATAATGGCTATCGAGAATTCCATTGCCGGAAGTATTCTGCCGAATTATTCCCTGCTGCAGAGAAGTGATCTGGTGATTACCGGAGAGATTTACCTCAATATCCGGCAAAACCTGCTGGTGAATCCGGGGGTAACGCTTAGCGATATCCGGGAAGTGCATTCGCACCACATGGCTATTCAGCAGTGCCTCGACTTCCTGGAGAAGTACAACTGGAAGCTCATTGAAACAGAAGATACCGCGTTAAGTGCCAGGCATATCCGCCAGCATCACAGCAAACATATCGCCGCGATCGCGTCTTCACTGGCCGCCGATCTTTATCAGCTTGAAGTGCTGGGCAGGGATATTCATACCATGAAAAATAACTATACGCGATTCCTGGTGGTACAACCCCGAGAAATAGCCAATGATCGTAAAGATGCCAATAAGGCGTCTGTGAATTTTCATACCGATCACTCACGCGGCAGCCTCGCAAGGGTGCTCAGCCGGATCGCTGATGAAGGCATCAACCTCAGTAAGCTGCAGAGTTTTCCAATTCCCGGTTCGCAATGGCAATATGCTTTTCATGCCGACCTCGAATTTGACAATATTGAACAATATGAGAAAGTACTGGAAGCGATCCGGCCACTAACGGCCGCGCTCAGGGTATATGGTGTATATCAGAAAGGCAAAACGGTTTAGGAAATTATCAGCACATGGAAACATCAACACGTTTAGAAGGAATCGGCGAATACTACTTCTCTCAGAAACTGCGGGAAATAGACACCTTAAACCGGGAAGGTCGCGACATCATTAATCTGGGAATTGGCAGTCCTGATCTGCCGCCACACCCGTCGGTTATTGAAGAATTACAGTTGCAGGCCGCGAAGCCAAACACCCATGCCTATCAAAATTATAAGGGCAGCCCGGTGTTGCGAAAAGCTATCGCTGATTGGTATGCCAATTGGTATCAGGTGAACCTTGACCCAGACACCGAAATTTTACCGCTGATCGGCTCCAAAGAAGGCATCATGCATATTTGTATGAGCTACCTGAATGCTGGTGATGTGGCCCTGGTTCCCGATCCGGGCTATCCAACCTACAGCAGTGCGGTTAAACTGGCAGGTGGGTCTGTATCGACCTATACCTTATCCGCGTCAAATCGATGGGCGCCGGAAATAGACACGCTCGAACAGCTTATTCAAAACGTAGGTAAACGGGTAAAGCTGCTCTTTGTTAATTTTCCGCATATGCCAACCGGCTCACTGCCGTCAGAATCATTGTTTGAACGACTGATTGAACTGGCTAAGCGTCACAACATACTGATCGTACACGATAATCCATACAGCTTTATTTTAAACGAGCAGCCGGCCAGTATGTTATCGGTAGCAGGCGCCCGGGAAGTGGTGGTAGAGCTCAATTCACTGAGCAAGTCGCATAATATGGCCGGCTGGAGAGTGGGCATGCTTTGCGGAGCTGCCGCGCGGATCAACGACGTGATCCGGTTTAAAAGTAATATGGATAGTGGAATGTTTCTGCCGGTACAGCTTGCGGCAGCCAAAGCCCTGTCACTGGGTAAAGACTGGTTTGAAAAACTGAATGCACATTACCGTGAACGCCGGCAACGCGTATATGAATTACTGGATATACTCGGTTGTTCGTATACGAAAGACCAGGCAGGAATGTTTGTGTGGGCTGAAAAATCGCCGGCAAGTGAAAGCGGCTATGCACTCAGCGATAAAATTCTTTATGGTGCCTCGGTATTTATTACACCTGGCGGCATTTTTGGAAAAGCAGGTGAACAGTATATCCGGATCAGTCTTTGCACACCGGTTGAGAAGCTGGATGCTGCCATCGAACGGGTCAGGAATTTTATTCAACTAAATGGGTTAATTGCCGGATAAATATAGCGTATGACAGTTGCCATTATCGGTATTGGATTGATAGGAGGGTCGATGGCCCTGGCGCTTCGCAATGCAGGTATTGCCGATTATGTTATTGGGGTTGATAACAATGCGGCACACGCTGAACGTGCGCTGGAATTGCAACTTGTTAATGAGATGACTGACCTGCAAACCGCTGTTGATAAAGCCGAGCTTATTATTCTCGCGGTTCCGGTAAATGCCGCCCACGCGTTGATTCCCGGCATTCTCGACAAAGTCAGTACTCAGGTCGTAATGGATGTTGGCTCTACCAAAGCCGGAATCCTGGACGCTATCCGTACACACGATAAGCGCGGCCGATTTGTTGCTACGCACCCCATGTGGGGAACCGAATTCAGCGGCCCGGATGCGGCAGTGAAGGAAGCCTTTATTAATAAAGCCGTGGTTATTACCGATGCCGGTGATACTGATGAAGACGCGTTGAAGTTGGTAACGGAGATGTATGAACGAATTGGTATGCATATTCTGCATATGGAATCTGAGGCGCATGACCTGCATGCTGCTTATGTCAGTCACATATCACACATCACTTCCTTTGCACTGGCGAATACGGTACTGGAAAAAGAACGGGAAGAAGATACCATATTTCAGATGGCAAGTGGTGGATTTGAAAGTACGGTGCGACTGGCAAAAAGTAACGCGGCCATGTGGGTTCCAATATTTATGCAGAATCGGGAGAATGTGCTGGATGTACTCAATGAGCATATCGCGCAGTTGCGGAAATTCAAAAGTTGCCTTGAAAAGGAAAACTTTACCTATCTGCGGGAGCTGATAGAGAATGCCAACCGGATTACGCGTATTCTGAAATAAGCGCCGCAAAGCGCTTCGCATCTGAAGGGAAGTGGTGAACGTCAAAGAAGCGCATTTAAAGGATGCGCACTTTAGGAGGGACATTCAGCAACAGCAGGACGTCAGAAAGACGTGAAGGGGAGGTTAAAGGATGGCGGTATAGAGGGTAATTGGGCGATAAAGCAAGATGAAAATCAGGCAAAGGCCTTGAAATAGAGTACCTTTGCGAAAATTTTATAAGTATATGGCGACATTTGAAGGGTTAGGTTTAGATTCCAGGCTTGTTCAGGCAACAGATGCCCTGGGTTTTACAGAACCAACCCCAATCCAGGAGCAGGCGATACCTGTTCTTATCAGCGGCACAAAAGATCTGGTCGGTTTAGCACAAACCGGTACCGGGAAAACCGCGGCATTCGGGCTTCCATTATTACAATTGGTGGAGTCAGCCGAAAAATATCCCCAGGCTCTGGTTATCTGTCCAACCCGGGAGCTCTGCCTTCAGATCGTAAAGGAAATGGAATTATTTAAAAAGTACCTGACGGGTATGCATGTACTGGCCGTATATGGGGGAACGCCCATAGGTGGTCAGATCCGCGAACTCAAGCGTGGCGTTCAGATCGTAGTGGCTACTCCCGGCAGGTTGATCGACCTGATAGAGCGGAAAGCCATCGGTTTGGAAAAGATCCGGTATGTAGTATTGGATGAGGCCGATGAGATGCTGAATATGGGTTTTCAGGAAGATATTGAATTCATATTGCAGAATACACCCGAGCGCGATTCCACCTGGTTGTTCAGTGCAACCATGCCACCGGAAATCAGGCGGGTGAGCAAAAAATATATGGATAGCCCACTGGAGATCACTGTGGGTAAAGTGAATACCGGGAATAAGAATATTGATCACCAGTACTATGTTACGACTGCTCAGCACCGTTATGAAACACTGAAGCGGCTCATTGATTTCAATCCCGGCATTTATGGTATCATTTTCACCCGTACCAAAGTTGATGCGCAGCATATTGCAGAGCGTTTAACCCGTGAAGGCTATGATATAGACGCGCTGCATGGCGATTTGACCCAGCAGCAACGCGATAAAGTGATGACTGAATTCAGGAACAAAACACTTCAGTTGCTGATCGCTACCGATGTCGCGGCCAGGGGAATAGATGTTAAAGACATCACTCATGTTATCAATTATGAACTGCCGGATGATGTTGAAGTGTACACACACCGCAGCGGCCGAACCGGTCGCGCAGGCAACACCGGGATCTGTATGTCGATTGTACATACCCGTGAGATTGGGAAACTGCGCCAGATAGAACGCATGGTTCAGGCCCGTTTCAGCAAACTGGAAATTCCGAGTGGTAAGGATGTATGCCGTAAACAATTCTATCAGTTCATGGATAAACTGTTGCAGGCAGATATTTCCAACGCAGCAGTGGACACCTACATGCCGATGATCGAAGAGAAGTTCGCTGAAGTATCCAAAGAAGAAATCCTTCGCCGGCTGACGACCATGGAATTCGACCGTTTCCTGAAATATTACGAAAATGCCGAAGACCTGAACGTTCGGGAACGGGTAAGGGAGCCGCTGGACAGGTTCAGATCCGGACGCGACGAGCGGGGAGCCGGGCGCAGCTTTGGTGAAAGAGGAGAACGCGGTTTCAGGGATTTCAGGCGCGGTGATGATATGGCACGTCTGTTTGTTAACCTGGGTACGAAGGATGGTTTTTATAAAGCCAGCTTTCTTCAGTTTATCCTCGACATGAGCGATCTGAAAAAAGAAGTACTCGGCCGCATTGATATGAAAGAAATGAACAGTTGGATAGAAATCGATAAGGGAGCCGCCAAACAAATGATCCGGGCGATCGATGGGAAAAATTATAAGGGCAGAAGAATCCGGATGAACGACGCCAACAGCCGATAACAGTATTCAGTTACCAGCAATAAATTTTACGTATGCAGCAAACCGCCGAAGCAAAGACATCCATCACGGATGTAATGAAGAAAAAGCCCCTGATCATTTCAGGGCCCTGTAGTGCCGAAACAGAAGAACAGGTACTTGAAACCGCCCGTCAGTTAGCCGATACCGGCAAAGTGGACGTATTACGGGCCGGGATCTGGAAACCCCGCACCAGGCCGGGGAGTTTTGAAGGGATTGGTACGAAAGGACTTCCCTGGTTACAGCAGGCTAAAAAGCAAACCGGTTTGCCCGTTGCCGTTGAAGTTGCCACCGGCAAGCAGGTAGAAGATGCGCTGCATTTTGATGTGGATATATTATGGGTCGGTGCACGAACTACGGTTAACCCTTTCAGTGTTCAGGAAGTGGCAGACGCGTTACGAGGTGTGGATGTTCCCGTACTCATTAAAAACCCGATCAATCCTGATCTTGAACTCTGGACCGGAGCGGTAGAACGTGTCGCTAAGGCAGGTATTAAGTCTATTGGCCTGATCCACCGCGGTTTTTCTTCATATGGTAATAATGAATACCGTAATGCCCCGATGTGGCACCTGGCTATTGAAATGAAACGTCGTAACCCCGATATGCTGATCGTCAATGATCCCTCTCATATCTGCGGCAGAAGAGATATCCTGCTCGATGTGGCACAGAAAGCCATTGACCTGGATTTCGACGGCCTCATGATCGAAAGTCATATCGACCCCGATAATGCCTCGAGCGATGCGAAACAACAGGTTACGCCAAACCGCCTGGCTGAAATGCTCGAAACAATTATCTGGCGTAAAGATGACCTGGATTCAGAAGCCTATCATGCAGCGCTGGAACGGCTTCGTCAGCAGATCAATCATCTCGATGACGAGCTCCTTCAGATCCTTGGCCAGCGTATGAAAATCGCTGATGCTATCGGCGAATTCAAAAAGAATAACAACGTTACCATTCTTCAAACCAACCGCTGGAATGAAATACTGGAAAGAGCGTTCAGCAAAGGTGAAAATCTCGGACTGAGCCGCGAATTCATCAGCAAATATTTCGATGCGGTGCATATGGAAAGCATCAATCATCAGAACAGGATTATGAACCGGTAGTATCGCTTATGACCAAAAAGTCTTTTCAGTTTTCCAGTAAAAAGGTGCACTATTATTTTGATGCTTCCCTTTCGGACCTAAAAAAACTTACCGACCGGAAAAACATTATTGTCATTACTGATGAACATGTTGCGGAAGCTCATAGCGCTAAACTGCGTGGGTTTCGCCAGATTATCATTCCCGCGGGTGAGCAGCACAAGATCCAGTCAACTGTAGATCATATCCTTTCGCAACTGATTGAAATGGGCGCTGACCGCGAGACCGTTCTGATTGGTATGGGAGGTGGGGTAGTTACAGACCTGACCGGCTATGTTGCCTCAATTTATATGAGAGGTATTGCTTTCGGCTTCATACCGACATCCATTCTGGCAATGGTTGATGCTTCAATTGGTGGAAAGAATGGCATTGATATCGGACCGTATAAAAATATGGCAGGTATCATCCGACAGCCCGATTTTCTTCTTTATGATGTAAACCTTTTGCGCAGCCTGCCCGACGAAGAATGGATAAATGGATTTGCAGAAATTATCAAACATGCCTGCATCAAAGATGCGGTCATGTTCCGTGAACTTCAGCAGGCATCCATTCAGCATTTTATGCGCAGGAAGACTGACCTGTCTTCACTTATCCGGAAAAACGCGATTATCAAATCCCGGGTTGTTCAACGCGATGAATTTGAACAGGGAGAACGTCGGTTGCTGAACTTCGGACACACTTTCGGTCATGCTATTGAAACAAGTGCCGGTCTGCCTCATGGCCATGCCATATCGTTGGGGATGGTCATCGCCGCGGGCTTCTCGCAGGAAATACTGAAATTCAGGCATAAGGCGAAATTGACGCAAGTGCTTGAACAGTATGGTTTGCCTGTTGAAATGGATTTTGACCGGGAAGAGGCCTTCCGCATACTGCAAATGGATAAGAAAAAAACCGGTAAGGATATAAGGTTTATTTTATTGGAAAAGATCGGCAAAGGGGTCGTATATCCCTTCCCTATAGACACTATTCACCGACTCTATAACTGAATACTATGATCGTAACCGTTCGGTCAGGTCCGTTATCCGGATCTGTTAATGCACCGGTATCTAAAAGCGCTATGCAACGGGCTTGCGCAATTGCCTTACTGGCAAAGGGAACCTCTGTATTGCAGAACCCCGGTATCTCCAATGATGACCAGGCTGCGCTTGATGTGATCCAGCGATTGGGAGCAAAGGTTATCCGGCTCGATGACGGTTCGCTGCAGATCAGCAGTGAAGGCGTGCAACCGGTATCCTCTACCCTTAACTGTGGCGAAAGCGGCCTGGGTATCCGCATGTTTACTCCACTGGCAGCATTGTCTACAAATTCCCTTACCATCACCGGTAGTGGTAGCCTGCTCACCCGGCCCATGAATTTTTTTGATGAGATATTTCCGTTGCTGGGCATTTCCATACAATCATCCGGAGGAAGATTGCCACTGCAGATAAAGGGTCCGCTCCGGCCGGCTTCCATTACAGTCGACGGATCACTGAGTTCGCAGTTTTTAACCGGACTGCTTCTGGCTTATGCCGCTTCAGTTGATGCTCACCGTCATCCTATAACCGTAACCAACCTGCGCAGTAAACCCTATATCGACCTGACACTGGAACTTTTACAACATGCCGGCATCAGTATCGTGCATGAAGATTACAAGGTGTTTCATTTTCCCGAAAATTCGGGTGAATTGAAACCGCTTAACTATAGCGTAGAAGGTGATTGGAGCGGTGCGGCTTTTTTGCTTGTTGCAGGGGCTTTATATGGAAACATATCAGTATCGGGATTAAATGCTTCTTCGGCTCAGGCCGATAAGGCGATTTTGGATGCGCTAAGCCTTGCCGGCGCAGCATGGTCTGAAAAAGATGGCGTATTTTTAACCCGGCACGCTCCCCTGAACGCGTTCGAATTTGACGCCACCGACTGCCCTGATCTGTTTCCACCACTCGTAGCACTGGCCGCACGCTGCAATGGTACCAGTACACTGGCGGGTGTTAACCGGCTGGCACATAAAGAAAGCAATCGTGGACTGGCGCTTCAGCAGGAGTTTGGTAAGATGGGCGTGGAGATAGTGCTGAACGATAACCTGATGCAGGTGAAGGGCACCAATCATATAAAAGGTGCTGAACTTTCTTCACACCACGATCACCGCATTGCTATGGCAGGTGCCATTGCCGGAATCGGTGCTGAAGGAATAACACGAATCACTGATGCGGGCGCTATCGATAAATCCTACCCGGAATTTTATCGTGATATGCAATCGCTGAACGCGATTATTGAGATTGAACACTGATATGGCGACAGCAAAATCTAACGTACAAATATACCCGTGTATCCAGGTCACTGATACATGATATAATAATCATTAAATTATTCATTTTGAATTCATTTGGACGGATATTCAGAATAAGTATAGTTGGAGAATCACATGGTTCCAATGCCGGAGTGATTATCGACGGCTGTCCTGCGGGACTGCCTTTACTGGAAGCTGATTTTACGGAAGATATTGAACGCCGCAAAGGAGGCATGCAAAAGGGCACAACACCCCGAAAAGAAGCTGATCTGCCGGAGATCCGTACCGGAGTTTTCAATAATACCACCACTGGTGCACCCATCACTATTCTTTTTGCAAACAACAATACCCGTTCGGCAGATTACGAAAAACAGCGGGCTTTTCCACGACCCGGTCATGCTGACCTGGTAGCGCAGCAAAAATTCGGGGGCTTTGAGGATTATCGTGGTGGCGGACATTTCAGTGGAAGATTAACTGTAGGATTGGTAGCCGCAGGAGTTATCGCTAAAAAGCTACTTGCTGCCGCGAAGAATGAAAAAACCGAATCCATCAGTATCCATGCTGAGCTCAAAGAAGTGGGGGGATTTTCAAATGTTGAAGAAGGCCTGCAATATGCGATAGAACAGAAGGATTCGGTAGGTGGCATTGTGGAATGCCGGGTCAGTGGGTTACCACCCGGACTGGGAGAACCTTTTTTCGACTCTGCGGAATCCCTGATCAGTCACGCCGTTTTCGCCATTCCTGCAGTACGGGGAATAGAGTTTGGAACTGGCTTTAAAGCGGCATCCATGCTGGGTAGCGTGCATAATGATCCGATCGAGAATAGCCTCGGGAAAACCACCACCAATCACGCGGGTGGAATAGTGGGCGGAATAACCAACGGGAATGAACTCGTATTTCGGATTGCGATTAAACCCACATCATCTACTCCCAAAGAGCAACAGAGTTTTAATCGTGAAACCAACCAGGTCGAGCCATTTTCAATTAAAGGACGACACGACCTCTGTATTGCTTTACGGGTTCCGGTAGTGTTGGAGGCTATGACGGCCTGTGTACTTGCCGATATGCTGTTACTCGAACAAAGGATAACCCGGGTTCTATAACTACCGTCCCCTGGCAACCTTTCAATAATTTACCCGAACTTCAGCAAAAGTTTTTTTATGCGGTTCAGCATAGCCCTTGGAATATCTTTGTTGCTTTACCTAAATGCGCAATGTCAGCCGGCAGACCGGATTAAAGAATTCCGGTTCCCTCTGGGCGATGATGTGATCAGCTATTTTACTACTATCAAAGGCGAATACCGAAAAGCTGTTTTCATCAACCTGCATGAAAATGAGCGTACATCACTGGATGCCGCGAAATCAGTCCTGCCCGCTTATACCGATTATCGACTGGTTGAACTGCGTTACCGGGGTCAGCGTAATCTCGAATTCAAACAGCGCGGCCGCACTTTTTCGGTTGACCCTAACAGGATGTTCACCAAAGACGGGATCCGGCTAACCCTGGAGCGCAATTCGGATGAAGTCAGGCCATATGCCGTCAGAATGGTGAACCGACATGCTAAAAAACTCAAACGCAATTTTTTTAACCAGGCCGGTATAGTCATTGCCCTGCATAATAATACCGAAGCCAATTATTCTGTTCTGGGCTATGGCCCGGGAGGCCCCGATGCACCTGATGTGGAAGAACTGCATATTAATCCTGATCATGATCCGGATAATTTCTTCTATACAACAGACCATGGTTTTTTTCAATATGCCCGTTCAAAAGGATTCAACGCTGTTTTGCAGAAGTCCGGAAATGTTAAGGATGATGGTTCTTTATCGGTATACTGTGGACTCCGCAAAATTCCATATATCAATATAGAGGCTCAGCATGGACATCTGACTGAACAGGAATCCATGACCCGGGTGGTGCTGGATTATCTGCGGGATAAGCCTTAGTGTCAGCATTAGGTGCATGGAATACAATAGTAAATCTTCCCTGATCAATACAATGCGTGATCTGCATCAATCGCAAGGCATTCAATCATTTCATCCATAATGAAGAATACCATTAGCTATAGATGCCGGTGCTGTATACGGATGTTCTTTAGCCTTTCCTTCCGACATGATGTGGAATACGGTCCAGCCCCGGAATTTAAGCATATCCGCTATCAATGCACGGTGGCAGCTCCACCACACCGCTTCTGAACAAACTATGGCTGTGCGCATTCCGGAAGCGATGATTTCCAACTGCTGATAGGCTGCCGCGAAGTCTGTGCTCTCCATATAATCAGCATATCCCCGGAATGCGGTATGTCGCCATGCGGTATTTTTTGAATCCGGAAGTGGTTTTCGTCTTCCGCCCAGGTTTTCCAGGTGAACATATGCAATACCTGCAGCGTTTAACCATGCCCGAAATTCATCTTTATTATACTGCGGATATTTTTTTGATCCCGGATATCGCCGCACATCAGCGATCTGTTGTATGTCAAACGATCGGATGATCGTCAGAAAATCTTCCGCGGATCGCGTTGAATGACCTGCAGTCCAGATATTACCGGGGGATGTTGCCATTAGCAATTTTCAATAAGTTGAAGTTGGTACCAGATAATGAACGGGTATGCGTATTTCAATAAATTGATATAAATGGTTCCATATCATCTAACCTGAAAAAATAATGCCTGCTGTATCATTCCTATAGCCGGATATTTTTCGGAAATTGATAGAAATCATACCGGGAAATTTTACAGCCGATCCTGCGTTATACTAGTATGCGTTACCTGTATCTGCTATTGCTGCTCTGTCTTCAGGCCTCTGCTCAGGCGATGAATCCGGTTTCGGATACGCTTAGGCCTCAGCGGGTGAAGAATGTTGAGAAACTGCAATTTGGAGTCGCCAGCTACTACCACAGTAAATTCGAGGGTAGGCCAACGGCTAGTGGCGAGTTGTATGCCGAAAAAGAATTAACCGCAGCGCACAATGGCCTGCCCTTCAATACCTGGGTGCGGGTTACCCATCTTAAAAATAAACGGAGTGTTGTAGTTCGTATCAATGACCGCCTGCATTACCGCAATACGCGGGTAATAGATCTGAGTCGGGCAGCCGCAGAAAAACTCGGATTAATCAGCAAAGGACTGGCCCGGGTTAAGGTGGAGGTACTGGGAAAGGAAAAACCGGTTGAGGATTAAATTATTTCACCATGTTATTTCTTGCCAGTATTTTTGTTTTCTCCTAAATCGTCAAATATGAAAAAAATCGCTGGTTCTGTTATCGGAATACTATTGGTTTTCGGGGTTGCTGCCCAGCAAAAAAGCAATATTCAGCCTCCAACATTCGGTATTCATTATTTTCTCAGCGATGTGTCCTCAGCCTCTCAGATTCGTAATTCATCACTTTCTTCAACACTTGCCAATAAGAATTTCGGAAATTTCAAACTAATGAGTCCGGGATTAGCGGTGAGTTATACACAAGGCCTGGGTTCAAAGTTCGATTTTTCCGGAATGCTGGCAGCTTCTGTGGCTCCGATAAATCTGCGCGACCGGGAAATTGTAGGGAACGATGCACTGAATCTCGAGATCGATGCTTCTGTTCGGGGTAAAATGCTCACCAACGATTACTGGTTTGTTCCTTATGTGCAATTAGGGGTAGGGGTTTCCAAACACGCCGGATATTATGGCGCCTTTATTCCTGCCGGAGTGGGAATTCAGATCAGTTTCTTTGATGAAGCCTATTTTTTGATCAATTCTCAATACCGTATTCCGGTTACTCAAACATCCGCATATCGCTTTTTCCATAGTATCGGCCTTGCTGCCAACCTGAATTCACTGAAGTAATTGTAGCGGCGACACTGTAGCTGCACATTTTTATGCCGGACCTTAAATGGTATTTACACCGGAAAACCTGGTGTTTAATTACCAGGCAAATACTCTATTCTCGCGTAATCAATCAGGGAAAATGGTGTCCGGGTCAGATTAATCGGGGATCATCCAATAAAAACAATAGTTTTGCGTTTTTTTGACAATTTTCTGATAACGGTTTTTACTGTTGCAGAAAATCCGATGCAGTACGTATACTGTTGAAAATCAATTACCATGAAAATTACGCTAATCGCAGGTGCCCGGCCGAATTTTATAAAAATTGCTCCTATCATTCATGCCATCAGCGCAGCAGTTGCGGGTGGAGCAAAGCTTTCCTACCGCCTCGTGCATACCGGCCAGCATTACGATAAAAAGATGAGCGAAACCTTCTTTGAAGAATTGAACATTCCCCAGCCGGATGTAAACCTGGAATGTGGAGGAGGATCACAGGCTGAACAGACTGCAGCAATCATGATCGCTTTCGAGAAGGAACTTATGCAGCATCCGGCCGACCTGGTGATTGTTGTTGGTGATGTTACCTCCACGATGGCCTGTGCTATTGTAGCCAAAAAGCTCAATACGAAAGTGGCACACGTGGAAGGGGGTATTCGTTCGTTCGACCTTACCATGCCTGAAGAAATTAATCGCATGGTTACCGACAGTATCACTGATTACTTTTTTACTACCTCCGAGTTTGCAAATGAGAATTTGCGCAAACTGGGTGTAAAGGATGAGGCGATATTTTTTGTGGGAAATGTGATGATCGATACGTTGAAGAAGTTCATGCCCTTATTCACTCCTCCCGATTTTTATGGTGAACTGAACCTGAAGCAGGGAAATTATTTCGTACTTACACTGCACCGGCCGGCAAATGTTGACCAGGTAGATACACTGAACGGTTTGATCACCGCGATATTGGAAAATTCCGGCGATATGCCCATCATATTTCCCATCCATCCGCGAACAGCAAAGATTTTTGCCAGTCTGAGTCAGTCAAATCCACGCTTGATCATTGTAGAACCACTAGGATATCTTCAGTTTAATTATCTCGTAAAAAATGCATTTGCGGTTATTACAGATTCGGGTGGTATTACGGAAGAAACAACGGTCATGGGCATTCCCTGCCTGACCTTACGCAATAATACGGAGCGGCCGGAAACAATTACCATAGGTACCAATACCCTGGTTGGTACTCAAACAGAAGCATTAACCCAATCACTTAAAGAACTTTTAAGCACCGGCGGTAAAAGCGGCGCCATACCGCCCCTGTGGGATGGAAAATCGGCAGAAAGAATTGTGCAGCACTTAATATCCCTCGATGAACAATAAGCGGATCATAATTATTTCCCGCACCATTTTTCCGAACAAAGCACCCCGTGCGGCACGGGCAACTGAGCTGGCAAAAGAATTTGCCGCCCGCGGTTACCAGGTTGAATTATATGCGGTAATGGGTCGGTATGATTATACGGAGTTTTCCGCAAAGCATAATATCCAGGTCAGGAATATCGGGGAAATGAAGTTTGCCACGCTCAACAGTGACGGTAAACGGAAAGACAGCTTTATCCTCAAAGCGTTGACCCGCCTGTTTAATAATCTGCTCGAATTTCCGGATGTGGAGCTGATGTTCCGAATCAGAAAACTACTGCAGAAAACCGGTCCTGCTGATCTTCTTGTTACCGTTGCTGTACCATTTCCCTTACACTGGGGTGCAGCCTGGGCAAAAACAGCAAAGCCTGAAGCGTTTTCTGCCTGCTGGATAGCCGATTGCGGGGATCCGTATATGGGTAACAAAATTCTGAAGAAACCATTTTATTTCAAATATGTTGAGAAATGGTTTTGCCGGAAAGCCGACTACATCACTGTACCTATTGCTGAAGCCATTCCGGCATACTATCCCGAATTTCATTCTAAAATCCACGTGATCCCCCAGGGATTCGATTTCTCTGTTAAGGTTCCGGAATACAAGGCGGGCAATGCAGTGCCGACCTTTATTTATGCAGGCGTTTTCTATAAAAATATTCGCGACCCCCGTCCCTTGCTGGATTATCTCAGTACACTGGATACGAACTTTAAATTCATCATTTTTACGAAAAGCAAAGCACTGATTCAGGAATATACGGATCGATTGGGAGATAAACTGGAAGTGCGGGATTATATTCCCCGTGAAGCGTTGCTGGCTGAACTCAGCGCTGCTGATTTTTTGGTAAACCTTGAAAATAATTCAGGGTTGCAGTCGCCCAGTAAACTTATCGATTATGCGCTTTCCCGGCGTCCGATCCTTTCTGTTAACAGTAACAAACTGAATACAGCATTGATACAACAGTTTCTGAACGGAGATTATTCCGGTCAAACAATGGTGAAAGATATTGACCAGTTCAATATTGCTACGGTAGCCTCAAAATTTCTTCAGCTTGCAGGACTGGAAATCAAATCCTGATCATCCATTGCATTGTCCTGCGATTGAGGCCGTTACCTCAAGCACGCTGTATCATTGAATACGTATGATCATTCATCCTTCTTTCCAAAAATCCGTTTAAAAAATCCCTTTTTCTTCTTGTCCTGATCATCGGTACTGTCTTTTGCAGGCGCTTTCTTATCATCAGCTTTTTTCGATTTGCCGCCGGCTTCTTCCAAAATCTTTTTCTCTTCAAAAGACAACTTGGATTCTACAGGTACTTCTTCCGGTGTTGAAAGATATTCATCAGCCAGTCCATTTCCGACATCCGTTCCTTCTGCACCCGGAGGAGGAAGCCGGTCGATGATTTCCATGTAATCATAAATAGATTCAATCTTCATATTCTCCGGCTGAACAAATGCCAGGTTTTTATCGAGTCCGAGCGTTTTATCGGCAAGCGCTTTTTTGAAGAAATATTCCCAGATCGGCATGGCGGCACGACCACCATAACCGAGGTTGCTCTCGAGACGAACAAAACGATCATCGCAGCCTACCCATACCCCGGCAGAAAGCTGCGGTGTAAACCCTATAAACCAGCTGTCGGAATTATCGTTGGTGGTTCCTGTTTTACCGCCCATTTCGGCTACGCCTAACCGTGAACGAAGGCCTGCCGCGGTACCGATATCTACCGGACCCTGCAGCATTTTTGTCATTGTATAGGCCGTCTGCTGGCTAAGCACTTCCTTGCGTTCGGTGTCAAATCGGGCCAGCACATTCCCATTTTTATCTTCAATACGGGTGATATACACCGGCTTGGTGCTGAAACCACCGGAAGGAAACATCGTATAACCCCACATCATTTCAAACATGGATAAATCTACAGCTCCAAGACTGATAGAAGGGTAG
>JAEYRC010000310.1 GCA_023409675.1 Bacteroidota bacterium
CTGAAACAACTGGTCAATATTCTGCTTAATTCGCGTTTTCCCATGTTTGTATGGTGGGGACCTGAACTTATCACAATTTATAATGATGCTTACCGGATCATTACCGGCGATAAACATCCTGCGGCGCTTGGTGAACGCGGCCCGATTGTATGGAAGGAGATCTGGGATGTAGTGGGTCCCCTGGCCAACCAGGTAATGCAGGAGGGGATAGCCAACTGGTCAGAAGATCAACCCCTGCAGATCAACAGAACGGGCTATCTGGAAGAAACTTATTTTACCTTTTCGTACAGCCCGGTTTACGATGAAAACTGTAAAATTATGGGAGTATTTTGTGCCTGTACCGAAACCACGGAAAAGGTATTGGCCGCGCGCAGGATCTTCCAGAGTGAAAATAACCTGCGCAATATTATTCTGCAGACTCCTGTAGCCATGTGTATTTTCAAAGGTCCCGAATATATTATCGAAATCGCCAATGAAAAGATGTATGAACTATGGGGAAGGTCTTCAGAAGAAATGCAGTTCAAGCCAATCTTTGAAGTATTGCCTGAAGCCCGCAACCAGGGTTTTGAAGAAAAACTGCAACAAGTGTATTTCAAAGGGGAAACCGTACAGGATCATGATGTGCCTATTATGTTACCGCGAAATGGCAAGTCGGAAACTGTCTATATTGACTATGTATATGAACCATTTCGGGAAGGGAATAAGGATATCAGTGGCGTAATAGCTGTCGCTATCGATGTAACCCATCAGGCCCTGTACCTGAAAAAAATAGAAGAGAGTGAACAATTGCTTCAGCAGCGCGTGATCGAACGAACGGCTGAGTTGCAGAAACAAAATAACCTGCTCGATAATATTCTGACCCACTCTTCCAACGGGATCTCTGTTACTGAAATGATCCGCGATGAACAAGGTAAAGTTTATGATGCCTATACCATTATTGCCAATGAGGCCGCGGTAAAATTCACAGGCCTGCCAAAGGATATCTATCTTACTAAAACGGCATTGGAACTCGATCCGGAACTGGCCAAAACTGACTATTTTGAAAAGTGCATGCACACCCTGAAATCCGGCGAGCCTACCCTTTCACAATATTTTCTCGATTTTTCCAAGAAATGGCTTGAGGTAACCGTATCGAGGATGGATGAAAATCACCTGATACATATCTTCACAGATATCACTTCAATAAAGGAGGCGCAGATTCAGCTGGAACGCACCATAGAAGAACTAAAACGTTCCAATGCCAACCTTGAAGAATTCGCTTATGCCGCTTCCCATGACCTGAAGGAACCGATTCGCAAAATTCAATTGTTTTCCGACCGGTTACGCAAAAAATTACAGCACGGCCTGAAAGATGAGGAAACAGCATTATTCGACAAGATGGATCATGCTTCGATACGGATGCGTACCCTGATTGACGACCTGCTCGAATATTCGCATGTAAGCGAAGGCATTTCCGAACGTGAACCGATAGACCTGAATGAAAATCTGCAAACCGTACTACAGGATCTGGAAATTAAAATTGAAGAAAAAAAGGCCACGATCAATATAGATCCTTTACCGGTAATCAATGGAAATAAACGACAGATCCAGCAACTCTTCCTGAACCTGCTGAGCAATGCCTTAAAATACAATCGGCCAAATCAGTCGCCGGCAATATCTATAACGTCGGATATTGTTGAAGGTCGCGCCACAGGACTGATGTTATCCGGGCAGGAAGCACTGCAGAAATTTTATCGGATTGAAGTGAAAGATAATGGTATCGGCTTCAAACCCGAAGACAGTGAACGGATCTTTGATGTATTCATCCGGCTGCACGGCAACAACGAATATTCCGGAACGGGCGTAGGTCTGTCCATTGCCAAAAAAGTGGTACTCAATCATAAAGGGTTCATTGTTGCTGAAAGTGTACCAAATGAAGGCGCTACCTTCAGGATTTTATTTCCGCTGTAATGTATTAACCGGCCATAATCGTTTCCTTTGCCTGCAGCCATCAATTTGAATTAACTTCATTGAATGGAAAAGAGAATTTTAGGCAATACCGCTATTTCTATTGCTCCCTTAGTATTTGGGGGTAATGTATTTGGCTGGACAACAGACAAGCCAACTTCATTCCGCCTGCTCGATCATTTCACCGACGCGGGGTTCAGTATGGTTGATACCGCGGATGTTTATTCCAACTGGGTTGCCGGGAACACCGGTGGTGAATCTGAAACGATCATCGGACAATGGATGACCGAACGTTCGAACCGCCATAATGTGATCATTGCTACTAAAGGAGGTTCCTCCATGGTTCGGGGCGGGCCTAAAAATCTGAGCCGAAACTATATTATGGATGCTGTAGAAGCTTCGCTCCGGCGACTTCAAACAGATTATATCGACCTCTACCAAATTCATTATGATGACCTGACCACTCATCCGGAAGAAACACTTCGCGCATTCGCGACCTTGGTGGAACAGGGTAAAGTGCGTTGGATAGGGGCATCAAATATTCAACCGGACCGCCTGGAGCTTTCGCTTAAAATCAGTGATGAACTGGCGCTTCCACGTTACAATACACTTCAACCAGGCTATAACCTGTACGATCGTGAGCCCTATGAAACTGAACTGGCGGGCCTCTGCGAAAAAAACAATCTTTCTGTACTACCCTATTATTCGCTGGCTTCAGGATTTCTAACGGGCAAATACCGTGGGCTGGAGGATACTCATCAGCGTTCACGCGGCGAACGCGTAAAGCAATATTTCACGCCGCGGGGCTGGAGAATTGTAGAAACACTCGATCAGGTGGCCCGGGATTATGCGGTACAACCGGCAACCATTGCACTGGCCTGGCTGTTAAGCCAACCCCAGGTGGCCGCACCGATCGCCAGTGCGACTTCTGTAGAACAACTGGATGATCTGCTGAAAGCTCCCGAACTAAAACTTAGTACCAAGGCGCTGGATAAACTGAACAAATCAAGTCGCTACGAATGAAAACGCTGAAACTGTTATATGCGTTTATCACCCGGCAGTTAAGAGATCGGGTTCAGCGTGTACAGTATATATTGATTGTTGCCACTTTGACCGGGCTGATATCGGGACTGGTGGCAGTGCTATTGAAAATGATGGTGCATTACCTTCAGGTAACCATCAGCACCATTCCGGTTTCCAAAATCGCGTTCCTGTTATTTCCCACTACCGGGTTGATTTTAACGGTCTTCATCATACGCCATTTTTATGGAGGGCATATTGAACGCGGCATACCAATGGTATTGAAAAGTATAGCCCGGAAATTTTCGGTTATACCCCTCAGTCATACCTACAAACATGTAACCACCAGCGCTATTACGGTTGGCCTCGGAGGTTCGGTTGGTCTTGAAGCACCTATAGTAGCCACCGGATCCGCGATCGGGTCAAATGTTGCCCGGGTCAGTGAATTGCAGAATCGTGAAAGAACCCTGCTCATCGGATGCGGCGCCGCGGCCGGTATAGCAGCGGTATTCAATGCGCCGATAGCCGGGGTAATATTTGCTATGGAGATCCTGCTGACCGGTTCGGTAGTCAGCTATTTCATACCCCTGATCCTGTCGGCGGTAACCGGGGCGCTTTGCAGCGCCATTATCCTGAAGGAATCGTTCATGTTCAACTTCACCCTTGCCGAAAACTTCAATTATCATAATGTTCCGTTTTATATCCTGCTGGGCATACTCACGGGCTTTGTATCCTTATATTATGCCCGAACCTTCAAGCGGGTGGAACATTTTATGGTTCAGCGATCGTTGAATCCTTATCTCCGTGCGTTGTACGGCGGACTGTTACTCATGGGAATTTACATCTTGTTGCCCTCGCTCTTTGGTGAAGGGTATGATCACATTCTTCGCTTATCGGGTAATACCGAAAGTTACCGTATAGCTGATAATACCCGGTTCTTTTCGGTGTTTACGGAAGAATGGGCCATGATCATCTTCACCGGCCTGGTGGTGTTATTGAAACCTATAGCAGCAGGCATTACGATCGGTAGTGGTGGAAACGGCGGCAATTTTGCTCCCTCTCTGTTCACCGGTGCATTCCTGGGCTTTTTCTTTTCCCGTCTCATATCCAGTACGGGCTGGTTCCGTTTGCCCGACAGCAATTTCAGCCTGGTTGCTATGGCTGGAGTTTTAAGTGGGGTGATGTACTGCCCGCTGACAGCAATATTTCTGATTGCTGAAATCACCAACGGATATGGATTATTTATCCCGCTGATGATTGTAAGTTCAATGTCTTTTTTCATCGTAAAACATTACGAACCTTTTTCTATGGAACTGAAACAGCTTGCGATGTCAGGCGAAGTGTTCACGCACCGAAAAGATCAGAATGTGTTGAGTTCGATCCGCATACTGGAACTGCTGGAGGAAGACCGGAATGTGGTTGATGCTGACGTGCCGGTGCAATCCGTACGGCATAACCTGATGAGCCAGTCGCTACCGGTAATCGCAGTTGCGGATGCCGGTGAGAAATTCCTGGGGATCATCGAATTGAAAATGGTGGAACAGCAGCCGGATAGTACGCTTGCGCGCGATATCGTTCAGGAGGTGGGTGCGGATGATATAATTTTTGATGATGAAACCACCGAATCGATCATCAGAAAATTCGATGTCAGTAAGAAATGGTATCTGCCCGTGGTTAACCGAAAAA
The DNA here is from genome assembly GCA_023409675.1 of Bacteroidota bacterium. GTDB lineage: Bacteria > Bacteroidota > Bacteroidia > Chitinophagales > Chitinophagaceae > Flavitalea. Next base: position 4,654 of record JAEYRC010000310.1, read on the forward strand.
GAAAATTCATAGGATTCATTTCTCAAAATAAACTTTTTAGAAAATACCGGGATATCATTTCTGAAGAAAGTGATCTTTACGATATAACTTAAAGGCATTAAGGGAACTTTTGCTATCAAAATATGCTCTATGGCAAAAACGAAAAAATGGCGTGCCTCTATTCATAATATTATTTATGAAGCGGATACATTCTGGGGTAAAGCATTTGATGTTACCCTGCTGGTACTGATCATCGCAAGCATTATCGTGGTTATGCTCGACAGTATCGCCTGGGTGCATTTTATTCATGGCGACACGCTTTACCTGCTCGAATGGATCTTCACCATTCTGTTTACCATTGAATATATTTTGCGCTGGATAAGCCTGGAGAAACCTACAAAATACGCTACCAGCTTTTTTGGCATCATTGATTTATTGGCTATTCTGCCAACCTATATCAGCCTGCTGATTCCCGGAACGCAGTTCTTACTGGTGATGCGCGCTATGCGCCTGCTGCGTATTTTCAGGATATTCCGCCTGAGGCACTACCTGCGCGAGATGCGCTTTTTAGGATTCGCGCTTAAAAACAGCGCGCGTAAGATCAGCATATTCATCCTGGCCGTACTGATGCTGGTGGTCATCTTCGGATCGATAATTTATTTGGTGGAAGATGCTTCCAACGGGTTCACCAGTATCCCCCAAAGTATTTATTGGGCTATTGTTACCATAACCACGGTTGGATATGGCGATGTGGTACCGGTTACCCATGTGGGCAAACTCATTGCGGGTTTTATCATGATCCTCGGTTATGGCATCATTGCCGTACCTACCGGTATTGTTACCACAGAAATGGCGCTATCCCTGAAAAACCGGGAGCAGCGACATGATGTCTGCCGTCGATGTGGTTTTGAAGGGCATGACCGTGATGCCCATTTCTGCAAGATCTGCGGTACCTCACTGGAAGACGAACAGCAAGATGATAAGGAGATGGATTAAATGCGTGATATACCCTTACCCTTATCCATACCCGAAGCAGCCTGCAATTTATCCCCGATTCTCACCGATCAGGTCAAACATCACCTCTGTAGCTTCATGAAGGTAGAGGTCATGTTTCAAGCGGTTGAGCCATGCTGCATTACTCTCCTGGCGAAATTGTTCTCTTCCGGATAATTTAGTGGCATCGGAGGGGGTATTCTGAACCGGCAGATCGGTTTTGCGGATGCTGCTGGAACGGATGCTGTCATAAGTATTGCGGATCTCCAGGCGTTGCTCGCGGAAGGCCTGCAGGTTCAGTGGATAGTAAACCTGGTTTTCCTCCAGCTTTTTCAGGTTTCGGTGCAGGACCTCAAAAGCGGGTATCGTATCACGCCGGCGTTCGCTTTGTTGCTGAACAAAGGGGATATAAGGCGCTTCGCCACGGGCATAGTTCACCGGTTCAATTTCATCCCAGGGCAGCGCGGTGGGAAAGTCTTTTTCCTGAATACCCATATTAGCATAAAGACCCGGTAATATAATATCCGGAATAACTCCTTTTCCCTGGGTAGCATCGCCATTCACGCGATAGTATTTTTGCCAGGTCAGGTGAAGGCTGCCCAGGTCGTCGGTCAGTTTGAAACCATCTCCCGGCACCCGGAAACCGCGCTGCACAGTACCTTTTCCAAATGTAGAGGGGCTACCTACCACAACACCGCGTTGATAGTCCTGAATGGCCGCGGCAAAGATCTCCGATGCCGAAGCGCTGCGCTCATTCACCAATACCAGCAATGGACCGTCATAAATCTTTTCCGCCGGGTTACTGCTGGCGATCTGAGGTTTATTATCTCTGGACTTAACCTGTACCACCGGTCCTTCTCCGATAAAAAGCCCGGCCATACGGATCACCTCTTCAAGACTGCCGCCACCATTATCGCGGATATCAATGATAAGGCCTTTTACGTCCGATTCTTTCAGCTTTTTTACTTCGGTGGCAATATCCATAGCACTGCTTCTGCCGCTGGAATCATCAAAACTGGTATAAAATTTTGGAAGAAAGATATACCCGATGCGCGATGAATCGCCTATTATAGCCGAACGGGCAAAGGTATCTTCCAGTTGAAGCGCCTCACGGTTCAGCTTAACCGCTTTTGTCTTGCCTGAAACCGACCGAAAAGTGATGGTAACACTTGTATTCTTTTTGCCGCGGGTGAGTCGTATTACATCGGGCATAGACATTCCGATTACCTCCTGTAGCGGTTCATTTTCCTGCTTTACGGCAATGATCACATCCCCCTTTTCTATTTCACCGCTCCGCCATGCCGGACCGCCAATCATCAGCTCACTGATTGTAATTTGTCCGTTCTGATCCTGTAACAAGGCTCCGATGCCATAATAAATCCCGCTCATATCTTCCTGAAAAGCCCTTCTGTCTACAGGAAGAAAATATCCCGAATGCGGATCCAGCAGATGAATGGCGCTGTTCAGGTAACGACCGAAAATCTCCTCTTCCCTGCCAGCCTGCCGCATACGTTCAAGATTACGCTGTTGCACACTTCTTACCATATCCCGTATTTTGTGTTCCCGGGCTGTATCGACTGTTGAAAGACTGAAGGCTGTATCCGCAACATTCACATACATGTTCAGTACCTGGTAGGTAAGAAACTGTCTCCACACCTGTTTTTTTTCTTCCACCGTTCCGGGAAACCGAACATACTTTCGCACCGTGATAAAGGTGTCTGTCGTATACAGATCAAGTGGCTGAGCTAAAATTTCATTAATGATTTCCCCGGCTTCATTTACCCGCTTGTTGTAGGTGGCGCCAAGTTTCCGAAAAAATTCAACCTGCTTTCCACGAAGTTCTTCATCGAGTTGCAACGAATAAGATCTTAATTCTTCCAGGTCATCTTGGAGAAAAATCATTTTATCCGGATCCAGATCTTCAAAACCTGCATTGAACAGGCGCAGGGAAAATGCATCGTCAAATTTCGATTC
>JAEYRC010000383.1 GCA_023409675.1 Bacteroidota bacterium
GTACCCGGACTTGCCTCAGCGGTAAGGCGGAAAGCTTCCGTAACATAATCAGCACCCAGCTTTTCAAGAAATACTGATTTACGCATGGTTCCATCTTCATTAAGGGCTTCATTCACTACATCCCAGGATTGCAGTTTTCCGCTGTAACGGGAAGCAACAGTTTTGATATGTTCTGTAAAAAAAGTTCTGAAGGAATCCACCGATTGAATTTGTTGTGCAAAGCGTGGAAGCTGACTGTGCCATATCAGTGTATGGCCATTCAGGCGCATGCCGTTCTCCTGGCTGTAGCTTACGAGTTTATCAGCCATATCGAAATCATAGCGATTCCATTCGGGATGAATGATCTCGGCTTTCATGATGTTTTCGGGTGTTACGGCATTAAAGTGCTTTTTAATCAACGCGTTCTCCTGCTCATGGCGAATGCCGATCTGTGCCGCGCTCATCGCGGTGCCAATCAGAAAATCATCTTTGAATACTTCCTGTAAGGCCGGAACAGATTCCGGAGCTGAAGATGTTCGCGACCCTGAACATGCGGTCAGTAGCATGCAGGCTATAAACGCGACCATAGCAGATAATGGTGTTGATTTCATTGTGCTATTTTTTTATTGTGAAGTGTTTCCGGCGGGCCAAGGTATGAGGGCTTAAGTCTGCCGAAGTCAAGAACAAATTGCTGAAGTACTACACCCGGACTGATCATCCTGTAGCGGAGCGTATGTTTCCCGGGTTTTGTTATCGTGAAGCGTGCGGATTTGATAATTATATTTTCCGCTGCCCATTTGTTCCAAATGCCCCGGTCACTGGTTTTATCCTCACCATTCAGGCTGATCACCTGAGGCGGTGAATCATCCACCGACAAGGCGAACTGCAGGCCTTCCGGTGCATTAAGAAAATTCAGGGTCGGAGAAAAATAGCCATTGACTATCATGTCACCGGTGCTGAAACTATAAAAGTCGTATTCCAGGTAGGCACCCTCGCTGTCATCGGGCGCCTGCGATGCAGTAACCGGCATACTCGTAATGGCTGAACCGGTTCTGCCCAGATCTGGCAGCACTTTCCATTGAATGGCTGCAGAATTTATAGCTCTTGTATAATGATCAGCCTGGATGGATACACCAATCTCCTCATCTTCATAAAATACATTCCCACTAACGGCTTCAGGTATACCAGCCTGTGCAACATCATATACTTTTCGCACGGGTACTGTTGAATGAGCACTATCATCCGAAACATAATAAACCACGGGCATCACCTGAATGGGAGGTTGCTGCCAGTAGGTATAGCCGATGTGCGTCTGGCTCATCATATGATTCCATTTGCCCCCATTGAGCCGGTGGTATTCCAGGGTGATCAGTGAATCGTAACGGTAGAGTTCTTTTGCCTTGTCGGCATAGGTATTGGCTGATACATCATTATTTTTATAGGCTTCCCGGTTCAGGGCAACCATATAATACAGCTCATATAAATTGGCCATCGCTTTTATTGGATGCAGCACCAGTTGAAAATATGCGTATTTATATTCCATCGGAAGCAGTGAATCTATTTGCATGGCTTCCTGCAAGAGTTGTTTGTACTCCATCACTACACGTGGCCATTCCTGATAGTTGAAACTGAAGGTATTGGCATCCAGCAATTCAGGTTTTCGGCGGGCATTATATTTAGCATAGCCCGATAATAGCCGGGCGATCTGTTCTGCATAAGGTTCACCAAACTGTTGTGCAGCCCATTGTCGTGTATAGGGCAGAATAGAATCGGCAGTTGTGCGTTCCGGATCCCATGCATAATGCAGAAAAAAGGATGCAGGCAATTCCATGGGCTTGATATCACCAACATTTACGATCCATATTTCACGGGCTTTGTATGCCCAGGCCAGGTGCATTTGTTCCCATATGCGGGGAAGTGGATTGGTATTGATCCATTTATAATTGCGCGGTCCTCCAACATAATCAAAATGATAATAGATCCCATAGCCGCCGGCACGTGGGGGCGCATCGGGTGCGGGAAGACGGCGGATATTTCCCCAGTTATCATCGCAGAGCAGCAGGGTGATATCATCCGGCACCCGCATCCCTTTATCGTAATAGTCAAGCACTTCTTTATATAGCGCCCAGAGTTGCGGAGTTTTATCCGCCGGTTTTCCGGTAGTTTCCGCAATGATTTTACGCTGATCTTCTACAATCTTTTCAAGCAGCGCAGTAGCTGTTTCTCTTGTCATGGGTTCATCGCCATCTCCCCGCATACCCACACTTACAATTTTTTCATTCCAGGCACGCGTCATTCCGCCGCGCCAGAACTGCTGCAGTTTTTCTTTATTTGTTTCATAGTTCCATTCGCCACTTCCGAAACGCCGCCATTCATCATGTGCACGCATCAAGGGTTCGTGATGTGATGTGCCGATAACAATACCGTATTCATCGGCTTTATGAATGGAAAGGCTGTCATCAGCATAAAAGGCATTACCCCACATTGCCGGCCAAAGATAATTTCCTTTCAGCCTGAGGATCAGTTCAAATACCTTTTCATAAAATGCCGAATTGAAGCCTCCAAACTTTTCATGCGCCCAACCTGAAAGTGCCGGCGCCTCATCATTGATGAATATTCCGCGGTATTTTACCTTAGGCTTATCCGTTATATTGACTGAATTCCGGATAAATATATTTTCCTTTCTGGCTACCGGAACATCTGCCCACCAGTACCAGGGCGACACACCGAGCTGGGCTGATAGTTCCAGCACACCATAAGCGAGACCCCGGCGGTCACTACCGGCGATGAGCAGGATATTGTCATATCTTTTCTTCAAACCATTTCCTGAAAGGATAGTATAAGCTTCCCAACTTCCCTTAAGAGAAGCCAGAGCGCTTTTTTGTGTACCGTTC
>JAEYRC010000089.1 GCA_023409675.1 Bacteroidota bacterium
TCATTTTTATTGTCGGCGCTGATCCTGTTCATGTTTTTCAGAAGCCTGGGCGCTGTAGCGCTGTCGCTTACCGTTGTACTGATTGGTGTGATCTGGAGTCTGGGAACGATTCAGTTGATGGGCTATAAAATTACCCTGCTTACGGCCCTTATCCCGCCTCTGGTGGTGGTGATCGGCATTCCCAACTGTATTTATTTTCTGAATAAATACCATACGGCTTTTCGTGAAACAGGCGAAAAGCGGGCGGCGCTTATCGCCATGATCAGTAAGATGGGGATCGTTACGCTATTTTGTAATGTAGCGGCAGCAATAGGGTTTGCCGTATTTTCGTTGACGCGCAGCGAAATCCTCAATGAATTCGGGGCTGTGGCCGGTATTAATATCATGGCGCTCTTTTTCATATCCCTGGTATTCATTCCGGCAGTGCTGAGTCTTTTACCGGAGCCACGTCATCGTCACACGCGCTACCTCGATAACCGCTGGCTGTTAAAAATTCTCGATCGCCTCGAGCACTGGTCGCTGCATTATAAACGCCCGATTTATCTGGTCACCTTATTGGTACTGATCATTTCCGTGATAGGGATGTTTCAGCTGCGGGCTGAAGGCTATATTGTGGATGATCTGCCGAAAACCGATAAGATCTATACCGACCTGAAGTTTTTCGAAAAACATTTTCGCGGGGTAATGCCGCTGGAAATTGTGGTGGACACCAAGCGTAAAAACGGGTTAAGGGTAAAGCCGTTGCAGACTTTCGAAAAAATTGATTCCCTCTCCGCGTTTATTGCGGCACATCCTGATATGGCCCGGCCGCTTTCGATAGTGGAGGGGATGAAATTCGCGCGTCAGGCTTATTATGATGGCGACAGTGCCAGCTATGGCATCCCGAATGCTTTTGATATCAGTTTCTTATCGGGATATTTAAGCCTGAATAATGCCGGATCCGGCTCAATGTTGTCTAAATTAAGCTCAGGGTTTATGGACAGTAACCGGCAGCAGGCGCGGATCAGTATCAATATGGCTGATGTGGGCAGCAAAGAGCTGGGTTTACTGCTCGATACACTTCAGGGCAGGAGTGCCGCACTGTTCGACAGCAGTGCCTATTCGGTAATTTATACCGGCAGCAGCATCACCTTCCTGGAAGGAAGTGAGTTTATCATCAACGGCTTAAAAGAAAGCATTTTCTGGGCTTTTCTGCTGATCTCGCTCTGTATGCTCTACCTTTTCAGGTCGGGCAGAATACTGTTGTGTTCATTGATCCCGAACATCATTCCGCTGATCATTACGGCCGGGGTAATGGGCTGGGCCGGGGTACGTATCAAGCCCTCAACGGTATTGATTTTTTCGGTAGCCCTTGGCATAGCCATCGACATCACCATTCGGTTTCTGGTAAATTACAAACAGGAAATGAAAGCCGGTGTTCGTCAATCGGAGGCGTTGGTAATCGATACGATTCATAAAACAGGGATAAGCATCATTTACACCTCGCTGGTGCTGATTGCGGGCTTTGTTATATTCTGCTTCAGCGGCTTTGGCGGTACGCAGGGACTGGGCTGGTTAACCTCGCTGACGCTTGTTCTGGCCACCTTAACCAACCTGATTTTTCTGCCGTCTATGTTATTAACTGTGGGTAAAAAAGGATTTGGGGAGCCTTCCGCAGAGCGGAAAAAATAGTTCCTGATTTTGATGATTTATTCTTTGAACTTTCCCAACTTGCACAGGATTTTTCAAAAAGTTAACATTAAAGCTGAATTAAAAACAATTTAATTAAGGCAGCATTCCCGGTAATACTGCTGTCTTAATGTTAAAATTGCACTTAAACCCGTAATTAAATTATTTATTAAACAAAACAAGCACATGAGAAAACTGCTATTTAGTATGATGGCCGTGCTATTGTTCTGCGGACAGGTGTTAGCCCAGACGCGCTCAGTAAGCGGAACCGTTACGGATGCCCAGGGCAGTCCCCTACCGAATGTATCTGTAATAATAAAAGGGACGTCCAATGGTACCACCACCGATGAGGCTGGTGTTTTTTCCCTTAATGTGCCTGCAAATGCGACGCTGGTATTTACTGCAATCGGCATGCAAATGCGGGAAGTTTCTGTTGGTAACCAATCGGTTATCAATGTAAGTTTAACTTCTTCCGAGCGTAATCTTGAAGAAGTGGTTGTTGTAGGGTATGGTACCCAAAAAAGAGCTGATTTAACCGGGGTGGTTGCCACAGTTAAAGGACAGGACATCGAGAATCAGCCTTTCACTTCAATCGACCGTGCTTTACAGGGTACTGTTGCGGGTTTACAATCCGTAGCGTCTTCCGGTCAGCCCGGCGCTAACCAGGCGATCCTGATCCGCGGTGTGAGTTCGATCAATTCGAGCAACTCTCCCCTTTGGGTTGTTGACGGAGTTCCCATCAATACCGGAGATGCCTCCCGTCTGCAAACTACTGCAAACCTGCTCAGCACACTGAATCCGAATGATATTGAAAGCATTTCGGTATTGAAAGATGCGGCTTCTCAGTCAATCTATGGTAGTCGTGCTGCAAATGGTGTTATCATTGTAACCACTAAAAAAGGACGCGGTGGAAAAACGCGTTTCCGTTTTGATGTAGAAGCCGGACAAAGTGATATTGCTTATGAAAATGACCGCTATCGTCCATTGAATGCTGCAGAATGGTTCACCATTACCCGTGAAGGATTACTGAATGCGGGAACAGCCAATGCCAATAACGTAGATGCGATCATGAGATCCAACTTTGGATATGAAAATGGCATTGATTTTAACTGGTATGAAAATACCCGTCAGAAAGGTAAACAACAACAATACAACATCAGTGCAGAAGGCGGTAACGATAAAACCACTTTCTTCATATCTGGTGGTCATTTCGTTCAGGAAGGTACTACGATCAATTCCAAAATGGAAAGAACCAATGGAAATATGCGTATTACCCATAAGCCAATTGAAAAGCTTACCCTGAATGTTAATGTCAATGGTGGTGTGGTTAATCAGCGTGCACCCCTTTCAGGTGGTGCATTCGGTAACCCCGTGTTGAGTTCTTTCTTCCTGTTACCTTCATATTCAGCGTTCAGAGAAGACGGATCATATAATTACGCTTTAGGTGGTGGTCTGCACAATACCATTGCCTTATCTGAAATTGATAAGCGTTTTCTGCGCCAGTTCAGCCTTCGCGGATCATTATCTGCGGAGTATGAAATTCTGAAAAACCTGACCTTCCGCTCTGCGTATGGTTCAGATTATAATGTACTGGAAGAAGATCAGTACAATAACCCTTTCCATGGTGATGGTTTAGCATCAAATGGCCGGGCGTATTCTTACTATACCCGTTATTACAACTGGATCTGGACCAACACCCTGAACTACAATGCGAATATTACCGCTAATGGCGATCTTTCCACAAATGTTCAGGTAGGTTACGAAGCCCAGAAATCTTCAGGATACTTCAACTCTGTTCAAGCTCAGGATTTCCCGGCTACAACAGCATTGGTTTATCCATCTGTAGGTGCTCGTCCTACAACCGCCTCAGCAACGATTTCTGAATATTCGTTCCTGTCGCAGTTCGCAACCGCAAACCTGAACTGGCAGAATAAATATGTGATCTCCGGAAGTTTCCGCCGTGATGGATCTTCCCGTTTCGGTGTAAACAATCAGTATGGTAATTTCTGGTCTGTAGGTGCAACCTGGAATGTTGATCAGGAAGCATTCATGCAGAATGTAGATTTCATCAGCCAGTTAAAACTCAGAAGTTCTTATGGTGTTAATGGTAATGCCAATATCGGTAACTACGACTGGCTGCCTTTATACAGCTACGGTGCTAACTACAACCAGCAACCCGGAAGTTTCCCATCTAATGTGGGTGACTCCAGCCTGACATGGGAGTTGAACAAACCGTTCAACGTGGGTATTGATGTTAGCTTCCTGAACAACCGGATTAACTTAAGCGCGGATTATTATGTACGCAGAACAGAAGACCTGTTCCTGAACCTGCCGCTGTCAAGAACTTCAGGTTTCTCCAGCACCAGTGTTAATATCGGAGAAATGGAAAACAAGGGTTTTGAAGTTACCCTGAATGTCGTACCGGTTCGCACGAAAGATTTTAACTGGACAGTCGATTTCAATTTCGCTCAAAACAAAAATACCATTACCAGCTTGCCTGATGAACAGGATATTACTGATCCTACTTCAACACTTATGCTGTTACGCCAGGGTGAATCTATACGTACTTTCTATCTGAGAGAGTATGCAGGTGTAAATCCTGAAACTGGTCGTCCACAATGGTACACTGATGGTACGCATACCACCACCACAGAAACATATGCACAGGCTGCACGTTCTCTGGTTGGAAGTTCATTACCGAAATATTTCGGTTCGTTCACCAATACCTTCAATTACAAAGGCCTTTCACTTGATCTGCAGTTTTACTATAACTTTGGTAACTATGTGTATGATTCATGGGGAAGCTATTACGCAGGTGCCGGTTTCGGAGGATCCTTTAATAAAGTTGCCCGTGTTCTTGAGCGTTGGCAAAAACCAGGTGATGTTACCGATATGCCGCAATACCGCTATGGTGGCAACAATAACTTCCAAAGCTCTTCAACCTTCTGGTATGCGAAAGGTGATTTCATCCGTCAGAGAAATGTTCAGCTGGGCTATCGCCTGCCACAGGATCTGGCTTCCAAAATTAAGATGGGCAATGTGTTCTTTTATGCACGCGGAACCAACCTGTTTACATTTGCAACAGATGAAAACCTGGCTTTTGATCCTGAACAAGGTACAGGCAGCGCAACAAACCTGAATGTATTTATTCCTAAAACCGTTACCGTAGGGGTGAATATTGCTTTCTAAAAATTTTAAATAATTAATAAGATGATTCGAACTAAATATAAAGTGTTGTTGCTGGTACTGTTCGTAACAACATTTGTTTCCTGTAAAAAGGAATTCCTGGAACTGGATCCGCCTACAGCAGTTGTTCCCGGCGATGCGCTGGGTACTGAAGCGGACCTGAACATCGCGCTTCGCGGAGCTTATGCCGGATTACGGTCTGTAAACCTCTTCGGACGTACTGTACCTATGCTTGGTGATATCATGGCCGATAATACGTATCAGCATGCCACTAACGGTAACCGGTATACTCTGTATAACAACTATACCTTCAACATCACCGATGGTGATGCCAGTGGTATGTGGGCATCGGGATATAACGTAATTCTTCGGGTTAATAATATCATCAATGCGGGAGTCGCTTCTTCTGCAGGTGTTGATCATATTAAAGGAGAAGCGTATGCCATCCGCGCACTCACCTATTATACCCTGGTCCGTTTCTTTGCGCGGCCCTATACGGATAATCCTGGTGGCCTGGGTGTTCCCATCATTACAGCATATGATCCGTTCCTGAAACCCGGCAGAAGTACAATTGAAGAAGTATATGCGCTGATTCGCAGTGACCTCAACAGTGCATTTACCATGATGAGCAAGTATACCAACTCTTCTCAGTTCAGTAAGTATGCTGCTAAAGCGCTTGAAGCAAAGGTGCTGCTTTCTATGGGAATGAAAGCGGAAGCTAAAACTGCCGCTCTGGATGTGATCAATAATGGTCCATTCACTCCCGTCAGCGAAGGTGCTTATTTTGCTTACTGGCAGGATCCCGCGATCACAACTAACCAGGTTGAAACTATTTTTGAAGTTTCTTCTGACGCGGTAGGCAATCTGCAGTTCGACGCACTGGGCTACCTGTACAGTCAGGGTGGCAACTATGGTGATTATGTAGTGAATCCAGAGTTCTTTGCATTGTTCGATGCTGATGATGTTCGCCGTGAGCTGTATCCCATGACCCCAAGGCCAAAACCAAGTGGTACGCCAATCATCGCGGTTGAAAAATACCCGGCGCTGAATGGTGATCGTAACGATACCAAAGTAATCCGCCTCAGTGAAATGTATCTTATCGCAGCAGAAGCTTCATTGCCTGCTTCAGAAGATGATGCACGTCAGTATGTTAATTTCATTACCAGCCGTCGCGGTGCTGATGAAATCACCTCTACCGGTGCTGATCTGCTGGAAGATATTCTTGAGGAAAGAAGAAAAGAACTTGCATTTGAAGGTGAGCGCTACCATGACCTGCAACGCCTCATGCGTCCGGTTGTAAGAAGCACTGATTATCCTGCTGATGCACGTACTATTGAATACAGCAATTACAGAAGAATTCTGCCCATACCACAGGTGGAAGTGGATGCGAATCCTACGATCCGCACACAACAGAATCCTAATTTCTAATTAAAGTTGATTGAAAAGGGCTGCCACGAATACTGGCAGCCCTTTTTTTATTAATTTGAAACAGATTATTTTTTCTTTATCAATCGTTCATCTCATGCGTTTAATCACCCTACTCTTACTTTTATTCGCCAGCCATTTTGTTGCAGCACAGCAAGCAATACTACATGATCCCGTTTCCTCCACAGTGTTTCAAATATCCCGTTATTCAGGAATTAAGGGGTCTCCATTTCTTAACGATAGCTGGACAAAAGGTAAAGCGTATACATCCCAAGGATATTATCCGCTGCTTGAGCTGAAACTGGATGCATTTAATAATATTCTGTTGTTCAAGCGGAATAACGAGTCCTTTGAGTTTGAAGAAGATATTGTATCGTTTGTGCTTATGCCATCCGATGATAGTGCATCCTTTAAGTACTTTCTAAAGGGATATTCGGCAACAGGTTTAAAACCCAATCAATATGTTGAGCTGCTTACAGATGGGCCTGTCTTATTACTTCGTTCAGATATCCGGCATGTGTCGGATATGAATGAGATCAATCAGGGTGTAATTAAAACTTTCAATTCCATCACCCGTTATTATGCCGGTAGTAAAGACAAGCTTGAGTTGATACGCCTCAACCAAAAAGATATTCTGGCATTATTCCCCGGGAAGGAAGATAAGATCAGGGAACATGTGAAATTGAATAAACTCAATTTTCGGAATGAAAAAGATGTTGCCGCGCTTTTCAATTTTATGAATCAGTAAGGCTTAGTTCAACACCTCTTCCAGTTTTTCCCTTAAGCCCGCGCCGCGTAAGTTTTCCGCAATCACCTTACCGTCCGGATCTACCAGAATATTATATGGAATTCCATTAAATCCGTAGAGGCCAACCGCTTTACTGTTCCAGAAAGCCAGGTCGCTGACCTGTGGCCAGTTCAGGCTATCGGCTTTGATTGCTTCCAGCCAGGGCGCTTTTTCCTTATCAAGCGATACCCCCAGAATCGTAAAGTTTTTGTCCCTGAACTGATTATGCGCCCGCACCAGGTTGGGGTTTTCATAGCGGCAGGGGCCACACCAACTGGCCCAGAAATCCACCAGTACATACTTACCCCGGAAAGAGGACAGGGTTAACGGCTTACCGGTGGGATCAGGCATACTGAAATCAGGAGCTTCCTTCCCCACCCATAATTCTTTCATGGCGGCAGCCTGAGCGGCAGCAGTAGCTTTGCGGGTATCCATTTCAGCTTTGAGGGAAAGCAGGTTTGAATCGGACGGGTACTTCTGAACAATACGCAGCAGTATGGATTCAAACTCATTGGGCGATAGGGTATTGCTGGCTGTACCCAATACAAAAGCCGCAACCGTTGAATTGTCTACCGTGGTAAGGAAGTTTTTCAGGTATTGATTGACCGATTCAACAGCCACATTTTTCTGATTGGTTGCGGCGATCACAATATCATCGCCTGCCTGCAATAGCTTTACACTGTCGAGACGTTTAAAGGCCAGGTTAGCCTGATTGCTTTTTTCGGTATAACTAAATATAAATTCCCGTAGTTTCTCGCTGGCCGGTGAACCACTAACCGAATAATAACGCTCCGGATTAAAAAGATCAATTTCTATATTGATCTCTTCCTGGTCGTTCACCAGCGGAATGATCGGTCCGTTCTCGATCATCACATCATATAATCCCTGCGATTTTATATGTCCTTTCAGGCTGAAGTCCGACTGGCTCAGGGTTACCACCGCGGTATCGAGTTCAACGGGATCTTTATCTGAAGCAAAAGGTATTTCAATGAGGTAGAGCCGAAGCGAATCCCTGAACAATCCGGGAAAATAGGTTTCGGTTTTCTCGAGGTTGCTGACGGTGCCGTTGATCGTCAGGGTACGTTGTTCAGTTTTAGAGCAGGCAGCCAGCATTACCATTAGCACGAAAAGGGCATTCAGGGGATATCTCATATGCTTCAGGATTGTAACTTTTTTTCAAGAATTGTTGTGGTGCGACGGGGATCTGCTTTTCCCCGGGAAAGTTTTTTGACTTCTCCCATGAACATGCCGAGAAGTCCTTTTTTGCCTTTCCGGTATTCCGCTACCTTTTCAGGATATTTTTCCAGTACGATACGCACCCAGTCTTCCAGTTCGTCATCTCCGGAATCCTGAACAAGGTTCAGCTCGCGGGCAAGATCAACGGGATCTTTCCCGGGTGAACTGATCAGTGCGGGAAGTATTTTCGAAGAGGCAACAGAAAAACTCAGCTTACCCGAAACGGTAAAATCGATAAGCCGACTCAGTTTTTCCGGAGTAACGGGAAAATCAGCAACTGTACCATTATGTTCATTCAACCAGGCTTTAACCGGACCCAGCATCCAGTTGGCTGCCGCTTTATAATTCGGTGACTGCGCACAGATCTTTTCGTATAAGTCAGCCGTTTCCCGTTCATCGCAGAGTACAGCGGCATCATATTCAGGAAGCTGGTATTGGTTTATAAACCGCTGTTTGCGCTGTACGGGCAATTCGGGTAATAATGCTTTCAGGCGCTGCAGTTCCGCTTCGCTGACAATAAATGGCGATAAATCCGGATCAGGAAAGTAACGGTAATCATTTGCCTCTTCTTTGTTCCGAAGTGCGAAAGTAGTTCCGGTGGCCGCATCAAAACTGCGGGTTTGCTGAACGATGGTTTCACCGGCATCCAGGATAGCCGCCAGTCGCGCCGCCTCATATTCTATCGCTTTTTTCACATTGCGGATAGAATTAAGGTTTTTTACTTCCACCTTTGTGCCGAGGGTTGACGTTCCTTTTAATCGAAGTGATATGTTGGCATCGCAACGCATACTTCCTTTTTCCATATTCCCGTCACAGATGCCCAGGTACCGAAGGCGTTTGCGCAACTCCGTCAGGTAGGCATAGGCTTCCTCTGCAGTATGAATATCGGGTTCGGTTACGATCTCGATCAGGGGTACACCTGCCCGGTTATAGTCGATGGCGGAATGCCCGGGCAGCACATCATGAATGCTTTTTCCGGCATCTTCTTCTAGATGAATGCGGTTGAGCTGGATGTTACGAACACCGGAGGCGGTTGTTATGCTAACAAGACCTCCAACGCAAACAGGTGTGGTGTGCTGGGATATCTGGTAGCCTTTCGGAAGATCGGGATAGAAATAATTTTTACGGGCAAAATAATTCTGCCTGTTGATCCTGCAATCGCAGGCAAGTCCCATCATGATAGCATATTCCACCGCTTTTTTATTCAGGCGGGGTAGAGTGCCGGGATGAGCAAGTGTAATTGGGCTCACCTGGGTGTTGGGTTCGGCGCCGAATTCGGCCGGATCACCACAGAATAATTTGGTGTTGGTAAGCAGTTGGGCATGCACCTCAAGGCCAACCACCAGTTCATAAGTTTCAGTAAAATCCTGCTTAGCCATAAACTAAACAAAAATACCTCAATAAATTCAGAGTTGGTAATTGTGTAAAAATACAACCCCGACAGTTCGTGCCGGGGTTGTGCTTATGGTGTAAGACGGAATCAGAGTGTGGCCGTTTTCAGCTTTTTGGGAATCTTCAGCGTCAGGCTCTGGGTTTTTCCATCACGGGATACCTTAAAATCGAAACTTGATTTTTCGCCGGCTTCCCGTGTAATTTTTACCAGGTCATCAACCGATTTTACCGGCTTTCCATCAACACTTTGAATGATATCATTTTCTTTCAGGCCCGATTTCTGAGCAGGGGAATCCTCATCAATGCCTAATATTTTCGCTCCATCCCCTTCTTCCAGGTCCTGAGCGCGGATACCGAGCCGGGGTCCACGGGTCATGAAGAAATCCATATTGCCCAGAGTGGCAATCTCCGGCATTTCAAAATTGAAATTGAAGGTATTATTTTCTTCCAGGGTTGCGCTCAGCTTCTGTTCCTTATTGTTCCGCAGCACATGCACGGTAACTTTATCACCTTTTTTCTGTTCACGGATAAACTTGCTGAGCCCATCGGGATTTTCGATTTTTGTTTCATTGATGCGAATGATAACATCATCTTTTTGCAGACCGGCTTTTTCTGCAGGGCTGCCCGGGGTAACGCTCACCACTTTCGCTCCCTTCTCAGCAACAGTTGTACTTACGCCCAGGAAGGTTCGGTTTTCTGAGAAGCTGCGGGTTAAGCCCCTGAACTCCTGTCCACCGGTACGAAACGGACTTGCCGACCGTAAGAAAACCCTGGGATTGACGTTGAGGTCAACCGATACGTCGTCATGTTCAAATTCATCAACGGATTTTCCGTTCACGGTGATCTTATCGCCCTTTATAGTGATGTTCAGTTTCACATCCGCGTCATCATTTTTTTTGCGGATGATGATATCCGTGGGTTCTCCCTGCAGGTTTCGGATCACCCGAACTTCTTCAACACGGCGTTGTTTTTCAACCGCTTTTTCCTGGGCTTTAGTTGCTTTTTCCTGCGCTTTGGCTGCTTCACGCTGTGTGGTTTCCTGTGCATATACCTGGCTGCTCAGCAGGCTGATGCATAAGGCGGCGGGTAACAAATAAGTTTTCATCGTTAAATAAATTTAATAGTATGATCTACGTTAAGTTTCGTAGATCAAATATAGACATAATTCTGATATACGAACAATTTCGTGTAAAAAAGTTTTGTGAAGTTTATTGGGCAGAAGGGAGCTCAGGAAATGATATTGATCAACATGCTCTGCGGCATTCTAAACAACATTCTACTCAAATTCATCCTAACATGACTTTTCCACTCGTCCCCTAGTTATTTTCAGCTCAGGGCAAGGCACACAGGGGCCAATTTTTCAGAACGCTTTACCGCTTCAAAAACGGAATTTGAAGAGCAATTGAAAAAGGAAGCAGTACTAAATAAAAAAATCCATGGAGAATTTAAATAAACTCAACCTTGCCTGAAACTAAAATAAGAATTACGTTATTTTACTTTTATCGACGAAAGTAAAATAACAAATTAAAGACATTGCTAATGTAACAGGCGGGGGAACTCCAGGAACAATATAATCCACTATTTTGGAATGGAAATTTTCCCAATCAGGAAAGGTCGGCCGGTCAGATGAATTTATTCCCAGTATTTGGTACTACAAGCTCATTATCAGGCTAATCAACCGCCGATCTTTTGCTGAACAGCATCGATAACCTGCTGTAACGCCGTATCGACCTGTCCTCCGGCCGTGGCCAGGGTCTTTTGTCCGCCTCCGCCACCTTTGATCAGTGGCGCTGCCAGTTCTTTGATCAGTTTGGATGCATCTAAACCATGTTCCGTGGAAACGGATTCATCCATGCCGATGGCTACAAAGGCCCGGCCATTGATCGCTGCACACAAAACGGCCAGGTAACCCGGTACACGGGCTTTAAGATCATAGCACAGCTTTTTAAGGTTGTCAGCAGAACTCACATCGGTTATCGCGCCAATGAACATAATACCATTTATTGATTGAGCTTTGGCAGCCAGTTCCCCGGCGAGTACCGACAGTTGCTTTTGTTCGAGCTGTTCCAGTTTACGGCGCATTTCCTGGTGATCTTCCTGTAGCTGTTGAACTGAACTTAGCAGGTCTTTAGGATTTTTTAATAGCGCGTTTAATTGTTTGACCAGCTTGTTCTGTGCGAAAATTCGGTTTTCAGCCGCCAGGCTGCAATGGGCTTCAATACGCCGAACGCCGGATGCAACGGCAGTTTCATGACTGATCCGGAAAATTCCCAGGTCGCCGGTATTGCCCGCATGTGTTCCGCCGCACAGTTCAGTGGAATACTGCGGGTCGATAATAACTACCCGTACCGTATCACCGTACTTCTCACCGAAGAGTGCCATGGCACCCAGTTTCAGCGCGTCTTCACGGGGCATTTCACGGGTTACGACCGGTATATTCTGCCGGATCTTCTGGTTTACAAGTTGTTCGATCTGCTGAATTTCCTCATCTGTCACTTTAGAAAAATGGGCAAAGTCGAAGCGTAATTGTTCGTCATTCACCAGTGAGCCCTTCTGGGTAACATGTTCACCCAAAACCTTACGCAGCGCGGCATGCAGCAGGTGGGTAGCCGTATGATGATTGCGGATTTCGTGGCGGCGGGCTTCATCAATCTGCGCTTCCACCGGCTCGCCGGGCGATTGCGGAAGCGAATCGGTAATATGCAGGATCAGGTCATTTTCGCGGATGGTATTGGTTACCGCGATAGTATCTGCACCAATGGTCAGGGTACCGGTATCTCCAACCTGCCCTCCGCTCTCAGCATAGAAGGGCGTTTGATCCAGAACCAGTTGATAGATATGACTGTTGGGGGTTTTTACCCGGCGGTATTTTATGATCCGGGCCGTTCCGGAGCTTTTTTCATAGCCGGTAAAAATGCCGGTTTCATCAAGCAGATTGACCCAGTCGCCAGTCTCCACATCCGCGGCCGCCCGGCTGCGTTCTTTTTGCTTTTCCATTTCCCGGGTAAAACCGGCTTCATCAACCGTTAATCCCGATTCACTGGCAATCAGGCGGGTGAGGTCGATCGGGAAACCATAGGTATCGTAAAGTTCAAATGCTGACTTTCCATCGATGGTGCGGGTGCCGGCGGCCTTCTGTGCCAGGTCATCCATTTTCTTCAGCCCTTTTTCGAGGGTTCGCAGAAAAGCCTCTTCTTCTTCCCGGATCACTCTGGTGACAAATTCTTCCTGTTTGCGGAGTTCGGGAAAAACGGCAGCGAATTGTTCGGCCAGACCCGGAATCAGTTTATGCAGCAGCGGTTCTTTAGCGCCAAGCCAGGAATAAGCGTAACGGACGGCTCGTCTCAGAATTCTGCGGATAACATAGCCGGCTCCGTTATTGGATGGAAGCTGCCCGTCAGCAATGGCAAAGGCGATGGCACGAATATGATCGGCGATCACCCGGAACGCGATATCGGAGCGGGAATCACCGGCCTGGTAACGGTGGCCGGTCAACTTTTCCGTGCTGCTGATGGAGCCTGTAAACAAGTCGGTATCGTAGTTGGAATTTTTTTGCTGCAGTACCCTGACAAGCCGTTCCAGTCCCATACCGGTATCTACGTGTTTGGCAGGCAGGGGCTCAAGCCGGCCATCGGCCAGCCGGTTGAATTGAATAAATACGTTGTTCCAGATTTCAATCACCTGGGGGTCGTCCTGGTTTACCAGGGTTTTTCCCTCAACCCGGGCCCGGTCTTCGTCTGAACGGCAGTCGACATGAATTTCGGTA
>JAEYRC010000068.1 GCA_023409675.1 Bacteroidota bacterium
ACGATCCGGTAAGCTCTCGATTGGTTGGATCGTTCAATCACGGCTTCGAGGCGGGTAAATAAGAATAAAGCGATCAGGGTCAGCGCGGCTCCGGAGATAGTGATCAGGTAAAAGCCCCCGCCCGCACCCATGCCCAGCGCGGCTGTTACCCATATCGTTGCGGCAGTTGTTAAGCCCTTTATCCGGTTATCGGATTTGAAAATTACACCAGCTCCCAGAAAACCAATACCAGTTACGATATTGGAGGCAATACGATCGGGATCTTCATTGGCGATATACAATGAAAACATTGTAAAAAGCGCTGAGCCCAGCGAAATAAGAATAAGTGTACGAAATCCGGCATCCTTAGAGGAATATTCTCTTTCAAAGCCTACCAGGCCTCCAATGGCCACGGCCAGCAACAATCGAATGATTATAATTTCCATTTCCGGCATAAGCATAAAAATGCAAGGAATATGCCGTTGGCACAGCGTTTACTGCCTGATTTAGTAAAAAGTAATGGCACAGGAACTAACACCCCGCAACCTGCCTGCCCAGCAGCAGGGAGCATCTACTCATACTATTCACGAATATGAATGTGCTTCTCCGGAGGAAGCCAAAGCTATATATGAACAGGCTAAGAAACGCCTGATGACCATAAACTCCTGGCAGGAATACGCCGGAGCGGGCACTGCCGAATTCTGGTTATTGAATGAACAGGGACAGGAGAAGGACGGACAGCCGGAGAAAGGCGACCTGTTTCAAATCGATATTCCCGGACCCGGATCATCGGAAGGGGATGGTTTCGATTGGGTTCAGGTAGAGGATATTGAAGAAAATTCTGTCGGGGATGCTGAATTGATTTCCATTCGGGTTCGGCCGGCTCAACATCCCGGTCATCGTAAGGAAGGTGAAACTGCGCATTTTTTTACCCATGACGCGACCAGTAACTTTGTGGTGAGCCGCAATGGACTTATGGTGAAAGCGGAAGTTTACGGGCGAAATGAAGTGCCCAATATTTCAGAGGCAGAAGGCCTGTTGGATAAAGCCCGTAATGCGACCATTGGTGCTACTGCTGCTGTCGGGCTGTCAAAAATTCAATGGAAGAGTTTGGTTAAAGGGCTTATTGGTCGTTAAGGAAGAGAAAATGTTGACAGACGGAAAGAGACAATACAATTCCCGCAGCTTACACAGATTTTAGCAGATAACGCGGATGTATAGACTAAGTCATTACTTAAAGCTTTTAACCATGTAGTTAAAACAACTATGCGGAGTAGATTTTCTGATAATTCTTTCCAACAATTAATTTAAGCAGATCAATACTCAATTTTTAATGATATTTAGGGCATGAGTACATTGTATGAGGAAACCATAAAGAATGAACTCCGCAAATGGAAACGTCGTGTAACCCGCAGCGGTTCACTGGGCGACCGTATCGCAAAATCAGCGCAGGATAAAATCAACGGGATGATTCCCGAGCGAATTCATGAAGCAATTACAGCAGCCATTAAGCAAATGGTACAGGGCGTATTGTACGGATCGGTGATCGGTAAACCGCGAATTGTTGATGCAACCCTTGAAGAGCGGGATGCCATGGTGCGCGAGCGGATTAATTTTTACCGGAATACAGCGGCTGTGGAAGGTGGCGTTACCGGGTTGGGCGGACTTATTTCAGGTCTGGCAGATTTTCCATTACTTCTCGGAATAAAATTGAAGTTCCTGTATGATGTGGCGGCCATATATGGATATGATGTCAGCGATCTTCGTGAACGGGTTTATTTACTGCACATTTTTCAACTGGCATTTTCCAGCCCCGATTACCGCGCTAAAACCTATCGCCAGATTGAAAACTGGGAAGAACTCAGCAGGGAAATTCCGGAAGATATCAATGCCTTCGACTGGCGTAATTTTCAACAGCAATACCGCGATCATATCGACCTGGCAAAAATGGCCCAGTTACTTCCGGTAGTGGGCGCCGTTGTAGGTCTGGTGGTGAATTACCGGCTGTTAACCCGGCTGGGAGAGACGGCCATAAATTGTTACCGCATGCGCTGGATCGCGGAATCACGCCGCTACTGAATTCAGCGGTCGCTCAACAGGTAGATCAGCACGCACAATGCCAGGGTGAGGAACAGCACCAGCAGCGGGGTATAACGTCTCCAGAAATCGCGGCTGCCACTTTCTTTTCTATAGCGTGTAATCCTTTCCGTTAGTTCCGGATTCCGATCCGCAATGACTTCCAGTTTGTCAAATGCTTCTTTCATCTGACCATAGCGTAGAAATTCGGACAGGGGCAGAATATTGTCAATAAGATTTTTTTTGAGCTGCATATCAGGCTCTCCGGCTATCATACGTATATACCCCGGAGCCAGCAGGCGGTTAATCTGAAATTGCAGCGCATCGGTATCCATACGGTACATGTCCAGCGTAAAAACATAATGTTTTAAACGTTCCGATTCCTTCAACAGGTATTGGGGTGTCAGTAAACTGTTTTCAGCGCGCAGGTAGCCATGCTGCCGGTCGTAGGCAAAACGTAGCTCAGGGTCGGCAATAACAGCATAGGCTTCCTGTAACCGACGGAACTTTTCATTTGCTTCCGGGTCACCGGGATTTTTATCCGGGTGATAGCTGAAGGCCAGCCTGCGATACGATTTCCGGATCTGATCTGGAGAAGCGCCGGGAAAAAGCTGAAGTATTTCGTAATAATCCTGTTGTTTGATCATGCCACGGTTCCGATTCCGGCAAAAATATTATTCCTGCATTGCATTTCAGTATTCCCATAAAAAAACCTGCAGTTTGTTTCTGCAGGTTTTATTCGAATGGAAGCTATTGATTAACCTAAAGACCTTAGCCATTTCACCACTTCATCGCGTGTTTTGCCGGTTTTCGTTTGAAGCTTACCCAGCATTTCATCATCTTTTCCTTCTTCATATTTAAGATCATCGTCGGTTAAATCGGCATATTCCTGTTTGATTTTACCCTTCCACTCATTCCATTTGCCTTTTAATTCTAATCTGTCCATAATATATGTTTTCAGAAAGGACTAAAAAACTATGCCAGCAGCGCGCTTATTTCGGCGATTGTTTACGGATACTCATCAGCAGATCCGCGATCAGGCCGGTCCAGCCGGTTTGCTGTGATGCGCCCAGGCCCCGTCCGGTATCGCCATGAAAATATTCAAAGAACATCAGGTGGTCTCTGAAGTT
>JAEYRC010000082.1 GCA_023409675.1 Bacteroidota bacterium
AGACGCGCGCGCTGGATATAATCATTTGCAGGTCCGTTATTATGCGTTCTGATCACAAAGCGCTCGCCGCTGTAATAGCGCTTGTCGAGATGGATCGTGATTTGATCAAATATGGGAGAGGTAATCTCATAAACCGGCGTTTGTGCCTGATTACCGGTAATGTTGAACAGCCCGATTGCCATCAGCGCGCTCACACCACCCATCTGGCCCTGGTCTTCATCATGACCTCCATAACCCAGATCAGGGCTTACGCCTCCATAGGCCTGCTGCTGTACCCGGCGAACCCAGTATTGTGTTAACCAGGGCTTACCGGCATAGCTGAACACATGCGCATTGGAACATCCGGGCTGATTGGCATAACTGACATACCCATCCGAATAACCGAAAACAAAATCATCGGCCCGCGACATCTCAAAGGTATAATTCAGTTTATGGGTAAAGGTATCTGCGCCACCCATCAGTTTTATCAGTTCCGGTAGAGCATGACTCAGCCCCCAGGTGCCCTGCCATGCATTGGCTTCCACCCAGCCCTGCCCGCTCAACGGATCTTTGTGCATAAATTTGCCGTTGCGGTCTTTTGGAAACAACAGTTTCTGCTCCGGATCAAAGTTGTGCTTCCATCCCTGTGAACGTTTTAGAAAGAACGCGTGATCTTTTTTCTTACCCAGTCTGGCAGCCATCTGCGCGATGCCCCAGTCCTGATAAGCCGCTTCAATGGTAATGCCCACATTACCGGGCCACCAGCCATGTTTTGTATAGAACTTAATATCTTCCGCATCGCCCAGCATGCCACCGGGGAGGTGATTGCGTTTGATGGTTGCAAAGGCGTGTTCATGTCCGGCCTTTGTCAGCAATCCCTTCATGAACGTACTGCCAATCAGGTTGCTTGCCGGCGAGCTAGTCATGATATAGGAATAGCCGCCGCCCGAGGGTCCGCGGGGTAATAAGCCGCCATTGTTGGCGTACTCTATCATGGAAGCAGCCATTTCATCCAGCACCTCCGGCCAGGCCAGCCCCCAGAGAACATTCAGGTTCCAATGGGTCAGCCACCAGGCATCGGAATTATACATATGAAATAGTGGTAAGCCATCTTCGGTTAAGGGTACACGTTTTATTTTGAACACCGCATCTGTAAAATTGCCGTCACGCACACCGGTGGTGCGGTCGGGATAGTCACCATTGATGTCCGTTATTTTATGCCGGCCCAGCAAGACATGCCATAGGTCGGTATAAAATTTCACCCGCTGGTCGGTTGTTCCACCCTGAACATCAATTTTGCCCAGCCATTCATTCCAGATACGTTGTGCCGATGATTTTACCTCGTCAAAATTCCAGGTTGTACATTCCGTATCCAGGTTGTTACGGGCATTTTCTATTGTTGTATACGATATGCCGATCTTCATGTTCAGCAGGTCGCCTTTTTTCAACGTATAATTCGCGGTAAGGCATACACTGTCACCGGAAATACTCCCGATATCCACCTGCTTGTTACCTGCTTTCCAGCCATCCAGCATATCAAACGGTTTATCAAACCGGATAACAAAAAATACTTTCACATCTTTTGGTCCGCCCCAGAACCGATCTGCTGAACTGAAGGATCCCTGCAGTTCATACTGTCCATTCCTTTTCACTTCGGCATTTTTCATCGTGCTGTTGCCCAGATGCCCGCCAAGATTAATGATGATCCGCGCATGGGCATCTTCGGTGTAGCGGAACCGGTAGAAACTCACGCGCTCCGTTGCGGTCTGTTCAACCCATATTTTATTTTTCTGTAATAATAAACGGTGGTAACCAGGCTGAACGATTTCATCTTCATGGCTGAAGACCGATTTCCAGCCACTTTCACCGGCAGCCGGATCATCTTTTTCCGTGCCCGGCATAATTTCAATACCCGACATCATCCAGTTGTGAATTTGTCCGAACCCAAGGATCTCCTTTTCATTATAATTATATCCGCCGCCATATTGGTTCTGATTGCGGGTGTGCGGCGCCGAACCAACCATACCGAAGGGCAGGCTTCCGGTAACAAAGAAAAAATACCGACCACGGTTGGTTTCAATGTACGGATCAACCAGGCTGATGTAATCAGTCGCGGCTTCGGGTGCGGTGTACACTTCAATTTCCGAAAGGCCCAGATCCTTTCCTGTTCCATCAGTAACCAGGAAACGTACCCAGGTTATCTTTTTTGATGGAAAACTGATGGCCCGGCCACTGCCATCATTAGGAATCTGATTGACCCTTACACTTGATCCGTCACTAAAAAGAAGCTTTGCACCGGCTATATGTTCATGCGCGGTAGCCCGGTCATACACCACTACTTTGTTAATGGTTACCGTTGAATCCCAGTCAAGCTGCACCCATGGATGCCGGATATACCCCCATGGAGTTCTCGCTCCTTCACATGCCCATTCACCCATACCATCAACACCAATGATGCCGTCGGTGACGAATGCCGCTGCGTAGCGATCATTTAATTGGGTTGAAACGGAAACTCTTGCCTGGGGTGCAATATTTCCGGGGCCCGCAACCGCTGCATGGCACAATACGCTCAGGAATAATGTATAAATCGTTCTCATGTTCATAGTCAGGATCATAATTTAATTGCCCGTCAGTACAAGCCCTGAGCAATTCATGGTGATTTTAGATATATGCCAGCGACCAAGGTTGGCGATAAAAAGTTCTCTGTTATCCTTCCCGCCAAAAGCAATATTCGTGGGATTACAAACAGTATGCGACTCCCAGTCATGCATAACCGTAGATACATTTCCGTGGGAATCAACTTTCAAAATGGTATTGGGAGCATAGCAGGAAACATATAAATTCCCATCCGTGTCAAGCGCTATCCCATCAGGACAGGTTTCTTTCAGGGTGAAGATGGTACTGGCTTCACCTGCGCTGCCACTTTCATCAATAGAAATCTTTTGAACGCCGTGCATAAAGGTGCACACCACATACAATGTTTGCTGATCGGCTGACAAGGCCATACCATTGGCAAAGTTGAACGGCCCGGCATGCCAGATTTCGCCTGCCCCATCCGGCCGGAATTTAAAGATGCGGCCATTGATTTTTCTGAACTGTCCGCTATCCGAAACATAAAGGTTTCCCTGCCGGTCGAATACCGGATAATTGGGATTCATAAACGCGTCTCCTGCAATTCCGCTGGCAAATACACCCAGCTCGCGGGAATTAAGATCCAATCTCCAGACACATTTCTTTTTCAGGTCGCAAAGAGCCATCCAGCTCAAATCAGGTGAAAAAGCGATACCCAGAATGAAGCCCCCGGTATTGGCAACTTCCGTGCATTGTGAACCATCGGCACTGATTCGGTAAACCTGGCCCGCTTCACCCCCTGCCCATACCGAACCGTCGGGGTGAACCGCTACACATTCCGGATGATCAAGACCATCATAAAATATGGAAACCTCATCAATACTTCTTTCCATACCAATCAATTTTTGTGTTAATCTTTTTTGCTGCCCTGGATCACAATGCCCAGTCCGCCGTCTATACGTATAGCCTGTCCTGTCATAAATGCGGCCTTGTCATCACAAACAAATCGTATCAGTTCAGCGACCTCTTCGGGTTTGCCAACGCGCTGCAACAAATGCATGTCTTCACACTCCTTCATCACCGCATCAGGATCCGGCGATTCGAGGATGGCATCGCGCAGCATGGGTGTATCTATGGTTCCCGGGCATATGGCTATACAGCGGATAGCCGGGGCATAATCCACCGCTATACTGCGGGTCAGGCCCAGCAGGGCTGTTTTGGCCGTGGTATAAGCTGCAACCTTAGGCTGACTGTGAAAAGCCTGCACACTGGAAACATTGATAATGATACCCGAACCATTCTTCATCATATAAGGCAGCGCATAATGGCAGCAGAGAAAATAGCTTCGCAGGTTGACACTCATGACCTCATCCCAAAGTGCTGCGGATGTTTCTGTAACCGTTCCATAGCGCTGAATACCGGCATTATTCACCAGTATGTCAATCGATCCAAAACGGGCATACACGGCATCCATAGCCTGCTCCACTTCGCTTTCAACAGATACGTCGCAGACGCTGTAGAATAAACTATCGATAGTTTCAAAACCACTTTCAGCATCTCTGTCAAGTATTGCAACCCTGGCTCCTGCTTCCAAAAAAAGCGATACAACGGCTGCACCAATCCCCTTATTTCCTCCGGTTATAATAACTGTTTTATTCTTCCATTCCATAATAGGCCGTTAAAGGTGTTTTAATCAGATGTTCATTGGATTCTTCCACCGCTTTCCATATAATTCCTTCACGGCCAATCCGTACGGATTCCATTCCACGAAAACCGGGATCCGGTTCAAGCAGAAAGCCGGTATAGGCAAATGATTTTTGTTCACCGGCATCGAGCATAAACAGTGTCGATTCATTAAACAGTTTCGTATGACCGGAAGCGTTAATTGCGTCAACAGACTGATGGATACCGGTTGTCCCGAATTCCAGTCCCCGGTAAATAACTGATCCTGCCTCAGCATGAACCCAGCAATTTATCCAGGGGTAGTCATTTTTCTTCCAGATATACCCGATCAGCAGATTATGCTTTGGTGAGTAGGCGGTTATCCACCCAAATTCATCTTCGTCATGAATAGTATAGGAAAAAACTCCGCTGCAATCCTGATCGGATCGTTGCAGATCGCAACCTGAGTTTTCCGATAAACGGGCGTGTGGCCAGTTCGTAAAGGGTAGTTGGTCAACTTTTTCCAGCAGATTGGTGAATCCTTTCGAACCATTACAGTTTACGATTACTTGATCATCGAGAAACGGAGCTGCAATGGTGGGATGCTGTACAACGTTAACCATCCGTATAAAGGATGAAATATTTTTGATCTGCTCCGTAACCTGCAACACGGGTTGCTCTTCATCGAGGAACATCCAGCGTTTCACCGACATTTCTTCTGCCGCACTGGTTACTCTAGCTTCAAGAAACAGCGCACTATGCTGCAGGAATGACCAATCTAATAAGGAAATATCTCCATGCTTGAGCAGGCCTTTTTTCTGTTCTCCGGGAGTGGGATCACCCCAACGGGGAAGACAGATAAAATGCCCCTGGAAGTGCGCCGCTTCAGGGTCGCTGGTTCTGGGAAGACGAAAACTCAGCGGATTGAGCTGGCGCTGATTAAGTGCAAAAGAAACTATTGCCGCACCGGTCTGGTCAACTTCAACGGTAGAAAGCTTATTATGCAGAACAAATTTTGCCATCCGGAGCTTTTGGTTAACGATAGATCAATAGCGGACAGAAAAAAATCTTGGCCGCAAATGATGAGGATGATATTTGATATCGTCCAGAAAATCAAAGGAATTAACATTATAGCTGATCAGCACCTCTCCCGGACGTGAAAGATGCGGGTGTGCCTTAGCGTTATAGGTGTAAAAATCAAGATCTTCATAAATTTCCGGGGTAGACCATACTTTTTTTGCAGGTTGAAAGGGTCCCGCAGGAGTTTGTCCGGCCTGTATCATAATGTCGGGAGAATTGGTTTTATACTGATATACCGCCAGCACCCGACCATCCTCCATAAAGCTGACGCTCATTTCATTGGATATGTTATTCGTCAGCGCTGCAGCGCTGTGAATATCGTTCACCCATTCAGCGCCATTCCAAAACCTCCATTGATCGAATTTTTCAAACAATGACTCTTCCACCCGTGCCACCAGCAGTTCTTTCTGCGGGCCACGAACGCCATATACATAAATAAAGCCGTCGGGTTTGGGCGCTCCTGCTCCCCGGGTATTGGCGAGCACGCTGATGCCAAATACCACTTTACCCTTTCCTTTACTGTCTTTGTGAAAGAAGGGCACATCGAGTTGGCGTTGATTGGGGTATGGTGGACGGCTTCCTTTGGGAAGCGCGATCAGTGATAATCCGACATCATCGAATGGATAAATACCACCGGGAATGTTTTTGATGCGATACGCGAAAATGTAAATGGTGCTGTCAAGAGCATGACTGAAGAAACCATCGCCCAGCCAGTAATAATCGCCTTCATTGCTTGAAGGCGTATGCGGTTCAAACATGGATAAGGTATTGCCGGCTGAATCGGTTCTGCGAAAAAATTCCATACCCGTTTTTTCCGGATCATCGCCCCTGAAATAGCCTACACAATTGTGTGCCATTTGCCAGTCATCGGCCAGCGTATCGCCACCTATAGTTCCCCAGATATTATCACTAAACCAGAAGAGGGTTTCTGAATCTCCTGCCATGCCGGGTTTTTCAATTCCATTCATGGCTACCGCATAGATTCCATCAGCACCTATCCATCCGTCATTGCGGCGCAGCATTTCTTCCCACTGCGATTCGGCCTTTACCACAATGCGGCTTTCGGCATATTCTTCCGATCCGGTTTGGGGTACAGTTTCCTTTTTCTCAGGACCCTGATTGCAGGATAGAACTAGAATACATGTTACCGGTATCAACAGGTTTCTGATCATAACAATTATTTATCGGTTCGGAATGGCAGTGCGGGAAACCCTTCTGCATTCCCGAAATTGGTTACCGGGAAATTGGTAAAGGCGTAACGAACGGCTACCGGTTCTGAAACTTTAGATGATTCGAGCCATACTTCATTTCCTTCAATGCGGGCTTCAGCGTAATGAAAGATATTATCCCTTCCGGCAATGTAAAAATGCCGCGGTGCTAATCCATCATTGGTGGCAAGTCCGGATCCTAATCCCTGTTCTTTAAATCGCAACTTCACCACGTTTCCTTCGTTGGTATGACTCAGGTATTCGGGACCTGAATACACGATCTTATGGCCATACTTTTTTGCCAGGGCAATTTTGGCCAGCCGGTACCCCAGGTCCTGCTTATTGCGTGGATGGATATCCGTTGGGTCGGCTATATCCATCGTTAAAGCAATTTCGGTGAAGGGAACGATATCCCTTACCGCTGCCTGTGCCTCGCGGAGGTACGCATATTCATTAGCGGTAGTATCGCTTTCCTGCCAGTTATAGGGAGCCACCTGTACATAATAGAACGGAAGCGTTGGCTGACTCAGCAGGGTACGCCAGTTCCGGATCATCGAAGCGCTTAACATAGTGTATGCGCCACTGTCTTTGCGGTTGCTTTCACCCTGGTAAAACAGCATACCGCTGAAGCGTAAATTCCGGAGCGGGTAGATCATCGCATTGTACAGAAAGGATGGCATCACCACCTTTTCAAAGGTCACCACAGAATCCGGCGGTGTACGGGCGGCCTGGCTGGTATCAAAGGCCGCTACATATTTGTTATAGAGAAAGGTATTTTTATC
This sequence comes from Bacteroidota bacterium, assembly GCA_023409675.1. GTDB lineage: Bacteria > Bacteroidota > Bacteroidia > Chitinophagales > Chitinophagaceae > Flavitalea. The sequence continues at coordinate 7,283 of JAEYRC010000082.1, forward strand.
AAGCGTATCGCGGCTCATCCATGCCTGAGCAGATGAACCGCCAACGCTGCTGACGACCAGCCCAACAGGAATATTCCTGCGGTTAAATAGTTCACGGGCAAAAAAATACGCCAGCGCGCTAAAATCCGCGGCATTCTCCGGAGTACATACTTTCCAGTATCCCCCGCAATCTTCCATTGGTTCCGCTTTAAAATCGGTACGGACATCAAACAGACGAATCTGCGGATAGCGGGCATTTTCAATTTCCATCTGGTAATGCATGGCGCCGAGCAGCCAGGGAAGAAAAGGCTTTAATTGCATATCCATATTCGATTGCCCGCCGCATAACCATACATCGCCGATCAGAATATTCTCCAGTGTCCTTGATTCCGTACCGGCTGTTATTTTGAGCGAATAAGGACGGAAATCTCCTGCCTTTATAAGGGGTACAGGAATTCTCACCATCCATTTCCCCTCCGGTGAAGTTTTCGCAAAAATCACTGCAGACTGCCATCCGGCTTTAACCTGAACAACTGATCCGGCCCGGGCATTGCCCCAGACCAGCAGCTCTTCACCCTGCTGCACCACCATATTGCTTTGCAGCGTATTGGCTACGGAAAACTCCTGTGCCTGAGCATCGCTTCCCGCAAGGGTTAAGTTACTCAGACACAGCAGTAGTATGATACGAAATTTCTTAATCAAGTGCATATTTCAAACGGATGAACCTTGGTCGGTAAAGATTAGGATAGGTCAACACATCGTTGAAGAAATCAAAGGAGTTGACGTTATAGCTGATCAGCAATTCACCGGGCTCACTCAACACAGGGTGTGCCTTAGCGTTATAAGGGAAGATATCCTTATCCGGCTCCAGGTCACCGCTTACATCATACACCTGGATAGGAGGACCCCATGGACCAACCGGCGAAGCGCCCAGTCGCATGCCAACATATTTACCCAATCCGTCGAGCTGGAAGATCATGGCAAAGCGGCCATCCGCCAGCGGGGTAACACTCAGTTCATTTGATACCCTGTCGGTTACTGTTTGAATAGCGCTGACATCACTGTTCCATCCTGAGCCATCCCAGAAACGCCATTCGTTAAAATTTTCAAGGTTCTGCGGCAATACCCTTGCAACCATTACATTCTTTGCCTGGCCACGCACCCCATAGATATACAGGTATCCATCGGGGTAAGGAGCACCGGCTTCGCGGGTGTTCACCATCAATCCCGCACCAAATGATCCGGTTGAATCAACATCCTTTCCAAGGAAGAAGGGGATATCAATTTGTTGTTTATCCCGGAAAGGAATAACCGAACCTGCAGGAATCCGGATCAATACATTCCCGACTTCTTTGAATCCGAATACGGCGCCGGGTTCGGTGTTGCGGATGCGATATCCAAAAATATACGTGTTGTTATTCAGTTGCGGATTTACAAAGCCATCACCAAGCCAGAAATAATCACCGGGTTCTGTAGCAGGAGTTTTAGGTATAAACAGCCCTATTGGCTGACTATTTACCGAATCCCAGTGAAAGTGGATATTCGCCGGATCGGGTATGCCATTTTCCAGCACTGCCACAGAATTATTGATCATTTTGAAGCCGGGCTGCAATGAATCTCCTTCTATTTCACCCAGCATCGTATCGCTGAACCAGATCAGTGTCTTAGATGATTTTGAAGCGCCCTGGCGTTCATCACCATTCTCTGTAATAGCGAAGATACCATCGCCGCCAAACCATCCTGATTTGCGCAAGAACAGCGAAGTCCATTGCGGCGCTGCTTCCACTGTATAATTCAGGTTGTTTAGTTTAGTTGTATCAATAACGGGTTGTTGTGCATCTTCGCTGGTGATTTTAGTACTGCAGGACCCTGAAAAAAATACAGCAAGCATTAACAGGTTTACCGTTCGGATTTTTGTCATCTGTTGAAATTATTCGTTAAGGAAGTGGTTCAAACGTGTATACAAAAACTTCTTTATCGGTATAGGGCGGTCCGAAAACCGAAAGATCTACCAATTGTTCCAATACAAGCCTGTCGCGGGTTAACGACCGGACAGTATATACATCACGGGTAATGTTCGACGGATCGAAAAGGGAGGAATATACCATGGTCATGGTTTTTTCATCTTCACTTAATGACCATTCTTCAAATACGTTAAAGCCGTCAAAGGTACAGGCGGAAGATCCGAAATTAACGGTATAAGTACTATCAGCCCTCCAGTGATAAACATCATCCTTTTCACATTCCTTCAGGTCATCAATTGGAGGAGACACAGAAGTCCATATTTTCGACACCAGGTTCCAGCGGCGGTCGAATATGATCTGTCTTCCCGAAGCGACTGTATTTACCGTAAGGTCTTTTTCCACCGCATTTCCCTGATTGTCTTCGAACCGAAAATTAATACCCACCAGTTTATCCACTTCTTCGGGAAGAAGTTGGTATTCGAAAACATACTGGTACTCGTTACCCAACACCGCGGTAGGTGTTACCGTCATTGTACCATTGCCGCCGAAGGCCGCATCCCGTACCAGGTTAACGGTTTTATAGATGGTAATATCCTTTGCACCATTAGGCGCGTTGATGGTTAATGTAGCCTGAATCACCTGTTCAGATTTACCGGTAACGTTGTCCGGTGTTAATCGCATGACCGGAAAGTTGGGATCAGCCTCATCTTTATCGCAGCCAGTGAAGGTTATTAACAGCAGGATGCTTAACAAGGCGGGAAGAGCTTTGTACAGCCGCATAATCGTTAGTTTTAATGTTTATTTAAAATTTTTTTATAAATCTGTTACCGGACGGACAGCATTATTCTGCTCCCTTCCGGGCAACCATAGTTTTTCAATTTCCTCCAGGGTTTTGCCTTTTGTTTCGGGTAACATCTTCCAGATAAATACAAAAGCCAGGGCCGACAGTACCATATAGATCCAGAATGTATAGGCGCTGCCTATTGATTCGAGTAACATGGGAAAGGTCTGTGAAACGATGAATACCGATATCCACAGGAAAAAGATCGCCACCGACATGGCTCGACCGCGGATAGCCGTGGGGAAAATTTCGGATACCACTACAAATGTCAGCGGACCAAGAGAAATGGCGAAAAACGAAATGTATAACAGAATTCCGATCAGTACCCAGTATCCGGCCGCCATATTCAGGTAGAATGCCAATCCGATAAAACCCAGGCAGATGGCCATTCCGGATGCGCCTATCAGTAACAGCTTCTTTCTTCCCAGTTTATCTACATACTTAATGGCCACAATGGTCATAAGCGTATTGATACCCCCTACCAACACGGTTTGCATCAATGCCGACGAAGAACCATCGCCCGTAGCTTTGAAAATTTCAGGGGCATAATACATGATGACATTGATACCGGTGACCTGCGAAAAAATCGCAAGTAAAATGCCGATCACCAATGCAGTGCGAAGTCCGGGTTTCAACAGGTCGCTGAAATTACCCTGACGCATGGACAGCGCTTCGCGGATCGCGCTAAGTTCTAGTCGTGCATTGGTTTCATTGTTCACTTTCTTTAAAATACCTTCCGCTTCCGACCATCGGTTTTGTCGTGCCAGCCAGCGCGGACTTTCCGGAACAATAAAGAGCAGACCAATAAATACAACGGAAGGCAGTACTCCTGAACCAAACATCCACCTCCAGCCTTTTTCAACATTCCAGGCCTCATCGTACATGCCGGCAATGGCAGCGTTTACAAAATAGATGAGCAGAATTCCGATTACGATACCAAGCTGATAGATAGAGACCAAACGGCCCCGGATATCCGCGGGAGCAATCTCTGAAATATACATGGGAGCAAGGATGGAGATCAGACCGATTCCCAGCCCGCCAATTATCCGGAAGATGATGAAGTTGGTTAAACCAAAGGGCAGCAGGATACCGAGCGATGAAACGGTGAATGCAATGGCAGACATCATCAGCACTTTTTTCCGGCCTAATTTATCACTAAGTACGCCGGCAAACATGGCGCCCACCACACAACCCAGTAAGGCGCAGGAGGCGGCCCATCCCGTCATAGCCGGTGAGAGATCAAATTTCTCACGGATGAAACCGATGGCGCCGGCAACTACGGCGGTATCATATCCAAAAAGCAAGCCGCCAACCGCCGCTACAATGGTATACTGATAAACATATTTTAAACTGTCGTTTGTCATGACTGTTAGTTGATGCGGTAATCATTAAGATTTTCTGTACGCACAGATGCTTTGATCGTTGCGCATTGCTTACCCTCACTGATGCCGTATGGACGGACCGTATACAGCCCTACACTGGCCGGCACAATAAACGTTTCAGCATAATGAATGATATAGGGTTCAAAAGCATTCACCGGGCTTTCCACTATCGCTTCCCTACCTTCAACCAGGTTGAGAATATTCACTGAACCATTGGTGTTATGCTCCACTTTTCCGGTAAACCAGTGACGGCGCGTTTCAATGAATGATCCGTCATGCAATCCGGTGCGTTCTTCCATCCAACCCTCACCTTCCGCGATTTTTTCCCTGCGGTCCAGAATATGCTCTTTGGTCCATTCAGTAGTCCTGTCCCACTGAATAGCATGTTTTCCATGCTCCAGTGAAATAGGTCGGGGTTTTCCATCAAGTCCCATACGGCCCCAGTCCCACAACTTGAACGTAAAGATGTATGGCGTGGCGCTGATCTCCAGTACCACACTGTTTGCACCTGAACAATGCACCGTTCCGGCAGGAATTAAAACATGATCGTGCTTAACCACGGGCCATTTTTCAACATAAGCATCCGCATCAAAAGATCCTCCGTTCTGCTGCACTTCCTGGAGTTCATGCATCATTTTTTCAGGTACAACGCCTTCTTTCAATCCAAGGTATACAAAGGAATCATCAGCGGCTTCAAGAAAGTAATAGCTTTCATCCTGCGTATAGGCCATACCGAAATGTTTACGGATGTACTCTTTAAGCGGATGTACCTGCAGGCTGAGGTTGCCGCCTTCCATCGTATCGAGAAAGTCGAAGCGGATCGGGAATTCCGCGCCGAAAGCCGCATACACCTTTTCGCCCAATAATGCTGCGGGCTGGTTGAACACCAGGTTGATAGCCGGAGTTTCAAATAATACATTCCCAAAACGCAGCAACAAACTGTTTTCCTCCGGAACGCAGTCGAAGCCCCAGGCAAAATTCTTAGCCGAACGTTCCAGGTCACACACTTCTTTCAGCCATTGCCCACCCCATGGGCCGGGATCGAAGAAGGGTACCACCCGAAAGGGTTGCTGAACCAGTTTACGGAACGCGTCCAATAAAGCATCGCCTTCTATCATCCGGGGTTCGTCAGGATGCGTGGTATCCAGGAAAAAATCGATCTTATTGAAAAGTGAATTTTTCAGGCGGTCGCACACCCGCCAGTCGACAAAAAATGCCCGCTTATACTGATAGGAAAACGCGTCTGCGGCATTGCTGATACCCAGGTTGGAAATTTCATTTCTCCTGAACCGAAGCTGGATCTCCCAGCGGGGCATATCGGCATAAACCAGCAGTGCAGGATCATCGCAAAATAATGATGCCCCTGTTCCGTAAAGGCAAATCAGTTCACCATCCGCTTCCGCGATTTCCTTTTTGAGCAGGGCAGATTTTTCGGTATCATAGAAATCCGCCATGGTTAACGGGCTGATATAACCGAAAACGGGATCATCCGTAACAAAGGGATAAACCAGAGTGTTTAATTGTTCTTCCCCTAACATAGCGCGGCGCACATCGATGCACCGGACACCCGGAAAATCAGCACTAAGCTGTTGAATGAAGGGCTGAATATCCACACCATGGTAGCATTCCACTACCATTATACCATTTGCCTGCGTTAATTTATCTTTCAATACGCCTGTAATAGCGTTCCAGCCGGCAAAGCCTTCACGACCTGAGATCGTGGTTTCCGGGAACTTATCAAAATTCGATTTATCCAATGCTGTTTATATTTTAAAGTAGATCAATCTAAATATCAACAGGGCTTAATACCCTTCATTCTGAACCAGGTTAGGGTTAAGGTCAACCTCACGCTGTGGTATAGGAAACAGGTAATTCCGCGCGGAAGGGGTTACGCCGGGTTTGGCAAGCGGCACCTTCTGCTCCAGTTTATTGGTTCTTACCAGGTCGAACCAGCGTTGTCCTTCAGTATGGAATTCAAGCATTCTTTCTTTCAAAACCGCTTCACGGAATTGTTCCTTATTCAGACCGCTATAATCCGCAACCGCATTTTCATAGCTGGTACCGTTGAAGCGGGCCCGTTCACGAACCATATTAATATATTCATGGGCGATGTCGGAACGGTCGAGTTCATTATTCGCTTCTGCATACATC
>JAEYRC010000101.1 GCA_023409675.1 Bacteroidota bacterium
TGATCGAATTAAGCAAAGAAGCAGCCCGCTATAACGGCATGTATATTTCTCACATGCGTAATGAAGGCAATAACCTGCTCGAAGCCGTAGATGAGCTGTTCCGCATCAGCCGCGAGGCAGGTATTCGGGCAGAGATCTTTCACCTAAAGGCAGCAGGAAAAAATAACTGGTGGAAAATCGACAGCATCATTGCCCGGGTGGAACAGGCCCGGGCTGAGGGCCTTCCTGTCAGCGCGAATATGTATTTGTATACCGCCGGGTCTACCGGACTGACAGCAGGTCTGCCGCCGTCATTGCAGAATGGCGGATTTGGCGAATTATGGAAACGCCTGCAGAATCCGGTGATCCGGCAACAGATGAAGGCTGCCATGCGAAGTAACCCCAATGACTGGGATAATTTGTATTATGCTTCTGGCAGCGCGGAGAATGTATTATTACTTGGCTTCAGAACCGATAGCCTGCGGAAATATATAGGAATGAACTTAGCCCGGGTTGCTGCTTTACGGGGAGCCGATCCGGAAACCACCGCGCTCGATCTTATCGTTCAGGACAGCAGTTCGATCAGCGTAGCTTTTGATATGATGAGTGAAGAGAATGTCCGCAAACAACTGCAACTGCCCTGGATGAGTTTCGGATCGGATGCGGGTTCCTACAGCCCTGAAGGAATATTTTTGAAAGCCAGTACACATCCAAGAGCGTATGGCAACTTCGCGCGGCTGATCTCGAATTATGTTGTTAAAGAAAAGCGCCTGAGCCTCGAAGAAACCATCCGCAAACTCACCTCTATGCCGGCAGAAAACCTGAAGATAACACAACGGGGAAGGCTCAAACCCGGCTATTTTGCCGATATCCTGGTATTTAAGCCGGAAGAAATTAAGGATAATGCGACCTTTGATAAGCCTCACCAGCTTGCTGAAGGTATGCAGCATGTTTTTGTAAACGGCAGGCAGGTGGTAAGGGCCGGTAAACATACCGGCGCCTTGCCCGGCAGAGTCGTCAAAGGGCCGGGAGCGAAATAAATTAGTACCGACTAAAACGAGTATTATGGAATTCAGAATTCGCAAAGCCGTTAAAGAAGATTGCCAGCGCCTGCTGATGCTGATAGATGAACTGGCGGAATATGAAAAAGCGCCACAGGAAGTTACAGTAACCCTGGAACATTTTATAGAAAGCGGTTTTGGTCCAAATCCGGTGTACTGGGCGCTGGTGGCAGAAGTGGATGATCCCGGATCGCCCCACCACAACAGCATCGTAGCCTTCGCCTTATACTATATCCGGTACAGCACCTGGAAAGGACAGCGTATGTACCTGGAAGATATACTGGTCACCAAAGCGTTCCGGGGTATGGGCATTGGTAAAATGCTTTTTGATGAACTGATCGAAGAAGCTAAAGTGAGAAAGCTCCATGGCATTACCTGGCAGGTACTCGACTGGAATGAGCCGGCCATAAATTTCTATAAGAAATACAACGCCACATTCGACAATGGCTGGATCAACTGCAGTATTTTCGTTTAGGCATCAGCTTTAGATACCATAAAGACAGGTTGATCACCCAACGGTATCTTGTTTAGGGCTGAATGGATGCGCAGAAACTCCTGAACTGCTTCCTCTCCCTCTACGCCTACATCGAGTGAGAAATCATTTACGTACAGCTCAATATGACTGCGCATCACCTCTTCCTCCATTTCCTGTGCATGATCGCGGAAGAAATCGCTTAATACCGGTAAACGGGCAAATGCATAGCGCGCGCTTTCCGCGATAAGTGTGTTCAGTCTGGCAGCTAAGGTATCTCCCAGGCTTCGCCGCATAACTATGCCGCCCAGCGGTATCGGTAGTCCGGTCGTGCTTTCCCAATGCGCGCCGAGGTCACTGATCTTTACCAGCCCTTTGCGTTCGTAGGTAAAACGGTTCTCGTGAATGATAACCCCCAACTGAACTTTGCGCACATCCTCCAGGTCGGCAGCAGAATTTAACACAAAGTCCTCCACCGCATTATAGGGCATGAACACCTTATTATGCGCATCAGGAAAATTCAACGCGAATAACACATGGGCGGTGGTATGTTTACCCGGAATGGCAACCCGGGCCTGGTTTACAGCCGGACCGGGAAGGGGAAATTTCGCAATCAGCAGTGGCCCGGTTCCCATACCCAATGCGCCTCCCGACCGAAGCAAACCATAGTGTTCCAGCACCAGGGGCAATGTACCATAACTGATTTTGGTGACATCGATCTTTCCGGCAATGGCCAGTTCATTGAGGGTTTGCACATCCTCCATTACCAGATCGAATTCAAGATCTCCGGTATCGATCAACCCGTTAACCAGGGCATCGAATATGAAGGTATCATTCGGACAGGGAGAAAAACCTAAAGTAAGTTTCATACGTTGCGATTTGTGTCTGCCGGAAATGTGGTTTCTGCATTCAGTTCATGCATGAGGTGACAAATTGTTTCACCCAAATGATGAAGGGCTTCCGGTATAACCCACTTCGTCTTATCCCGCTCTCCGGCCATATTGGAAATAGCCCGGAGGTGCAGCAGCGGTACCTGCTCCTGCAGGCATACATAATGAATGGCTGCTCCTTCCATGGTTTCAATTTGTGCGGAATATTTTGCAGAAATCAATTTAAGAAACTCCGCATCCGTTCGTATATGGTTGACCGTAAGTCCGCGTACACTTCCGACATGTTGTAAGCCGGCCAGTTGAGGTGTGGCCACCGTAAAGAGCATGCCCTCCGAATATGGAAAATCATTTGCACCGGAGAGACCGAGTTCTGTAACGGAACGGAAGTGCTGATCTTCGCCTGCCCCCAGGTCGGCGAGAACATCCGCATCAACCCTCACTACTTCTGCGGGTGCAGGACCACCCGGGAAAGCGCCCGCAATGCCGAGGGCTATAACAAGATCAGGTTTGCGCGACGCCAGGCTGCGGGATAGCGCATAGGTGGCAGCCATAACTCCTACCCCTGTTATCAGGTAATCCAGCTCGTGCGGGCTTTCTGAAAGCAGGGAACAGCTTTCCCTGACCGGCCTCATTTCCGCCTCTGTAGCGGCAACCAATAATATGCGCATACTGCAAGTTGAGGCTTTTACCGTAATTGTGAAAATGAAACCCGGTTTTTTGCATTTCCAGTACATTTGCAAAAATTTACCGGTTAATGGTTTACCTGACGCGAATAGAACATTTCAATGCTGCGCACCGATTGTACAATCCCGGTTGGCCGAAAGAGAAGAATGACGAGGTATTTGGTTTATGCGCCAATGAAAACTGGCATGGCCACAATTACGAATTGTATGTAACGGTGAAAGGCGACCCTGACCCGGATACCGGATTTCTTTATGATGTAAAAAAACTAAGCCTTATCATCAATGAGGCAGTGATTGATAAGCTCGATCACCGGAATCTGAATGTTGATGTCGACTTTATGCAGGGGCAGATGTGCTCTACCGAAAACCTGGCCATTGCCATCTGGAAACAACTGGTTCCGCATTTGCCGCAGGGGGTACAACTGCATTGCATTAAACTCTATGAAACGCCAAGGATATATGTTGAATATTTTGGCGATTAAACCGGGGCAGTTAAAAGGATAAATTCATATCCGGAAGAATTCATTCAATTTAGTAAATTCAGGTATGAACAAAAGAATAGCGGTTTATCGTAAGGAGCATTTCAATGCCGCTCACCGGTTGTTCAATCCGGCGTGGGATGATGCAAAAAATGCTGCTGTTTTTGGCAAATGCAGCAACCCGCATTATCACGGACATAATTATGAACTGGTGGTAAAGGTGGTGGGCGAGCCCGATCCTGAAACAGGTTATGTTATGGATTTGAAATACCTCGGTGACCTGATCCGCGAACAGGTTATTTCGAAATTCGATCACCGCAATTTAAACCTCGACACGGTTTATTTTAAAACGATGAATCCCACAGCAGAAAATATCTGTTTTGTGATTTATGATATATTACGGGAGAAGATCGACACATCCTTTGATCTTCAGGTTCGGTTATATGAAACCGAAAGGAATTTTGTTGAATATCCCGCGTGACAGGAAAATAGTACATTAAAAAGACTTGGTTTTATGGCGTATTCAAAAACAGAGCATTTCGATGAAGCAATCACCAACGCACTCATTCATAATTACCGCGAATCAATAAAACTGCTCGGGGAAGATCCCGATCGGGAAGGGCTATTGAAAACGCCAGAGCGTATGGCCAAAGCGATGCAGTACAGCACCCAGGGCTATCAGATGGATGCGCGAACGATCATTGAATCGGCAAAATTTCATGAAGATGTGAGTGAGATGATCATTGTTAAGGATATTGAACTGTACAGCATGTGCGAACACCACATGCTTCCTTTCTTTGGAAAAGCGCATGTGGCCTACATTCCCAATGGATGGATCACCGGGCTGAGCAAGATCGGCCGTGTGGTGGATGTATTCGCACGCCGCCTCCAGGTGCAGGAACGCCTGACGACACAAATTCTTGATGCCATCCGTCATTCGCTGAACCCATTGGGTGTGGCCGTAGTCATTGAGGCTGCTCATCTGTGTATGATGATGCGCGGCATTCAGAAACAGAACTCTGTAACGACCACGTCGGCTTTTTATGGCGAGTTTGAAAAGAATGAAACAAGAAGTGAATTTTTAAAATTGATTTCCTCTACCCTGCATTAGCAAAGGGAAAAGCTTTCCTGTAGTATACCAACCATTATATCTAATCTACTATTCATATGAAACAGGCGTTTATTTTTCCCGGTCAGGGTTCGCAATTTACCGGAATGGGTCAGAAACATTATGATACCAATGCCTTTGCCCGCCGCATATTTGAACAGGCCCATGAAATTCTTGGATTTCCGATCGCGGAAATTATGTTCACCGGCACTGCCGACGAACTGAAGCAAACCAATGTAACCCAGCCCGCTATCTTCATTCACTCTGTTATCGCTTTTCGGAGTATCGACCCATCGCCACGTATGGATATGGTTGCCGGGCACTCTCTGGGCGAATTTTCAGCACTGGTGGCAAACGGCACCTTAAGCTTTGAAGATGGGCTGCGCCTGGTCATGATCAGGGCACAGGCTATGCAGAAAGCCTGCGAAACAACTCCTTCTACCATGGCCGCTGTACTGGCCCTCAG
>JAEYRC010000111.1 GCA_023409675.1 Bacteroidota bacterium
GTATAGAGGAACCGATCTACAGGTTTGATACCCAAAAATCGGACAAGGCTAACGGAGCAGAACACACGAAAAACTTATGATTTGAAAAAGGCAATGATACTGGCAGCCGGACTGGGAACACGGTTCAAGCCGTGGACCGACAGTCACCCAAAAGCCCTGGCTCCGGTGCTGGGCAAACCCCTGCTGCAACATGCTATCGAATACCTGCAACGTGCAGGCATATACGAGGTGGTGGTCAATACGCATCATTTTGCCGGGCAGATCGCTGACGCGCTGGAATCAAATAAAGGCTGGGGCTCCACCGTTATCATCAGTTATGAGCCGGAAGTACTGGAAACAGGTGGTGGTATCGTTCAGGCAGCACCGTTATTGGGCGCTGAATCCTTTGTATTGATTAATGCCGATATCCTAACCGATATGGACCTTAACGCGATGATCGAATTTCATGATCGCTTCAATCCGCTTGTTACCCTTGCTGTAACCGACAGACCATCTTCACGCTGTTTTTTGTTCGATCATTTCAACGACCTCTGCGGCTGGCGCAACAACATTACCGGAGAAGAACGGATCAGCAGAACTACTGCCGATACCATCCCCAAAGCATTCAGCGGTATTCATATTATCGATCCCCGCATATTCAGCCTGATTACTTATACAGGAAAATTTTCACTGGTTGACCTCTACCTCGATCTTTGCCGCTCGGAAATCATCAAAGCTTATGACCATTCCGGCAGCCGCCTGATCGATGTAGGTAAACCTGGCGCTGTCGAAGAAGCGGAACGCCTTTTCTTCGAAAAATAAATTGCTTTTCATCCGCGCCAATCTGCTCCGGCTGTTTATCTGCGCCAATCTGCTGAAAATCTGCGCCATCTGCGGGAACGGCTGTTTCCTCCAAAAAAAGAATTTTTAATTACTAAATAACTTAGTAATTTCATACTAAATACTTTCGTATGGAAAAAACCATCACCCTCATGCCCGGGTACCGCACCGCTGAATACAGGCTGGCACTGCTTCCGCACCATGATTTACGAAAGAGGATCATGCACGTTCGGGAGGGCTTTGCTGAAAAATACGGACTTGCAACCTGGCCAAAAGCCGCCTTCCTGACACTTGCGCGCTTTCAGTTGTATAAAATGAATGAAGAGCGGCTGATCAACCGGTTGAACAGTATAACCATGGCCAGCAGGCCATTTAAGCTGGATATCAGGGACTTTGGCTCCTGGCCCGATCATTCCATCTTCCTGAATATCGCTAATCCAGGTCCGTTAAAGGAGCTATCGGCTTCTGTTCAGGAGATCCGATCGATGGTTAAAGCCGGCGAAGTGAAACCGCATTTTCTGAAAGAATTCAATTTTCTGGTGGCAGGGAAACTTAAACCCTGGCAGTATGAACAGGGTTGGAAAGAATACAGTCAAAAGCACTTCAGTGCCTCCTTTATTGCTGCGGAAATGGTTTTGCTTCGACAGGAACCATCCGGATTGAAATTCCAGGTTTGCGGTCATTTCGAATTTCGTGATCTGCCGGTTGGCGTGACCCAGGGAGAATTGTTCTGATTGTTCGAGATGGGAACAACTCTATCAGTCACCTGGAAAAAGGCTTTTTTAAAAGTAATACAAAAAGGACAAGTGTATGCGTAATTGCTTTGATTAGACATTTCATTTCAGCGGAGATATTTTTTGATTCCGCTTATGGTTAATGGAATGGGGATGAATTTAATCGTGTTTTTTGGTAAGGTCTGAATAAAGCAAGTCGGAAATCAGGTGGAAATTATGTTTAAGAACATAGGTGCGATTATAGGGAAAGAGGATAGGAAACAATTATAGAGAATAATGATGGAGAACGATGCCAGGGAGTAATGCTAGGGAGCGATGATTGGGAATAATGATATAGAATGATGACAGGGAGTAATGATAGGAATGATGGGAGGAAAGGTGATAGGAATCGATGATAGGGAAAGATGGTAAGGAATGGTGACATGAAACGATGATAGGAATGGTGATAGGGAACGATGATAGGGAATGGTGATAAGGAATGGTGAAAGAGAGCGATGGTAGGAAGGAATGAAATGGAATTTGAAAGGGATGGATGATAAGAAACGATGATAGGAACTGATGATAGGAACTGATGATAGGGAATGGGGATAGAAAACGATGGTAAGGAGTAATGAAAGGGAGCGATGATTGGGAATTTGAAAGGGATGGATGATAGGAGCTGATGATAGGGAATGGTGATAGAGAACGATGTTGGAATGGCGATAGGGAAGGATAATAAGTAACGATAATAGGAGACGATGATAGGGAAAGGTGATAGGGAAGGATAATAGGAAACGATAATAGGGAGTAATGATTGACGACAATGCTAGGGAGTGGTGATTTCTGCAGAATAGAGGAGGAAAAAACTATTCAACTGCCGGGATATAACATTGGTGAAAGATGGTGGTGTTGGTATTTTTACAGTACCAAACATATTAAACAGACCCAATAAATTTCTGAGCCGGTCAGAAAGGAAAAGGTAAAAAAGCACTGCTGGTGTAGCGGGGTGAATACTATTTTGTTCATAGATTTTTGGTGTGTGGTGGTGGGGGAGGGAGGGCCCTGCGAGGGAAACCTCACCTTTAAAAGTGCAAAACCTCACCTTATCTGGGTCAAAACTTCCGCTGATCTGAGGCAAACCTCATCTGTGCCGGGGCACAGCCTCATTGTTCAGGTGCACAGCTGTTCCGGCTCTTGTGGCCAGGCTTCACTGCTCCGGTGCAGATGTACCGGCTCGGCAGTAAAGCCACGCTGCTACTATGGACAGCCTCCCTGTTCTGGGTCAAAATTTGCTATTCACATGTTTAGCTGTACCTGTGCTTGGCAGAGCCGCTGTTATGAGACATAGTTTCATTGTTCAGGAGCAAAGCTGCACCTGCGCCAACAAAATCGCAGTTAGGTATAAAGACTGACTGATCATGAGGACAGTTGTACTTACTCCAGGGAAAGACCCGTTGATCAGGGACATAGTCTCATTTTTCAGGAGCAAAGCTACACCTGCGCCAGAGCAAAAGCACAGTTAGGTATAAAGACTGACTGATCATGAGGACTGTTGTACTTACTCCAGGGAAAGACCCGATGATCAGGGACATAGTTTCATTTTTCATGAGCAAAGCTGCACCTGCGCCAGAGCACAATCGCAGTTAGGTATAAAGACTGACTGATCATGAGGACAGTTGTACTTACTCCAGGGTAAGACCCGTTGTTCAGGGACATAGTTTCCTTATTCAGGAGCATAGCTTTATCTGCGTCAGAGCAAAAACCATAGTCAGGTATAAGCCTGACTAATCAGGAGCACAGCTGTCAAAACAGATCCGCTGTTCATTGGCATAGTCTCCTTGTTCAGGAAGCATAGCTTTAACTGCGTCAGTACAAAAACCATAGTCAGGTATAAGCCTGACTAATCAGGAGCACAGTTGCCAAAGCAGATCCGCTGTTCATTGATATAGTCTCCTTGTTCAGGAGCATTACTTTAACTGCGTCAGTACAAAAACCATAGTCAGGTATAAGCCTGATTGTTCAGGAGCACAGTAGCCAAAGCAGATCCGCTGTTCATTGACATAGTCTCCTTGTTCAGGAGCATAGCTTTACCTGTGTCAGAGCAAAAACCATAGTCAGGAATAAGCCTGACTAATCAGAGCACAGCTGTCAAAACAGATCCGCTGTTCATTGACATAGTCTCCTTGTTCAAGAGCATAGCTTTAACTGCGTTAGGAGCGGCCCGAAAACGATAGCAACCAGGTATCCATAATATTTATAACCAAAAAGCAGTCCACTGCTTTTTAACATATATCCGATAACGTGACAAACGAACATTATTATAAGGGCAGGGGTGCCCAGATCAATACCCCCAACCGCTTTCTGAAAATAGAACGGGTACAGGAACATGTTGAAGCCATCGACGATTGGGAAGCATCATCTGTTCATACCCGCTTTTTTGAGGAAGAAGCCCGCAGTTTGGTGAATAAGGTTGACAGCCCGGATGTGGGGATGTGGTACAGTATGAATCCCTACCAGGGTTGTGAACATGGCTGCATCTACTGTTTCGCCCGCAACAGTTTTGAATACTGGGGCTACAGTGCAGGTATTGATTTCGAATCAAAGATCATGGTTAAGAAAAACGCGCCTGCTCTGTTGCGAAAATTTCTGATGCATCCTAAATGGGAATGCCTGCCCATCAGCATGAGTGGAAATACCGATTGCTACCAGCCGGCAGAGCGAAAATTTGGTATCAGTCGCGAGTTGCTTAAAGTGTGCCTGGAATTCAATCAGCCTGTTGGTATTATCACCAAGAATGCGGGCATATTGCGTGATACCGATATCCTGAAACAACTGGCCGCCCGCAACCTGGTTTCGGTGCTGGTATCCATTACCAGCTTCGATGAAGATTTGCGCCGGGTTATGGAACCGCGTACCACCACCGGCCAGCAGCGCATCCGGATCATCCGCGAATTAAGTAATGTGGGTGTGCGCATGGGTGTTATGCTGGGTCCTATGATACCCGGATTGAACGATCACGAAATGCAGCGCATTATGAAAGCCGCCAGTGAAGCAGGGGCCCGCTTTTCAGCCTATACCTTTATCCGCCTGAACGGTGCGATAAAATTGCTGTTCCACGACTGGTTGTTTAAAAATTTTCCCAACAAAGGTCCAAAGGTCTGGCACATGATCGAACAATCGCATGGAGGTAAGGTAAATGATTCTGAATGGGGCCGCCGCATGCGCGGCGAAGGGCCTTTGGCGGATATCATAGCAAGCCAGTTCAAAACCTATAATCAACGTTATGGGTTAAACGATGAACGCTGGGAGCTGGATTGTTCGCAATTCCGGGTGCCGGGTGCACAGTTGAAAATGTTTTGATGAGGAACAACATTTCCCGCAGATTGCGCAGATTTTAGCAGATTTACGGAGATTGTTTGGCTGTTCATCTGCGCTGATCTGCCCAAAATCTGCGCAATTTGCGGGAAATGTATTTGTATTCAATCTGCGCTGATCTGCCAAAGATTTGCGGGATCTGCGGGAAATGTATTTACGCGGTAAATGTATTTATTTACCCCTGGGGCAATATTTTTTTCAATGCCCAAATTAACAGGCATACCACCAAAAATATCGCCACCATGATCAATACAGAAAATTTAGCCACTGCCATATTATAAGCCACCAGCACATTGCCTGCACTGATATCACCGCGGATGATCCGCAGCAGCGCCAGGTTCTCAATAACCTCGGTTATTAAAACACCCACCAGCAGGTAGCTGAAAAAAATTCCCGCCTTCCGAAGAATTTCATGGCTTGTCAGTCGCCCGAAATAGCGGCTGGCCAGCGCAAGCAGCGGGATATACAATAAGATAAAAATGAAATCGATATATACCGAATCTTCTGCCTTCGCCATTTTGCCTGGAACTTTGTGCCAGTCGAACAGCAATGTTTCCGCCACCTGCACCTCGCGTGCGATTTCGAGCTGAACAATATCACCGGCACCAAGCGGTTTAAGCCATTGCGTAAAAAAAAGTATAAACGCGGCATTGATGAAAAGCAATATCCAGAACCGGTAATTGCGGGCCGTGCCGGAGGAAGACTGATCAGTGTCCATACTATTGAGAAGCATTTGATTTCACTACTGTATGGCTGCACAATGCAGGGATGTCCTGTGCGAATTCAGCATCCTATTCAGTGCACGATGAAAAACGCCTTAAAACATTTCATCCTTAATCTGATCGTCACAGCATATATTTTCCGAAATTCAGCCAATACTTAAAACTACTGAATTAACGGGTTCGTTTCACATCCTTACCCATCAATCCTTATGCGCAAGATCATTCAATGGATATTCAGCAGGCCCATCCGGTGGATAGCCCTTAAAGTCTCTTCCGCTCCGCGGCGCGATGAGATCTTTAACGCGCTGAGTGCCCTGTACCGCAACATCAGCGAAAAGAACAGTGGTGGAAAGATCCTTCCACTGTATACCACAAAAGGGCGGTATATCATTTTTTCCGATCAGCATAAGGGCACCCGCGACCAGGCCGATGATTTTCGCTGGGCGGAAGAGAATTATATGTGCGCCCTGCAATATTATTACGATCAGGGTTATACGCTGATCATTCTGGGTGATGCCGAAGAACTTTGGGAAAATACGCCACAGGCGGTGATCGACAAGAACAGGCTTAACCTGCTGGAGGAAGCAAAATTCCTGCAGCTTAACCGCTATCACCGCGTATATGGGAACCATGACCTTGAATGGAAATACCAGGTGCCCCGGTTTCTATACCTCAAGCCGATCTTTGGTGATAAACTCAGCATTAGTGAAGGCCTCATTCTGCGCGGGGCGGTTGGTGGTCGCGAGCTCGACATCTTTATGACCCATGGCCACCAGGGCGACCGCAAGAGTGATGGCAATGCCTTTAGCATGTGGTTCGTCGCCGCGATCTGGACGCCGATACAACGCTTCCTGAACATAAGTATCAACACCATTGCCGATTCATTTGAACTGGTGGATAAACACAATATCCTGATGTATGAATGGAGTGCAACACAAAAGAACATGATCTTCATCTCCGGGCATACCCATAAGCCCGTTTTCGCCTCCATGGATCATATTGACCGCCTTGGTGCCGAGCTTCAACTGGCCGAATCCCTGGAACAACATGAAAAGGTGGAAGGCATCCGCGAAGAGATTGAACGGCGAAAGAAAGAATATGCCGGGAAACACCTGGTAAAAACCATGGCAGTTCCGTCGTATTTCAATACCGGCTGCTGTTGTTTTGTGGATGGCGATATCACCGGCATCGAGATCTGCGATGGGGAGATCAGTCTCGTGAAATGGAAGCAGAGCGCTGAACAGCCAAAACCTTACCGCACGCTGCTCGAGCGCGCCAGCCTGCATTATATCGCAAGCCAGTTAACTTCATAAAATACACAATACATTTCCCGCAGATACCGCAGATTTAGTGCAGATAGCGCAGATTTATATCTGCGAAATCAGCTAAAAATTCGCGAAATCTTCGGGAAATGTATTTTTAAAACTGCGGGAAATGTTGTTGTTACTGAACAAACTCCCTGATCTTCTCCACGATAACCCCCGCCACCTCTTCCCCATACAACGGTTTCCATGTAGAGGCATCGACCTCCGCCTTTACCGCCACCACAATAGCCTCACTATCGGTGCCGCATAACCGATTCCATCCATGATGCAATGTCTCCGTCCACTCCGTTTCCTTTCTTAAAGTTATACACGGTTTCTTTGCCCAGTACGCCTCCTTCTGCAATCCGCCCGAATCAGTACATACCTTATAACAACCCTGCAGCACTGCCTGCATATGGATATAACCCAGCGGCGGCGCCAGGTAAATATTTTTAAACTTTTTTATTGCACTCCGCAGTCCCTCGTTGCGCGGATGCAGGGGCCAGAATACCGGCCAGGGAAGTGCCTCAAAGGCACTGACTATTGCCTGCATATGTTCAGGGTTATCGGTATTGGAGGGCCGGTGTACAGTCGCGAGTATATATGGCTGAACCGGAAAGGGCAGCAAATCCTCCAGCCGGGTATGTTCCTTTACATAGTCCTGCATGACCCTGAAAGCATCCACCATAACATCGCCGGAAACAACAACATGTTCGGTTATGCCTTCCCGTGACAGGTTTGCACGGCCTTCCTCCGATGAACAGAACAGCAGCGATGCCAGTTGGTCAATTTTTACCCGGTTGCGTTCTTCAGGCATATCCATATTGTAACTCCGCAAACCCGCTTCCACATGGATCAGTGGAATATCCGCTTCCGTCGCCGCCAGCGCGCCCGCGAGCGCTGAATTGGTATCACCATACACCAGCACGGCACTGGGACGTAGCGATTGCAGCAATGGCCGAAGTCTCTGCAGCATCCGTTCTGTCTGCCGTCCATCCGCATTCGTGCCGCAGTCGAGGTTAGCAAGCGGAGCAGGTAAACCCAACTCCTTCCAGAATACCTCACTCATCTCCGGGTCATAATGCTGCCCCGTATGAATGAGCACTTCCTTCATGCCGGCCTGCCGGAATAAATGCGACACCATTGCCGCCTTAATGAATTGCGGCCTTGTTCCTATAACAGTTAAGATCATGCGCTTCTTTTCTTCAGCCTGTCAACTTTTTACTGACATTGGAATTGATAATGACTTTAATTTGCATGCCGACTAACAGGGGCAGAATTACCCTGGTTCAACCAATATATACCAGTTCAATAGAATTCCCCAAAATCCCGAACAAATTCCGTAGTTGCCGTTTTTTGACTATTGGCAGTAGTTTTAGTCTACAAAGGTTTCCTGAATTACTTCTTTTACTTTTATGATTTCCTTTTCTGTTAAAAATTCGTATCGCTTTACAATACGTAATCTGTCGATTGTTCGGATTTGGTCTAGTACAATCCACCCTTTGGTTTTATTATGTCTTATTTCAACGCGGGTAGGATAAGGTTTCGAACTACTGGTTATCGGAGCAACAACTATTGTTTGCAAATGTTTATTCATTTCATCTGGCGATAAAACAACATATGGTCTTGTCTTTTTCATTTCGCTGCCCACAGTTGGACCCAGATTTACCAATACGATCACGTACTGATTTATTTGCTCCATTCTTCAAAATTTTCATCCTCAAAAACATCATTCATTAAAAGCTGATCATCACCATTTTTATGCATCTTTTTAAATGCCTGCTCCCACCCTTTCCGGGGTTCAGCTTTTGGCTTCAAAATGATATATCCTTTTTCAAAAATCAATTCGACTTTATCGCTGATATTATATTTTTCCAAAATTGTCTTGGAGAGCCGTATGCCTTTAGAGTTGCCAATGTCTATTACAGAAATTTCCATAGTGATTTCTATTTGTTATTACAAAGTAATTACATAATACAACATTTTCCAAATTGTCCGGTGAATGCTTGAATTTGTAATGTACAGCCCTCCAAAAACGGCTAACCTTAGCCATTGCACTGCCGGTACGTATCAGACTTTGATATAGATCCGTTTCCGGTCCATCCACCACGCGATAGCCCACATCAGCGTCACAAACAGCAGGGCATAGAGCAGTGAAGCCATCCGCGGATCATTGAACAAGGGCATACATACATTCCGGTAAAACCAGGGCAATGGACTGGTATACACCGCCTTTCCAGCTTCGGTATAATGATCAACCCAGCGAAACAGCGACAGGGTTTTGGGCAGCAGGCCGCTCAGCACAAAGATGAACAACGGATTTTTTCCAAAAGCAGTGAAGAACCGGGTATAAGCACCCTCCTTTTTCCGGAATTCCACAAAATACAGGATCACCGACAATACCAGCAAAGCCAGACCGGTCGTATAGAATACATAAGAGCTCGTCCAGATTTTTTTGTTGATGGGGAACAGCAGGTCCCAGCTCTGACCGGCCAGTATCAACAGACAGCCCGCCAGGAACAGGGTCGACAACATCTCCCATGTTTTGCCCCGGGTGCGGATATAATATCCGGCAAAATAGCCGAAGATGACCTGCACGATGGTGGGAAGGGTGCTCACCAGCCCTTCGGGATCAAAGGGCACACCTTCTCCTTTGTACATATGCGGTACACCCAGTACGGCTTTATCCACCGCGGTGCCAAAGAAACCTTCCATACTGTAGGGGTCTGCCGGGGCGCCGAGAAAATAACAAAGCGCCCAGTATCCCGATAGCAACACCACACTAACCAACGCTGCACCCCGCAGCTTCAGGTAATAGATGACCAGGCTGGCAAACAGATAAGCCAGGGCAATCCGGGGCAGCACACCCAGGATCCGGATACCGCGATCAGGATTTTGAGGATCAACCCAGTGTTTGAACGCCAGGCTGCCGTCCTGCCATTGCACAAAGGGCCACCAGGTCAGCAGCAGACCGATAATATAGATCAGCAGGCTGCGGGTAAATACTTTTTTCAGGAATGCGGCCTGTCCCGCCTGCTCCAGCCGGGGCATTACAAAGGCCAGGGCGTTGCCTACAGCGAACAGGAAGAAGGGGAATACCAGGTCGGTGGGTGTACAGCCATGCCAGGGCGCATGCTTTAGCGGCCCGAAAATATTCGACCAGGAGCCGGGGTTGTTGACGAGGATCATCCCGGCCACAGTAGCACCCCGGAAGATATCCAGGGACAGAAAGCGTTGGTTCAAGGTGTTTTTGGAAAATTAACTACATTTCCCGCAATACAAATACATTTCCCGCAGATTTCACAGATTGAGGGCAGATTTTCGCAGATTATCCGCGCCCATCTCTGCGGGAACTGTATTTAATCTGCGCCTATACCCACGGTTTAAACCTACCCAAGGTTAAAACCATGGGCTATCGAAATACATTTGTATTTAATCTGCGTTAATCTGCTAAAAATCTGCGGAATCTGCGGGAAATGTATTTGTATTCCCCAGGAAATCCATTCTCTCCAAACCCATCATTTTATCCTATATTTGCCCCCAAATAAGCGGGGAAACCCCAACTTATCCCATATCATATGATTTGTTCGGAACGGTATTTTTATACAGTTTTCTGTAAATAGTAAATACATAGGGTATAAGCGCCGGAAATGTCGTTTATACCCCTTTTTTTTCCGGCCCTGTCAAAACCCACGATCCGTAAATAATATATTGTTAATCAGCACGTTAATAAAAACCGATGTGACTGAGGTGGCGAAGCTGTATCTATACATCGCTGTAAACCAATCAACATGAAATTCCTCGTTCCCGTACTTATCCTGGCCCTGCTGTCATCCTGCATCTCCAATAAGGAGCTTACCCGCCAGGCGGTATATTTCCGTAATGTATCCGACAGCCTGCTGCAATCCTCAGCGCCAACCTATCGCTCAGAGATCCAGAAGGGCGATATCCTGTACATCGGGGTGCTCAGCGCCAACGAAGCCAGTACCAAACTTTTTAATCAGCAAAACTTCTATGCCGGCGCCGAAACCGGAGGAGCAAATATAGCCTCCAACCCGGCAGTGGGCTATCTGGTAGACGAAAACGGCGAGATCACTTTTCCTTTCCTGGGCCAGTTGCATGTGGCGGGGATGAATAAAAGCGTGCTGACCGACTCCCTTACCAGCAAGGTGCGCCAGTACGCCTCCGACGCGGTTGTTACCATCCGGGTGATGAATTTTAAGATCACGGTTTTGGGTGAAGTTAAAGCGCCGGGTTCCTATTCCATTCCCAGTGAGCGCGTTACCATCCTCGATGTACTGGGACTGGCCGGCGACCTGACCGTTTTCGGAAAACGCAATAACGTGCGGATCATCCGCGAATTCAACGGTAAGCGGGAGATGGGTAC
>JAEYRC010000123.1 GCA_023409675.1 Bacteroidota bacterium
CTCTGGGATATTATTCCGCCACGCCAAAAGCCTGGAATCGTTTAAGGATATCCGTCAGGTAGTTTTTGATAAAACCGGCACCCTGACTACGGGCGATTCTGAGGTATCAGCCTATAAAATTCTCGACGACAAGATACGTGATGAGGAGTTCAAAAGTATTGTTTATGCCCTGGAGCGCTATTCCACCCACCCTATTGCCCGCTCACTGGCGCGTCAATGGAAAACAACAGATATCCGCTGGAAAAAAACAACGGAAATCAGGGGCGTCGGAATGAAGGCTACCGATATGGAGGGTTCAGAATACCTGGCAGGGTCTTACCATTTTGCGGCTGAGCATACCCGTGAGGATAACCATAATGTATATGTACTGAAAGATAACCGGCTGATTGGATGGATAGATGTTAAAGACCAGGTCAGACCGGAGGCGCAGCAGGTGGTGAATTACCTGAAAAAAAAGAATATCACCACCATCCTGCTGAGTGGCGATAAGGAGGAGAAATGCCGGGAAATGGCGGCAGCACTGGGTATTGATCAGGTTATGGCCGAACACAGTCCGGCACAGAAGCTGGAGGCTATCGTTCAACTGACCCGGTCGGCGCCGACCATTATGGTGGGAGATGGCATAAATGATGCTCCGGCATTGGCGAAGGCCACGATTGGCATTTCACTGAGCGCGGCTTCTCAGCTCGCTATGCAAACAGCGGATGTGGTATTGATGGATAATGGCTTAAAAAATCTTCCCACAGCTATTGGGCTGGGAAAACACAGTTATCTTACCATAAAACAGAATTTATTCTGGGCATTTTTCTATAATATTATAGCGATCCCCATCGCTGCTTTCGGATGGCTTACACCGACCTTTGCCGCTCTGGCTATGGGTCTCAGTGATGTTGTACTGGCGGCAAATTCTGTGCGGCTGTTTGTAAAGAAGGTGGAATAAGGTATGGAATCCCGGGCTAAGCAATTGGATTGGTGCATAATAAACAGCAATGGATGCATGATATTCAGGGCATATTAAAAAACTACTGGGGCTATGATGCATTCCGTCCACTACAGGAAGATATCATTCGTTCGGTGTTGAGTGGCCGGGATACCCTGGCTTTACTGCCCACGGGTGGCGGCAAGTCGATCTGTTTCCAGGTACCGGCGCTGGCGCTTCCCGGGATATGCCTGGTGGTTAGTCCGCTTATCGCGCTCATGAAAGATCAGGTCGAGCAACTTCGTAAAAGAAATATCACGGCCTTTGCCATTTATTCCGGCATGAGCCGGTCGGCGGTAATCAATGTACTCAATCTGGCTGCCGAGAGTAATTGCAAATTCCTGTATGTTTCTCCTGAGCGACTTGAAACTTTCTTGTTCCGGGAGCATCTTCCCCTGATGGATATTTCGCTGCTGGCGGTTGATGAATCGCATTGCATTTCTCAATGGGGTTACGATTTCAGGCCTTCTTATCTGCGCATCGCGGCATTGCGGGAAGACCTTCCGGATGTACCTGTACTGGCACTCACGGCTTCGGCCACACCGATGGTACAGGAGGATATCATGGAAAAGCTGCAGTTCCGGGGCCGGCAGCTTTTCAGACAATCCTTCGAGCGGCCTAACCTGTCTTACAGTGTTTTTCGCAGTGAATCAAAAATCAACCGCATCATTACCATCTTGCAGAAGGTGCAAGGGTCGGGAATTGTTTATTGCAAAAGCCGCCGGCGAACAAGGGAGATCAGTGATTTACTGAATATGCAGGGCATCAATTCCGGTTATTATCATGCGGGACTTACACAGGAAGAACGCAATACCCGGCAGGAAGCATGGATAAAAAACGAGTTGCGAATCATCGTTTGTACCAACGCGTTTGGAATGGGTATTGATAAGCCAGATGTTCGCATTGTAGTTCATGCCGATGTACCCGACTGCCTGGAGAACTATTACCAGGAGGCGGGAAGGGCAGGGCGCGACGGCAAGCGCTCCTATGCCGTATTGTTGTACACTGATGAAGAGCTGAACCGCTTGCGTGAAATGCCTGAAATTCGGTTTCCACCGCTGGAAAAAGTGAGGGAGGTTTACCGTGCCCTGGTCAATTACCTGCAGATTCCGGTACATGGAGGAGCGGGTGAATATTTTCCCTTCGATCTGAATACATTTATTGCCACATTCCAGCTCGACAGCAATCAGGCGGTACACAGCCTGAAAGCGCTGGAACAGGAAGAATTTATCACGCTGAATGAACAGGTTTTTCTGCCCTCAACGGTGCAGTTTATATGCGGAAGAAAGGAGATCATCGAATTTCAACAACTGCATCCCCAATCCGATCCGCTGATTAAAACCTTACTGCGTACCTATGAAGGCATCTTTGATCAGCCCGTTTTTATTATTGAACGGGCAATATCGGTGCAGCTCAGGAAGAATGATGAGGATATTATTGCCGGCCTGCAGTTATTGCACCGTGCGGGAATCATAGATTATCAGCCCAAAAAGGATAAACCACAGGTCTATTTTACCAGCGGTCGGGTAAGGCCTGAAGATTTGCATTTTCGGGAGGGAAGGTATGCCGAACGAAAAAAGCTGTTTACTGAAAGGATCGAAACCATGATCGCCTATATTCATGACGGGGCTTGCCGAAGCAGGTTTTCTGCACGCTATTTCGGCGACAATACCGTAAAGGATTGCGGAATTTGCGATAATTGCCTGGAACATAAACGAAAACGGTTAAGCACAACCGAATTTGATTCCATCTTTCAGCAGCTCAGCCAATTGATCCGTACCGGATACATGTCGCTTGAAGCTCTCGACCGGCAACTGGCGCCGGCATCTCCGCGGAAGATCCGTGAAGTAATCCGGTTCATGCAGCAGGAAAACCGTATTTCGGTTAATGATCAGGGCGAGATCCGCTTAAAGCAGCGCTCCTGATTAAAACCAGGTGCTTTTCTTTTTCCGCGTTGTGGTTCGGCCACCCAATCCAATAGCTCCCAGCAGGCTCCGGGTGATCATATTGGCGGCAGTTCGTCCGATCTGGCGGGTTATGGAATTATCGAGGATCTTTTCCAGCGTAGTCGGTTCTTCTTTTTTGGTTTTCTTCTCTTCGATTTCCTTCTCCGAAGCGCCAGCAGCCATCGCTAATTTTTCCTGTAATATTTCATAGGCGCTGTCGCGGTCATCCACTTCATGATATTTCCGGACAAGCTTAGAGCTTCGGATGCTGTCACTCAGTTCAAAATCTTCCAGCACATCCATGCGGGAAGCCGGTGCAACCAAAAGGGTATGTACCAATGGCGTGGGAATACCCTTTTCATTCAATGCGGTGATGAAGGCTTCGCCTGTACCAAGCTGGGTCATCAACTCCTCAACATCATAATACTCCGTTTCAGGATAATTCTGTGCAGCCTGACGAATGGCTTTGCGGTCATTCGCTGTAAATGCCCGCAGTGCATGCTGAACTTTAAGGCCCAGTTGAGCAAGTACGCCGGCAGGTATATCCTGCGGATTCTGGGTACAGAAGAATATTCCAACACCTTTTGAGCGAATCAGTTTAACCACGGTTTCGATCTGCTGCAACAATGCGGAGGTCGCTTCCTGGAATACCAGGTGTGCTTCATCAATGAACATCACCAGCTTGGGCTTATCCATATCTCCCTCTTCGGGAAGGGTGGTATAAAGTTCCGCCAGAAGGCCAAGCATAAACGTTGAGAATAATTTGGGATTCCGTTGCATATCGGTAACCCGTAATACACTCACTATTCCCCGGCCATCATCGGAGATCCGCATCAGGTCCTGCACATCGAAAGAAGGCTCTCCAAAGAACAGATCGGCATCCTGTTGCTGCAGCTCAATGACCTTGCGCAGCATGGTGCCTGTAGAGGTGGTTGAAATTTTTCCGTATTCCTTCTCGATTTCCGCTTTACCCTCATTGCTCACAAACTGCAGCACCTTAACCAGGTCTTTCAGATCGAGCAGGGGAAGCTGGTTATCATCGCAATACTTAAAGATCATCGACATCACACCTTCCTGGGTGTCGTTCAGGCCCAGAATTTTTGCCATCAGCACCGGTCCGAACTCACTAACGGTAGAGCGCATTCGAACACCTTTCTCATGGCTGATACTCAGGAATTCAACCGGGAAAGCGGATGGTTTAAAGGGGTGGCCAATCTTTGCCATCCTTTCTTCAATATGACTGTTGGTGGATCCGGATGCAGCGATACCGCTCAGATCACCTTTTATATCCATTACCATTACGGGAACACTGCTATTGCTAAGGCCTTCAGCAAGCACCTGCAGGGTTTTCGTTTTACCGGTTCCGGTAGCTCCGGCAATCAGCCCATGGC
>JAEYRC010000134.1 GCA_023409675.1 Bacteroidota bacterium
CAGCCAATTCAGCGGCATATTGCAGGAAACTCAGCAACCTTTCCGGTGAGGAGCTGACAAGGATGCCGGTAGTTAAGGGGTATAAAGCAGTGGGCACCATGATGATGGCCAATCATGTAATGAATCCTGTTTCGAAGCTGAGTTATTTCAGAAAAGGAAGGAATATGCTACAGGAGGCTATTGCGGCGGATAAGGATAATATTGAACTGACCTTCCTGCGGTTCACCATTCAAACCAATATCCCATCATTTCTTGGTTACAATGATCATATTTCTGCCGATAAGGCAATGCTGCTGAATAAACTGAACCAGGTAAAAGAACATTCGCTACAAACCCTGATTGGAAATTACCTCGTTGCATCTAAAACATTAACTGTTGCGGAACGCCGGCAATTAACCGGTTTCCCTAAAAATTAACCGTTATGGCAAAAACCTATGAGTTGCGCGCCGAACAGTTTCTGCCGATATCGGCACAGGAAGCCTGGAGTTTTTTTTCCGCCGCGGAGAACCTGGCACAGATTACGCCACCGGATATGGATTTTAAAATCCTGACCGATCATGATGGAACGGAAATTTATGAGGGCATGCTGATTGATTATACGGTAAAGCCACTGTTTGGAATTCCGGTGTTCTGGCAGACAGAAATCAGTAAATTGCAGAAACCGGCGTTTTTCACCGACAGGCAGTTGAGAGGACCGTATAAACTCTGGGAACATACCCACACTTTTACGCCGAAACCGGGTGGGGTACTGATGGAAGATGTCGTTCGTTATCAGTTGCCCCTCGGCATTCTCGGAAGCATTGCCCATAGCCTGATTGTAAAACGCCGGCTGAACCAGATCTTTTCATACCGGAAAAAAATTCTTAATAAATTATTCAATAAACATGGAAATCTTAATTAATATTCTCATTGTAATCGGCGCGTTTGTGCTGATGGAAGGTGTTGCCTGGTTTACACACAAATATATTATGCATGGACTGTTGTGGTCGCTTCATAAAGATCATCATAAAAAAGAGTCGTCAGGTTTTTTCGAGCACAATGATTTCTTCTTCCTGATCTTCGCTATACCCGGCATTATTTGTCTTTTTATCGGTATGCAGAATGGGTATAATTACCTGTTCTTTATTGGCCTCGGTATTACCATTTATGGTATGGCGTATTTCCTGGTGCATGACATATTTATTCATCAGCGTTTCAGACTTTTTCGCAATTCCGATAACCGTTACCTCAAAGCCATACGTCGCGCGCATAAAATGCACCACAAGCATATAGGTAAAGAACACGGTGAATGTTTTGGTATGCTGTGGGTGCCGATTAAATATTTTAGGGAGATGCGGTCAACTTCCCGCGCATGAATACATTGTATTTAATGATTGATTTTTTCACAATCATCATTCCGTTCATTTTCTCCTTTCATCCCAGAATTCAGTTTTATAAAACCTGGAAGGCATTTTTTGCCGCCAACATTATTATAGCAATTGTATTTATCATCTGGGATGACCTGTTTACAAAGGCAGGCGTCTGGAACTTCAATCCGGATTATGTAACGGGTATTTACATTGCCAGCCTTCCCATTGAAGAATTGCTGTTCTTCATCTGCATACCTTACTCCTGCGTTTTTACCTACTACTGCCTGAATAAATTTTATCGGCTTAACTGGAAACCTTCATCGGAAAAGGTCTTTTGCCTGGTATTTTCCGGCGTGCTGTTGGCAGCCGGACTGATCTTCTATGAACGGATATACACTTCGGTTACGTTTATCAGTACCGCCCTGGTTTGCCTCCTGTTAAAATTTTATTTCCGAATCAACTGGTTCGGTAACGCGGTTACCGTATATGCCATTCTGTTGCTTCCTTTTCTGATCGTCAATGGAATACTTACGGGCACAGGTATCGAAGGTGCCGTAGTTCGGTATAATGATGCGGAAAACCTGGGAATACGTATACTTACCATACCTGTTGAAGATGTGTTTTATGGTTTTGAACTCATCCTGTTGAACCTTTTCCTGTACAAGCGATTCCAGGGTAACATGAATACAGTTGATACCCCGGTTAAGGGTCATCAATCTTTTAAATAGTTCTCATGACTGAAGTATGCATCTGGTGGATAAGAAGAGATCTTCGTTTACATGATAATACGGCGCTGCATCATGCCCTGGAAAGTGGTTATCCGGTATTGCCGCTCTTTGTTTTTGATACGGCCATATTAGACCAGCTTCCTTCACCAGACGACCGGCGGCTAACCTTCATCCATGAACGCCTGAAAGCACTGGGCGAAAAACTGCGAAAGCTGGGGTCTTCTCTTTATGTTTACCATGGTTTACCAATAGATGCGTTTAAAGAACTCCAATCGACATACCTTCTCAGGGGCGTTTTTACAAATGGTGATTATGAACCTTATGCCCATCAGCGGGATAAAGCAATCCTGAACCACCTGGCTGAACATTCCATTCCCTTCCACCTGTATAAAGACCAGGTTATCTTTCATAAAAATGATATTCTGAAACAGGATGGCAGGCCTTACACTGTTTATACTCCGTATTCAAAAGCGTGGAAGCTAATGTTGCAGCAGGAACCGGTAAAAGTATTACCGGATCATTCCGGCAGCAGAAAATTTTTGCAAACCACACCGCTGCCTTTTCCCTCGCTGGAGGAAATCGGCTTTAACCCTACCGATACCCAAATCCCACCGCTGCAGCTTAACGAGGAACTTATCCGGAACTATCATAAAACCCGCAACAATCCGGGAATTGATGGTACAAGTCATGCGGGCATACACCTTCGGTTTGGCACCGTGAGTATCCGCGAGCTGGTGCAGCTTGCCTCAACCTGGAACCAAACCTGGCTCAATGAACTGATCTGGAGAGAATTTTTTATGATGATCCTGTACCACTTTCCAAGGGTGGTGCATTCGAATTTCAGGCCCAAATATGACGTACTGAAATGGCGGAATGATGAAGCGGATTTTGAACGCTGGTGCAATGGAGAAACCGGCTATCCGATCGTAGATGCGGGCATGCGGCAGCTTAATGAAACCGGCTATATGCACAACCGGGTGCGAATGGTCACGGCTGGATTTCTAACCAAACACCTGTTGATCGACTGGCGCTGGGGAGAAGCGTATTTTGCCGCCAAACTCCTCGATTATGAACTGGCGTCTAACAATGGTAACTGGCAATGGGTTGCCGGTACAGGTTGCGATGCGGCGCCGTACTTCAGGATATTCAATCCCGAAACACAGCAGCAAAAATTCGACCCGAAATTCATTTATATCAATCGCTGGATCAGGAACTTTAGGCCGGACTATCTCCCGCCAATGATCGGGCATAAGGAAGCCCGAAGCAGAGCGTTGGAAGTTTTTGGAAGAGTAAATGGATAATAAACATTTGCTGCTCATTAATTTGCGGTATCAGGTTCAAGCAGGAAGCCAGTTGATCGCTCAATATCAACATTAACCATTTCGGTATTATTGGTAAGGAATACACTAAGCGAAAAGCGTAACGTTAAACAAAAAACATTTTAGTGCCCCGGCTCATATATCAGTCGCAGAAAACTGCTGAAGCGCTCGTTTTCCCGATTGATCGGAATTCCTGTAACAATTCCAACCAATAATTTCCTGGTCACGGCAACCCTCATCTGCGGACGGATGGTAAGATCAAAATCCCCAGGTCCGAAACTTTTATTTAGTTCGATGCCAATAAAATTTCTGCTACCATCAATCATATAATGCACGTTGGAGTTGAGCTGCCATACCGTATGCAATGGGGAATGGTGATGCTTTATAAATTGAGGACCCGTATAGACGAGGGTATGAAAATTTTGTTTCCAACGCTTCGCCACAACAAAGAAGGGGTTATAAACATTCCCGGTGAACAGGTTCGAAACTCCGTAGTTGCTAAAGCTGGTCAGTTCAAATTCATGAATATATCCTAAGGCCATGGTAGTTTTCAAAGCTTCTGACACAAAGAAAGAATACTGACCCGCCAGCTTCAGGCTATTGAGTTTGTTTTTTGGCGCTTCGCTGTTATTGGTCGTAGGATAATAAAAGGAAAAGGGCAATTCTATTTCCAGTCCAAGCCTGTCGATCGGTGCAAATTCATATTCCACCAGCGCAGTATATTCATCGAACTGATTATTATCGGTAAGTCCAAATCCAATATTCCATTCCTTTTCTCCCTTCCGGGCGCCCAGGTCGCGGATAAGATCAATATACAATGGTTCGGCATGCAGAATCTTTATAGGTTCCGCCCGTTGGATCTCTGTAATATACAGGCTGTCGAGGTGGTCTTTTCTATCGGATTCCGACTCCTGAGCTATTGCTATTATTGAGAGCAAACCCATGCCTATACTGAGAACACTACATTTGAATTTCATCCTGCAGGAGATTTTTTCAAACCTATTTGAAATAGGCAAAATTGTAGTGGTAATGAGATTAAGATCTGATTAGTAAGAGAAATTTTAATACGCTGCGATGATCAGGATTGGGCTTGTGCAACGCGGAATTGTGTAATTCGACGAATGAGGTCATAAGGAATTGGCTTATTCAGTGGAAACTGTACGGATCCCCTTCCGGTTTTATACGGAGCAAGCTCTTTAGCAAACTTTTCCATCCCCACCGGTGCGGGATAAAATCCGATATGATTTTTGAAGGCAGCAAAATGCACCAGGTTTTTCTTATTTAGAATGAACGTGGGAATCGCATAACGGATGGCTTCTTCAGCAGCAGGCAACTCCTGGCTCAATACCCGCCGGATCTCCTGTAAAATGTCCTGCGTACCTTGAGGAAACTGTGCGATATATTCATCAACAGTTGTTGCCGCCGCTTTCATTTTGATTATGATTTATTTCAGGTAAATTATTTTATGCTCCATCGATTGTGTATCGTACCACAAAAAGCCATCGCTGTGCTCATCCATCATTCCCAATAAATTCCCTTCCTGATTCCAGATAGCTGATCGACCAGCGGCTATTGAACCATCGCATGGTCCGGTACAATTGGCACACATAACAGGCATACGGTGTTCCATAGCAATTTTTCTCAGTCGAATTTGCGCCTCACGCATACCGACGTCAGTTTTGGCAACACTGGCGATATACAGCCTGCTTCCCGCTCTGGCGGCCGCAAGGGCATGATCCGGAACAGTAAGTTCATAGCAAATTGCCAATCCGATTTTTCTGCTTTGGAGTACTTTGGATGTATCGGAACCTGCTACAAAGTAAGGAAGTTCATCCTGATGCAGGTATTGTTTTGAATACAAATCCACCGGACTTCCCGGATTGAATATCATCATGCTAATAGTAATCCCTCCCGGAGTACGCAACGGAATTCCCGCTCCAATGATCAATGCTTTTTCATCGGCAAGTTGCTGCAATTGGATAAACCGGGAATCATCAGGTTTTGTTGCAAGGCTTTCAGCCTGTTCAGGTTCATATCCGGTAAGCGAAAGTTCTGGAAATAGTATCAATTCTACACCTTCCTCCACGGCTATACGGCTCATGTTGTAATGACCGGCAACATTTAAGGCGATATCTCCTGTTGCAGAACGAAATTGAACTACTGCTATTCGCATAACGAAATATCTTGCAAAGGGTGAAAGAGAGCGGGTGCTGTTCAGCTACATTCAGCACTCCTGTTCTTTTATCTATAGAAAATTAGTAATAATATGCTTCCTGAACCCGGTGTTCTGTCTAATCTCTATTTTGTTTAGCGCTAAATCATTAAAGATTTCATTCAGCCTTTGATAAGAACATTTTTTCAAACAGTTGAAACCAGTGACATCCAGGTCTCGGAAAATTAGTAGATTTATAGCAATCCTCCACAACTCAGTATTATGAAAAAATTTATTGTTGTCCTGCTTTTTGCGTTCATTGGTCTGCAGGCCGGGGCCCAATCGCTGAATGCCGATTCGGCGTATGTACGCGAAAATTATGAAAAATTCGAGTATGAGATCCCTATGCGGGATGGTATAACGTTATTCACCATCGTATATATTCCAAAGGACAGGTCGAAGAAATATCCTATGATCATGAACCGCACCTGTTACAATGCCTCCAACAACGGCAATTACCGCCTGGGCAGTCCATCTAAATACCTTATCCGCGATGGCTATATTCTGGTGTATCAGGATGTTCGTGGTCGTTATATGAGTGGCGGTCAGTTCAACAATATGACGCCAAATATTCCGGGCAACAATCCCCGTAATAAAAATGATATCGATGAAAGTTCAGATACCTGGGACAGTATCGACTGGCTTATCAAAAATGTTCCAGCCAATAATGGTAAGGTGGGAATGTATGGAATTTCCTATCCCGGGTTTTACAGTGCCGCGGCGCTTCCCGATGCACATCCCGCATTGAAAGCGGTATCACCACAGGCACCAATAGCCGATTTTTTCTTTGATGATTTTCATCATATGGGCGCTTACCTGCAAAGTTATACCGGGGCCTTCGCGGTTTTCGGTTATCAAAAAACGGAAAAAACCAAAGATGACTGGTTCAGGCCACAACTGATGCGGATGTTTCAGTCCGGCGCACAGGATGGGTACGACTTTCATCTGCGGCTTGGGCCATTGAAAAACATCACTGAAAAATATCATCATGATAATTTCTTTTGGCAGCAGATCATCAATCATCCCAACTATGACACTTTCTGGCAAAAACGCAGCATTCTTCCACATCTGAAGAATATCACTCCTGCCGTACTAACTGTTGGCGGATGGTTTGATGCGGAGGATCTGTACGGCCCGCTAAACATTTACAAAACGATCGAAAAATCAACACCTGGTGCAAAAAATACACTTGTAATGGGGCCATGGGCTCATGGCGACTGGGCAAGGGAGGCCGGCAAATCGGTGCACAATCATATTTATTTCGGCGACAGCATTTCCACTTTTTACCAGCGGCAGATAGAAGAACCTTTTTTCGCATACCATCTGAAAGGAAAGGGAAACCCCGAAATTCCTGAAGCTTATATGTATAATACCGGCATAAAAGAATGGAGGAAGTTTGATCAATGGCCACCGGCTGATATTCCACCATTAAAATTATATTTTGGCAAGAACGGAAAGTTATCGGTGGATAAACCTCTTGATCCGGAAGCATCCTTTGAATATGTAAGCGATCCTGCGAAACCGGTTCCCTATACCAGTCAGACCGAAGGCGTTACGTTTACCCCCCGGCGTTATATGAGTGATGATCAGCGTCAGGCTTCACGGCGGACTGATGTACTCACCTTTGAAACTGATGTGCTCACAGAAGATGTAACGGCTGCCGGAGAGATCCTGGCACGACTGAAGGTGGCTATGACCGGCACCGATGCCGATTTTATTGTTAAGCTTATAGATGTTTATCCGCCGGATCATCCCAACTACCCGCATAATCCTCCGAATATCATCATGGGAGGATACCAGCAACTGGTGCGTGCGGAAACCTTCCGCGGCCGCTTCAGGAATAGCTTCGAAAAGCCTGAACCCTTTGTTCCGGGAGCGGTAACGGATGTTAATGTACCGCTGCAGGATGTGCTGCATACTTTTAAGAAAGGCCACCGAATCATGATTCAGATCCACAGCACCTGGTTTCCATACATCGACCGGAATCCTCAGAAATATGTCGACAATATTTATAAGGCGAATGAGGAGGATTTTATAAAATCTACCATAAAAGTTATGGGCAGTTCCGGAGTGGAGATCGGGAAGGTTCATACTGAAGGCAAGAAGGCATTTTAAAACCCTGCGTCTGAATATTAAATTCTATACGCCACATCCGCTGTTACAGGAATTTATTCACTGTATCATGATCATTGATACTACCGTTGAAACCGGCAGTTCATCAGTGTGTCCATATCCACCTTCCCCACAGAACTCCCTTTTCTTTTATATCAATGATCAAATCCGCATGGCTAAAAATAAAGATACACAAGGTGTTCTTCAGCCAAGGGCGGTAGTAGTGGGGCCGCAGGTCAGTCGTGTAAGCATAGATATTAATAAACGGCATAAGGCCGTGCGGGTAGGGTTTCATCCTGGTGGACTGTATCGTCTGTTGGGAATTCCAATGAAAGAGATGGTGGATGAAAGTTTTAATGCGGAAGATATTTTCGGATCCCGCATCGCACAATTGAATGAGCAACTGCAGGAAGCGGCATCTTTCGATGCCATATTCCAATTGACAGAACAATTCCTGCTGGAGAAAGTCTCTACACTCAAACCATCCCTTTCATTTGATCTGGCTATGCTGAAACTGTTGTCGGAGGGTGGCATTTGCACTGTGGAAACTTTAGCGTCCTTCGCCTGTGTCAGCCTTCGGCAATTTGAACGGATCAGTCATGACCGCATCGGATTTTCACCCAAATTTTTTTCCCGCATAGCCCGTTTTTCCAGGGCATATCGAATGCGGGAAAAACACCCCGACCGGCGATGGACAGATATCGCACACGCTTGTGCTTATTTTGATCAGATGCATATGATCCGGGATTTCAAACAATTTACCGGCGCTTCACCCTTTGCCATAGAACAGGAGCTGAGGTCAACGGCGTTGCGGTTGCAGGCGGAGTTAAACCTTTAAGCCCCCCTGCCTACCCGCAGAATATGTCGGTTTTGTACTATTTATGCCCTAATCCGTTTCAGAGCTTTGCTGGAAATCATTTCAAATGAAAAAGATTCTATTGCTGCTCACAGGATTGATGGTTCTTACAGCGGTTGAAGCCCAACCATTCGAACGACTAACCGAAAAGACAAGCACGGCAGGAAAGGTTTTTTACAGCCTTAATTTTACGGATCGCTCTGAAAAAATTGTCAACCGCATTGAAAGGGCCATGACCTATTATCAGCGTTTGCTGGAATTTCGTCCGGAAATACAGGTACTGATCCTTTCAAAAACAGACTGGAAAGTCTTTACCAGTTTCCCGGTATATGGGATGCCACATTATGACATACAGCGGGGTTATCTTATTTTAGCGGCTGAAGACAATGCGTTCTGGCAGAGTTTTATTCCGGCCGAAAATGCAGTTACACCTGAAATGTATGAGCAGGTATGGCAAACTTATAAAAAGCCGGATGGCAAGCTCAGCATGGAAGCATTTTTTGATCTGCTTGCTCTTCATGAACTGGGCCATGCGTTTCATTATCAGGCGAAGCTGAATATGCAGCGAAAATGGATGGGTGAACTTTTTGTAAACGTTCTGCTGCACACCTGGGTGGCGGAAGAAGAGCCGGCCGCTCTTCCGGCATTAACCCTATTTCCAATAATGGTAATTGCATCCGGGGCAAAGGACTTCACCTATACCAGCCTTCAGGACATAGAAACTTATTATGAAGAGATCGGCAAAATGCATCCCCGAAATTATGGCTGGTATCAAAGCCGCTGGCATGCGGCAGCGGGTGATATTTATAGCCTTCATGGAAAAACGTCGGGAAAGCAAATCTGGAATGCCCTTCAGGCTCAATCCCAAACCATAGGAACTGATGAAGCGCTCGGAGCATTTTTTGACGCTGCCGGAGCAGGAGGCATTGCCAGCATGATGCGCGACTGGGATGAACAAACAAAGCGTCCGTAATGCGGGCTGAAAAACAGGGCTATACGGTGATGGAATAACTGAGCTGCATTGAACCGCATAATTAAAGGCTGATGGAACAGCGTCCATCAGCCTTTATAATTGGATCCAACAGGTGATATATCATTAATGCTTAAACGAAGTTATAACGCGGGAGTAAGCACAATGCTCCGGTATTCCACTGCGCCGTGATCGCCCTGAATAAGGATTGGTCCGGGCTCTCCTTCATTGCTATCGAGTGCGCCACCGGTAATGCCCGGAATAGCCTGGTTACAGATTATCGTCTTGCCGTTGGCAACAATGGTAACCATGCGGCCGGTAAGCGTAATTTCAAAGGTTTGCCACTCGCCTGGCTTTTTAGCAGCCATTTCTGAAGGGGTCAGAAATCCATATACGCCACCAAATTCAACATTGGAGGGTTCTGTATTTTTTGTATCCATGATCTGGACTTCATAGCGGCCGCGAAGGTAGACCCCACTGTTACTGCCTTCCGGGTAACGAAATTCGATATGCAGTTTGAAGTCGTTGAATTTTTTATCGGTATAGATGTTTGAACCTGAAGCCGGACTTTTCAAAATACCATTTTCAACCACCCACTGATTTTTACCGGTAGCTTTCCAGCCTGTCATATCTTTTCCATTGAACAATTTAATGGGTTCACCCCATACCGGTGTTTTTTCGGGCCGTAAGGCCGGAGCTTTTACGCCCGTCCAGTTATGCTTTTTCCCTTCAGGTGTAACCAGTGTACCAGAAATTTTACCATTTTCAATTTTACCCTGAACCTGAAGGTAATTGCCTTCCTCCCATTGCGGGGGAAGTGAAAATTCAAAGCTGCCATTGTTAAATAATATTTCACTGACCGGGCGGGCGCTGCCATTATGGCCCACATAATGACCCACCAGGGTTTTAATACCTGAATGCTTTACTTCAAGCCATGAGGGATAAGAACTGCCTTCTCCGGTTACGGTTATATTCCAGCGGCCAATGAGCGCTGACTTGTCATTGCCCTGGGCCTGCACTGTGGTTGAAATTCCCATAACAAAAAGCATTACTATCATTCCGGTTATTCCGGAAATTGTTGAATTGAATATTTTCACGTTCACTTATTTTAGTTGAATTAAATAATCCCGGGTCGAATTTAAGACAGAAAGCCCGAAAATGTTACTTGAGCCACCGCGCTGATTTCTTATGCTGTAGGATCCGAATTACAAATGTTGCAGGATAGAATTTCACCCTGATCAATTTCCGGATAACTTTTTCATCAGCCAATTGTCCATCAGTTCACGCTGGGCCGGATAAGTCCAGTGTCCGGTTTCCGGATAAACTTCCAGTTGTTTTGGAGCTGAAATGACGTTATAGGCAGCATACATGGAAGTAGGCGGACAAACCTCATCGTTGAATCCGAGGGTATAGATGCCCGGGGCCTTTACCATTCTGGCAAAGTTCACCACATCATAGTAAGCGGTGGTTTCAATCGCTTCCTTAGGCAATCCGGCACCGGCTTGCTGAAAATAATGCGGCCAGCCTCCGGCTCTTCCCTGCAGATAACCGGTAAGATCAGATAATGCAGGATAATAAGCCGCAAGGTATTTCACACGGGGATCCAGCGCGGCAGTAACTATAGCCAGCGCACCCCCCTGGCTTCCACCTATTACGCCGAGGTTTAGGCCATCATATTGAGGCAGACTGGTAAGGAAATCGTTCGACCGGACGGTAGCGAGGTAAACCCGTTTATAATAGAACTTATCGCGATCGTGCAGGTTTAACGTATAATAACTCCTCAAAGCGCCACTAGCCAGGTTGCCATAGACTTCGGGTTCCAAATTGACCGGAATACCATGAATACCAATATCGAGTGTAATAAATCCTTTAGATGCAAGACCTATATCACCATTATAGGCACGTATACCGGCCCCGGGTACCCGAAGTACAGCCGGATAGCGGCCTTCCTTTTTGGGTATGCATAAAATTCCATGTACATCGGCATTCCAATACCCTTTGAATTTTACATAATACACATTCACTTTATCCGTACAACGTTCAGGCATCAGGGTCATTCTGGAATTCATGGAAATTCCGGCCAGTTCTGACTTAGCCTTATCCCAAAACGTTGTAAAATCGGCCGGGAGTTTTACCGTAGGTTGAATATTTTCAGGTTGAAAAGCTGCAGTAGCTAATTCCCGGTATACTTTACCATCGACAGTTGTTTCCACGATACAGCGCAGAAAACCCGGCTCACGCATGGTTCCGCCTTTAATCAGCCCTGTATTGTTACCTAATTTCAGTGAATCCTTTTTGAATGCGGGCATTTTCTCCGGACCGGTTTCATAGCGCACCCAAACATTCCGTATTGGATTGCCATTTTTAAAAACGGAAACTGTAAAATTAACGGGATCACCAGGCTTATAAGTCCAGTCTGCCCGTTCCGGCGCCAGCATGATCTTCACTTCCTGTTCCGGAGGCTGAGCATAGGAATAGGCGATCAAACAAGAATGAATTACTACGCATAACAGAATCCTGATGTTCATTCCACTGATATTTAAATTTGAATGTATGCTGTTGATAAGGATTAGAAAGTAGATTCCGGTAATAACTATAAAAAAAGCAGGGTATTCCGGTTAACCGGCCATACCCTGTTTTAAATTTTCACTTATGCAATATGGTAATACAGCATTCGCGATTTTCTGACGAATTATTTAATTACATCACTGATCGGTTCGCCGATATTTCCGTTAGGCTCCTGGATACGCAGCAGCGCGGCCACGGTGGGAGCGATATCGGTCATATTCACCCGCTGAACACTCCGACCCTTCTTGATTCCCCAGCCAAACCACACCAGTGGAACATGCGAATCATACGCAAAGGCGCTGCCATGTGTTGTTCCGGTTGCCCGTGGAGAGGCACTATACATTTGAGGGTCGAGTACAAAAGTAATTGCACCGCTGCGCTTGTGGTTGTACCCGTTGATGATCCGCTCACGAATCAGTTCAGGTATGGCAGCAGCGCCAACATTATCCATATCCACCACAAACAGAATATTATCAATTTTCTTTACCCTGTCAACAATGGTTTGGCGGATAGCCCGCTCATCCAGACCCGTTTTACGGATAAGATCATTATTCAGGTGGATCTGGTAATTGGATAAACTGATCACCAGGTTATCAAAATTGTACAGCCGTTTTAACTCATGGTTCAGGGTATCCATCATTTGTTTATTGTTAAAATACCCGCCCATTCCCCGGCTATCAATAAAAAACTGCGGATTATGCGCAGCGCCATGGTCGGCAGTCATAAATACAGTATAATTTCCCTTTCCAACTTCTTTATCCAGAAAGCTGAAGAAATCACCAAGATCTTTATCAAGCCGGAGGTAATTATCTTCTACCTTAATAGAATTCACTCCATACTGATGTCCGATATAATCCGGGGAAGAAAGGCTCACCGCCAGGAAGTCGGGAACATTTTCGGCATTCTTACCCATCTTTTCATTGATCAGCGCGGCTTTTGCCATCTCCAGCGTAAGGGTGTTGCCAAATGGCGTAGAGCTTACAAGACCGGCATTTCCACCACCGGCTAATAATGCGGAGGTGCGTACGGGAAAACGTGCATTTTCCGATTTACCCAGCTTGCCTTCATAAAGGTTATCGTCTTTCGTGCTCTGTTTATAGGTTTCTATCGGGTAAAGGGTTGTCCAGTCTTTTTTCAGGTATTCCTCCGGTAGCTTGCGGTCATTGAACGCATTCACCCATCCGGGAAGTTCTTTCATATAGAAGTCGCTCGTAATGAATTTTCCTGTACTACCCTCGAACCAATAGGCCGCATCGGCAAAATGGCCTGCTGGTATAATGGATCCGCGGTCTTTGATCGCTACTCCGATTACTTTAGAACGAAAATTTGTAGCCAGTTTCAACTCATCAGTCACGGTGGATGTAAGCAGGTTTTTTGGAGACATTTTGCCTGCTGTTCCGGTGGTTCCAACGCTGTTGACACTATCGTCCTGCGTACAATACATACGCTTACCGTTTTCCTGAATGATAAAATCATTACCAGCAATACCGTGTATAGCGGGAACCGAACCCGTATATGTTGTTGCATGGCCAATAGCCGTAACAGTTGGAACGTAGTCTATATATGCATTTTCATTGGTAAATCCTTCCTCCAGCATCCGGCGGAAGCCATTATCGCTGTATCGGTCATAATAACGGTACAGGTAATCCCATCGCATCTGATCCACTACAATTCCCACCACTAGTTTTGGGCGCTCTACATCGCGCTGTGCCTTAATTTGTTGTGCCGATGCCGGCGTAATCATCGCCCACATCAGCAGGGCGAATAACATGCTTACTTTCATTTGACTTTTTTTAAATGTGCTAATAACCAGGGCTGTAAGTTACAAATGGAAAAGCTAATCCGCTTTGTTTAACCGGTTTAATTAATCGTAAAGAAATCCATCCGTGAACTTAGCCATCGCAAAAATCCGGATACTTCGGATAGTTCACCCCCCGTTATACCTGCTACCAATTTATGGCAGATGGTGTTATAAGATAAGAATTGCCTGAAGATCGTTGCATTCTCTTTTAATGAGAGCCGGGGGCGTTTGATTCAGGTCGGCCGGGAACGTTGGCAAGATCTTTAATAGCAGTGGCAACATCTACCGGATAATCCGATTCAAGAATATCAGTCCCTGCCCGGATGATATCCCGGTAAGCTTCCAGGCGAAGGGAGTCGTCCTGAAGTTTGTCATAGGATGAGGCTGCTGAAATCATACAGCTTACGCCATGACCATGTAATTTATTCCGTAAACTTTTTGTTTCTTCTTTATCCTTATCCGCTCCGATATAAGCGATCATGTTTTCCCAGGGAATTCCTGCTTTTACATATTCATCATACTGCGCATGGGTTCGAACGAAGGCAGACAACATCATTTTATTATTTTTCTCCAGGTAGAACCTGGCCTGGGCGGCAGAATGAACAGTAACCATTACAAATCCTGCGGCCTGATGTTTTTCAATTATAGCAGCGGTCATTTCAGGTGGTACATCTTTACGGTCGAGGTTGATGATTGTTTTACCCCTTGCCCATTCGATTACTTCCTCCAGAGACGGAATGCGATGTTCGGTAACATTGCCCAAATGATCTTTTAAGCGGAACTGCTGCAATTCATTCCAGGTATAATCGGAAAGTTTACCGGTACCATTAGTGGTTCTGTCTATGGTAACATCATGCATCAGCACAATTACGCTGTCTTTAGTCAGCCGGGGATCAATCTCAAAAAAAGCAGGGGTATGCTGTAATACATACTCCATGGCTGCAATCGAATTTTCGGGTATGCCTTTCACCTTTGTTCCGCGATGACCGCTGATCACCGGCAAATTTTTCCCGGTATGCCGGAATACCACAGGAGCTTTTCGGTTCTTTTCCGGCTTAAACGTATGCAGGCGCGGTGCCTGCACTGAGCATGACATCAGCCCGGCGGTCAGCAGGAAAAAAAATACTGCTTTCATTGCCTATAATTTTGAATTGAGGTATTCAAGGGTCAAAACACCCTCCTTATCCAAACTGAACATCGACACGGCAGAATTCAATTGTACCAACTGGCGGTAATTCTTTAGCGGCATCCCCAGCTTATAGGCCATATACAAACGGTTAACACCATTATGCGCCACTACCAGGAAATTACCTTCATCGTACTGCTGAACAAGGTCGCGAAAAAAATCATCCACACGGCGCACTACTGCTGAACCGGTTTCTCCTGTTCCACCTGCGGCATTGCTTCCAGGGTCGTTTGACCAGTTCTCCCAAAGTATTGGATCTTCATGAATAAATTCCTGCCGGGTTTTGGCTTCCCAGGTACCGAAATCCACTTCTATTAAGCGCTCATCGGTAACCACCGGTTGACCAGATACAATTTCAGCGGTTATATGTGCCCGTTTTAACGGAGAGGCAAATACGCCTTTAAAGGAAATTCCGGCAACCTGGCGCTGCACCTCTTCTGCCTGTTGACGACCTTTGGCGGTTAGTTCAATATCAGTTCTTCCGCAGTAACGGTTATTATCCGCATTCCAGGTAGTTTCTCCATGTCGTAATAAATAGATCCTGATCATGCTAATCGTTTATATATCCTTTAAGTTCGAGCAGCTTAACAAAAGCCTGGTAGCGTTCCGCATATGCTGACACTAATTCCGGTTCAGGCTGTATGGTCTTTTCGGCATGTGTCATATACGTTCCGGCCTCTTCCAGATGCCGGTAAAAGGTTTTGGATGCGGCGAGGATAGCGGCACCGGCCGCGCCGGTTACATTTTCCATTTTTGCAATTGGCAGGTTCAGCACATTACTGCGTATCCGTAACCAGGTATCGCTGCTGCTTCCTCCGCCAGCCGAATAAACACATTTTATCGCTTCCCCGGAAAGTTTCCGGATCTTATCATAAGCGTATTTTTCAATGAAGGCCACCCCTTCCAGGTATGCGGTAAACAATTCAGCCCTGCTCAATCCATCCGGCGCAAATCCTCTGGCACCTGCCGAAACAAAGGGAAAACGCTCACCGGATTGCAGCAGTGGCCAGGCCAGGTGACTACCTGGAATCAGCAAAGCGGCTTCCTGGTTCAGGTGCTCAAGATCCTGCCCGTTAAACAATGTGCTGATCCAGTCTGCCCCGGTATTACTGGCGCCTCCCGGCATCCAGTATCCATCGGGATGCCGGTGATTGTATATTGCTCCGGAAGGGTCCCTTACTTCATGCGTGGTCACGCCCTTAATTACCAGAGTTGTTCCAATGGTAGTATTCCAGTCGCCCAGTCGTACCGCACCGGAAGCTACCTGCGATGCGCAGCCATCGGTCATTCCCGCGGTGATGACAATTTTATCCGAAAGTCCGGTTTCTGTTGCCAGTTCTTTCAACAACGTTCCCACCGGAGTGCCGGATGGAACAACTTCCTGAAGCCACCCGGGGGGAAGTTGCAGTTTATTGGTTATATATGCCGGCCATTCGAGCCGATGTACATCATATCCTGATTTAAGGGCATTGGTATAATCGGTTACACCAAAGTTACCGGATAGCTGGCCGATGA
Organism: Bacteroidota bacterium; assembly: GCA_023409675.1. Taxonomy (GTDB): domain Bacteria; phylum Bacteroidota; class Bacteroidia; order Chitinophagales; family Chitinophagaceae; genus Flavitalea. The sequence continues at coordinate 16,617 of JAEYRC010000134.1, forward strand.
TATAATCAGCGGCGTGAACGAAGCGACCGAGCCGCTCAGCATGGGTGCTGTCAAGCCCCATGAACCAGCGCATTTTCGGCAGTCCGCAGGAACTGTTAAACGCCGAAAAACCGGTAGTGCCGGCTTCTTCAGCCAGTGTTGCACAATGGCGGGCATCTTCGGCAGATCGCTGATCGCTGTACATGATAGCGGGATATAGCGGATGATTCTTTTTGTCGAGTGGAATTATCGTTCCCGATGTGGAGGTAACTGAAATTGCGCGGATTTCTGTCAGATCGATATATTGTGCAGCCTGACGGGCCAGGGAGATCAGGAGGGCTTTACAGGTGTTCCACCACATCAGGGGCGACTGCTCTGTGCGGGATTCATCTGTCCATTCAAACCCTGCCGATACGGCATGCACCGGCGATCCTCCCTCATCGAGCAACACTATCCTCGCCCCCTGTGTACCAATATCGATTCCAATAAAATATGCCCGCATTATAGTGCTGATTTTCTGAACAATTCCCGGGTGCTTTTCCACCCGGCATAATGTGCTGAATAAATTTCCTGATTTGCAGGCTGGATAATTTCCACTTCCTGATGTTTGAGCTGTTGATCCGGCTGAAGCACTTCATTACAACGCAATGCGCCTCCGATCGCTGAAGATTGCCGGTAACCATGCCTGACCTGAACATTCAGGTCGAGCACCCCTGCCAGGATAGCGCGCAACGTGGCACTTTGCATACCGCCGCCACAGGCCCAAACATAATCATTCGAGTGCCCCGACAATTCACGAAGCACCTTATAATTTTCCGCAATGGAAAATGCGATATCCATCAGGGTCGCGCGCACAAAACAACTGCGGGTAAGATCATGGGTCACCGGCACCGGAAAAATAAATCCTCCGCTGGTAACCGGTGTTTTTTCCGAGGCGATCAGCGAACCCAGCGATGCGCTGCAGTACGTATTGGCATTGGCGGAAAGTTCCCGCTCGATCTGATCATAATCTTCATTTGGATAAAACACTTCTTTCAGGCGCTGGTAGTTTAACCCTGTTACTCCGGCATTCGCTTCCAGTATGAAACGACCGGATTCTATATCCCGGCTGGTCCAGGTTCGTTCATCCTTATCCGTTATATACCGGTTGACCACTTTCACAATAGGAGTGGTAGTTCCGGAAACAATAACCACATCATCCACAGTTGGCTGGGTGCTTTTAATAGCCAGCTGGGTATCTCCGCCACCTGCCACGACCAGGGGAAGGGTACTGAGACCAAGATCATTTGCGCTTTGCCGGATAGCCGGCCCTATAACCGTACCGGAAGTTTTTAATGGGGGAACACAGTAGGGAGAGAAGTTGAACAGTTCGAGTAGTTCGGGGCTCCAGGCCTGTGCCGCTACATCATATAACAATGTTTCAGAAGCCTGAGAATGTTCGTAGCCCGCTATTCCGGTGAGTTTGTATTCAATCCAGTCGCTGATACTCAGGAAGAAGGCCATATTTTCCCAGATATCCATTCTGCGTTCCCGGATACCATATAGTTTGAATGCTGAAAATAAAGATGTTGGAAAACGACCGCTGCGCTGATATACGAATGTTTTATCCGTGAGTATATGCTCCCATTCACGCCCGCGATGATCAATATTTGGCAGGCCGATCATTGAATTACCATCCTTTCCGATCAATACAATTCCTTCGCGCTGGCTGGTTGCCGTTATAGCGAGTATCTCCGCATTGCCGGCCTGATGCAAGGCTTCCCGGGCCAGGCTGCAAATTTGATCCCATAATACCCTGGGTTCAAAATATATTGAATTGGGATAGAGGTTATCATTTGTGTAACTGATATCCGCGGTGGCAACAGCGAGTATGGTTCCGTCGGGCTGTGTTATGGCCACCCGGGCATTGCCGGTGCCGATATCGATGATCAGGTATGCAGGAACTGACACGTTGAATTATTTTACATTTTTTAAAACCTGAAGAATTTCAGGGTTGGCCAGTTTTCGGCCTGAGCGGATCTGTTGAACAAAATACATCGAAAGGGCATCATTCAAAATCTGTACATGATGATCCTCCACTTCATGGGTAGCCCCGGCAATATGCGGAGTTGCCAGCACATTGGGTAAATCGATGATCCGGTAATCCAGTTCATCGGGCGGCTCCTTATCAAAAACATCCAGGATAGCTCCGCGGATACGGTTTTGCGACAGGACTGTATACAGATCCTCACGGTCAACCACAATCGCCCTTGCGGTGTTAACGAGGAGGGCTTCCGGTTTCATCAGTTTCAGCAAATCCATACCAATCATTCCGATGGTTTCAGCATTAACCGGGAGGTGTATGGAAACAATATCAGCGGTTGAAAAAAGGTTTTCCAGACCGGTTTGTTCATAGGCGGGAAATGCGTTGCTTTTTATAAAAGGATCGTAGAACAGAATTTTGCAGGGAAAAGGTTCTATCAACCGCGCGATCAGTTGGCCGATCGCTCCGAAACCAACCAGGCCTACCGTTTTTCCGGCTAGTTCACTGCCTTTAAACTGAATATAGGAGGTATGCGCGCCGGCAGTCCATTTCCGCGACTTCAGCCATTCCATGCTATCGACGGTGCCGCGCATAAAGGTGATCACGTTGGCTATAAACATTTCCGCGACTGCCTGGGCATTTCGTGCCGGAGTAAAGAAGACAGGTATTCCATTTTCGCTGGCCGCGGTAATATCCACATTAGAAGGTGTACCACGGCATACCCCGATAAACTGCAGGTGTCCGTTCGCCTGAATAACATTCCTGCTAACGGTATCATGTTCTGTGATCAGAGCATCGGCTTCGGTTTCGTACAGGAGGGCCAGGAGTTCAGTTTCATTATAGGCGCGGTCGTTGATTTTCCAGGGTCGGTATATCACTTCTCCGAAATTATTTTCCAGTTCTTTTAAACCCGCTTCATTATACGGGGCGGTTACTAAAATTCTCATACACACATTATATTAATTCTGATTATTCAACATATCCTGACTATACCGTTGTGGCACAACCGAAGCCGGACTATGGTGAGTTTATTTGTTTTACTTTTCAGGGGCATCCCTATTTCAACCGGGCGGTTCAGATCAGGACATCCGCGGCAACAAAATAGTGGTCGCTGGGATATCTTCCGCCTTCATGATCTTTAATAATTTCCGCAGCGGTGGCCTTCACCGGTCCTTTGGTAAATATGAAATCTATTTTTCCGCCCAGCGCTGCTCTTTCATAGTCCGCGCCTTTGAACGCATGTCCTGTATGACCAGGCTCTTCAACACCATGAACTTCACGATAGGAATCTTTCCAGCCTTTATCGCGAAGGCTGTCGAAGACCTTGCTGGATATGCGGGCATTAAAGTCGCCGGTAAAAATTTGGGGAAATGCCGGCTGATATTGATCGCTTTCCTCAACCACCATTTTGGCCTGTTCAATCTTCGCTTTACCGGAAACATGATCGAGGTGGATATTGATCACCCGTAATTCTTTTCCGCTTTTCTTTTCCTTTAGCCGGACCCAGTTGGCATGTCGTGCCCGGGCAGTATCCCAGGATTTACTTCCGGCCACCAGCGGTGTTTCGCTGAGCCAGTAGGTACCGGCAGCCAGCAGTTCATAACGGCTTGTCGAATAGAGGATCGGATTTTTAGCAATGCCATGATACCCATGCTGATGGGCATCCATTTCCGGACCATCGAAACCAAATAGGGCGTGACCTGCAAAGGCAGCACGGAAATCATCGGCCTGAACTTTAAGTACTTCCTGAAGACAAATGATATCCGGATTACGTTTCTTTATAACGTTAATGCACAATTGTTTCCGGTCATTCCATCCTACTCCTTTGGCATCATCTTCTTCCAGAGCAACCCGGATATTACAGCAAAGAATCCGGTGTGTGGGGGACCCCGATGATGACTGCCCCAAACTTTCCGGCAAGCCCGAAATAACCGGGAGCATAACCGAAATGCCGAGGCCTTTCAAAAAGGTTCTCCTTCCGCTGGATTTATTGTCGGGGCTTGTCATACCTGTGCGTTTAAAGTTTCTTTTTCCAGGCGCAGGTAGGCACCCTTGTTCATGAGTTCCCGTTGCAGCGCGTTGACATCGATATCTGCCGGCTGCACACCCTGGGTTATAGCCATTTTAGCAATTCTTCCCGCGGCTTCTCCCATAGCCATAC
>JAEYRC010000136.1 GCA_023409675.1 Bacteroidota bacterium
GTTCATGATAGTTCGCCTTATTGACGGTGTTGACTATGCTTGATTTCAGACCTGTTTCAAATTTTCCTTTTTTCATGGGATGGGTATAATCTATCCGGGCAGAATAAATATCAATATTCATCGGCAAATCGCCACGCAGATACTCATCATACTTTTTTACGCCAACGGGGTTCATGATGGAATTCACGAATTCAGGCTGATTGACCGTATTGTAATTGATGTAATCGATATCGGTGGTCAGTTCCCGGCCGGTTGAGTCAAAGTTGTGGCGCATATTCAGGTTGATGCTTCCATTCTTCCAAAGTTCTTTACCAGAATAACCGGAATACACGATGGAATCCACTTCGCTCTGGGGATTTTTCAGAAAACTGGTATTGTGGCCCAGGTTATCTTCCGGATTATAGAATCCGCTGGCGGTAATGCCCAGGGTTGTCCGGCGGGTAAGGTAGAAGTCCATTCCGATCTTCAGGTTATTGTTCTGATAGGTACCAAGCTGAGTTGATTTCTGATCAAAAATGGCGCGTGGCGATTTATCATCATTCAGGTAACGGCGGTGGATCAGCAGTTCATGAAAGCGGTTGCGGTAGCCGTAACTGTAATTAGCAAAAAGGTTAACCTTATTGTGCATATAATTCAGGTTCAGGCTGCCGTTGGCGCGGCTGTAGATCCCCTGCGATCCTCCAGCGGTAATGCTGCCGTTGAATCCCTTTTTCCGGTTCTTTTTTGTTTTAATATTGATTACACCGGAATTACCGGCGGCATCATATTTTGCCGGTGGATTTGTCATGATCTCGATCTGATCGAGTTGTGAAGCTTCCATACCCCCCAGCATAGCGGCAAGTTCCGCGCCCGACAGGTAAGCAGGACGACCATCGATCAATACCACTACGCCCTGTTTTCCTTTTATACTAATGTTACCATCCTTATCAACCTGAACACCCGGTGATTTTTCCAGAACTTCCAGGGCGGTGGCGCCGGTATTGGTAACGGCTGCATCAACGTTGATAATGGTGCGGTCTATTTTTTGCTCCACCAGAGGCTTTTTCTTTACCACCGTTACAGCTTCCATGGCCGTAGCAGCCGCAACCATACGGAGGGGCTCCAGTTCTATACCCTTCCCGGTAAGTACAAATTCCGGAGAATACAGGGTTTCATGTCCTACAGCAGTGGCCATGATCAGGAAACTGCCAGTTCCGGGTTCTGCGAGCAGATACCTACCATCCGCATCGGATACGGCAATTTTAACCAGGGTAGAATCAGCGCTGCGCAGCAGTGATATGGTAGCAGCGGCGATGGCGGCCGAGCGGTCGTCGGTTACCGTTCCGCGAATGGATGCTTGGGACTGAGCGAGTAATGATGAAACGGTTCCAAGAATCAGTACCGTAAAGAGGATAATCTTTTTCATTGCAGTTGTATTTAGTTGTGTCTATAGTACATTCCAAAAGTAGGTACTATGCGAAACAAGGTACAAGGTTTTGTTTTGAATGGTTGATATTATTGATGACAGGCGATTGCAATACTGTAATAGGACGCAGGAGCCGTTCTTTGGTTACAGTCTTTTTACGCTTTCGGGATGAATGGTAAATGGTCGGGTTAAGTGGTTGAAAACAAAAAGGGCTGCCGTTTGGCAACCCTTTTCAGATAATGAGTGTATGCAGGATCAGATCTTTTTACGATTGGTTTTAATGGAGGGGGCCATCGGGCTGCGCAGGAAAATATATAATCCGATACCTGCCAGTACGAGCAGTGAAGATATTATTTCCGCCTGAGTTGGATGGAAGCCGAGGATGTCATATTTATTATTTACCCGTATTTTTTCAATTAAGAAACGTTCCAGTCCGTTTACCATCAGGTAGATAGCGAATAAGGATCCGGGGACTGTAATGCGTTTGCGGATCAGCCATAGAAATAGGAATAATATGGTACAGGCTACTGTTTCATAAAATGGAGTAGGAAATGCCGGAACAGGCAATTGATTACAATAAGGTCCTTCGCAACCGGCAATGGGTACGCCTTCACTAAGCACATTATTGGGATAATTGAATGCCACCATCCAGTCGGGCAGCCAGGAGGGAGCCTTTACCACCTTATTGGGCACCTGCGATACTTCCTGTACATTGGACTCCCGCAGGTAATAAGCGCTGTTGTCGGAAAGCGTTTGCAGGTAAGTGGGGTAATCCACCGGCTGAACAGTGCCCTGGGGCGTGGATACATATGCGCTGTTTAAGATTCCCCAGTCGCCATCGCCCGCTACCTGGCAACCGATGCGGCCGATAGCATAGGCCAGCATGAGTGCGGGTGCCATAGTATCGGCAAGATGCCGCACACCAATTTCATGTTTACGGGCAAACCAGATAATCGCGGCTGCCGCGCAGATCAATCCACCATAAAAGGTTAGTCCGCTGAACGATAACAATGCTTCGATCGGGTTGGCCTGAAATTCTTTCCAGTTTTCGAGATTATGAAATATTTTGGCGCCCAAAAAGCCGAATACCGCGGCGATGATAACGATATCTCCTACCCTGTCGTGCGGCCAGATCCTGATCCTACGGACCTCAGGTTTATCCAGTTTCTGCTTGTTCTTTTCCCACCATTTCATGCCGGCAAAGAATAAGCCCAGCAGAATTCCCGCAACCGGGTTGCCGGCAGCAGAAAAAATAAATTCCTGCGGATCGGTAACGGACTGGCTATTTTGTAAAAAGAGTCCGACTATTTTATAACCGAGAATAAATCCTAATACAAAATTCAGCAGCAACTCGCCTATGGAGGCTGGCTTGCCAACTTCAACTTTTTCTTCCTGGTAAAACAATTCAGCTGCACGTTCTTTACGGCGGAGTTCTTTCGTGATCAGGTAAGCGGCAACCAGGAAGGCCATGGCCACAAAAAAGCCAAAAGAATTTACAAACCGCAGTGCCGGTAACTCTACTCCGAACAGGTCTTTAAAGGCATAATAGAGGTTGGGATACATTAAGCGGGTCTATTAGGTGGATAGATGATTTCAGCCTGCAATGATAAGAAAACAAATGTGAACCGCAGCATGCATGAAGCAGAATAAAAATGCCTTCCCAGGAATGGGAAGGCCTACACTATGAACAAAGCTGAACGTATTCAGCAAAGTATGTTTATGCACAATGCGTGTTGAACGCGTCTATTAAATTGTGTGCGATCATCTGTGCCGACCGGCCTTCGATATGATGGCGCTCGATAAAATGTACCAGTTCACCATCTTTGAATAATGCAATTGCGGGTGATGATGGTGGATACGGTAACAATTGCTCGCGCAACTGCTGTACAGCGGGAATGTCGAAACCGGCAAAACTTGTGGTCAGGTAATCGGGTTTATGTTCGGCATTAGCTACCGCCATCAATACACCGGGACGCGCCGTTCCGGCCGAGCAACCGCATACGGAATTGATAAATACCAAAGTAGTGCCCGGTTTGCTTAATTGCGTTTTCACTGATTCGGGGGATAATAATTCATCAAAACCATTCTCCGTCATCTCTTCTTTCATTGGTCTGACTATCTGTTCAGGATACATAATGAATATTTTAGATTAGCAAAATTACACATTCCAAAGAACAAATCATCAAATTCGCAACATCATGACATTCAGTCGGTATACTATTTAAATAAATGTCATTATGTCGTAAAATTTTCTTAAAAACTGCCGAAACTTCTTAGAAAATGTGTTGGTACAGGATTAGATATGGAGAGGTATACTCTTAAAAAATATAACCATGGCAACACTACAATTTTCACGTCCTGCTTTTAAACAACTGGATTCGGTGATGAATGAACTGATCTTCGGTACTCCTGCAACTAGAGCACAATCCTATTCCGTTCCTGCAAATATTCTTGAAACGGCGGAGTCTTATGAACTTACGTTGCTGGCGCCGGGTCGTAATAAGGAAAATTTCAAAATCAGTCTTGAAAAAGGCTTATTAACCATCAGTTACTCCACGCCACAGGAAGCTGAATCAAAACCTGTTTTCATCCGTAAGGAATTTATCCTGAAAGATTTTTCAAGAAGTTTCACCCTCGATGATAAGATCGATTCAACGAATATTTCGGCCAGCTATGAAAACGGGCTGTTAAAATTGGTTCTGCCGCGCAAAGCGGAACCTGCTAATGAGATCAAAAAAATTGATATCCAGTAGGTTAAACTGAATTTACCGATATTCAAAAGGCTGCTTCATATCATAAATTTTAGATGTGAAGCAGCTTTTTAATTTGTTTCTTCCTAACTTCGGCACTGTTTAAAATGTACCATGAGAAAATGGATTTCAAGGCTTTATGTACTGGTTTTAATTGCAGTATTGTGTATTGGTAGCGCTCAGCAGGTGAATGCCCAGGTACCCGATCCCCGGGATTCGGTTATCGTGATATCCGATACGCTGATCGATTCCATTCCTGTTGTTCCGGTTGATACGGTACTGCGCATAAAAAACCTGAATCCGTACTTCACACTTCATGTCGACTCCGTTCTTAATTATAAACTTGAAATCAATAAAAATCCCCGTAACTATTATTGGTTTCTGCGGAACTCGCCGGTAGGACTACGAATTAATAAAGACAATGGCATGCTTACCCTGAATGTGGAAAAATCTTTTTTCCTGTCGGGTAAACTGAAATATGATACGGAATATGAAGTACAGGTTGGTGTGCAGAACCTTAATGATCCGGATGATCGGGTGGATACTGCCTTCAGGGTGCTTTTTTACAATACCGACATCATCCCCTCACGGGTTAAACCTTCCGTGAGCAATGTAATGTATATTGAAGAGGGCGATTCGGTCAGCTTTAAGATTCAGTGTGAGAATGGAAATTTCCCCATCGAGCATATCACCTTTTTCTCCAATACTCCGTTGCGCAATTATACACTCGTTACCAAATGTAACGATGATTTCAACTGGACCCCGGCTTTCGATTTTGTTAAGGATACCGATTCCGGTCGCGTGAAGATCGTGCAGCTCAGCTTTATCGGTGCCAACAGGTTTATGGTAAAAGATACTGCTGTCGTCAAGATCATCGTTAAAGACGCGCTCAACTTCCCCCTGGCTAACCAGGAACACAAGCTGGCTGTCCGCAATGTGAATACGTATATATTACAACTGAAATATACCTTTCTGCAACTCGATCAGAAAGTGAAAAAAGTAAAAAGCACCCGTACAACATTTGATATAACCGGTTCTACAACCGCGCTAACGGGAAGCATACTCTCCTCTTCTGCCAAGCCGGAGACCCAGAAGACCGGAAAAGTGCTGCCCAGTGTTGGAGTATCATTGGTTCCGATCAAAGAGGCTGTGGCTCCTCAGAAAGTATTTGATCAAAACCAGGCTTCGAATATCCGGGCTTCCATCAAACGACTGGAATATATGCTTCAGGACAATAGCCTGATCGGCGACCGCGATCCTGATATTGTTCGGAAAACCAATAAACTGAAGGATGAACTGAAGCAGATCCAGATCCAGTTGATTGATATTCCTATTGAGATCACCAACAATATGACGGAGGAAGAACTCAACGAATATTTTAACAGTCCGCGTGTAAACCGTAAATACCGGCTGAAACGATAATTATTGTTTGCAGGGGCTTTTCCGGCGGGTATCGATCAGGTAATTGATCAACCATTTTCCTTTATGCCGCACCAGGTGAAAGGAGTTTACGCCACAGTGACTGAACTTCCCTTTGAAATAGAACTGATAGGGTGTCCATACCATGGCCAGGTTACCATCAATTTTTATGGTTTCAAATTCAATGCGCTCATCGGCATCCCCGGCATTCAGCGTAGCTACAAACTGAACAAAATCAGCCACCGGTTGTGTTACTATGCGCGTTTCTCCCTGCTGTGATACCACTACGGTTTGAAAAATGGCGCTGTCCGATAATCCTGCTTTCACCGGTTCCGGATTACCGTCAATCATTCCTTTAAAAAACGCGTTGATTACGGCTTTTACCGAGTCTTCCGCGTTCTGTGCATACGTCATCATGCTCAGCATCATAAACGTTAAGATTATCAGAATTGACTTCATGTTAGTTTATTTTAACAGCCCCTGGCCGTCTAATGAATACATTAAAAATACGCGTATGAAAGCTACAACAATTACACGAACGATCATAGGG
>JAEYRC010000150.1 GCA_023409675.1 Bacteroidota bacterium
GTTCATGAGTGGTCACCCCCTCGATAATTTCAAATTTGAAATTCAGCATTATGGAGTAACCCGCCTTGGTGAATTCATTGAACAACGCGATGAACTGGGCGGAAACATTACAGGAAGAACATACCGGTTAGCGGGCCTGGTGGTAGATGCCCAGCATCGGGTAACAAAAACCGGCCGGCAGTTCGGAGCCTTTACCCTGGAAGATTACTCCGGGAAAGCGGAATTTATGCTCTGGGCCGATGACTATACCCGCTTTACCCATTACCTCGAAAAAGGAAAGAACCTGTATGTTACCGGTACCTTCCGGCAACGTTACAATACCGGTGATCCGGAATTTAAGGTAGAAAAGATTATTCTGCTGGAAAGTATCAAGCAGGGACTAACCAGGCAACTGATCATAGATATTCAGGCCAGTCAGCTTAATGAAGGGGTTATTGACTTTTTAGAGTCCAATATTAAAAAACATCCGGGCAGTTCAGGTTTGAAATTCAATATTGCAGACCCGGCCGATAATTGCAGGATCACCATGTACACCCTGGCAAACGGCTTTACCATGAATGATGAACTGGCCGGATGGCTGAACGAAAGGCCGGACCTGGAAGTTCAGGTTGTCACGGCTTAGCCAAGCAGTTGTTAAATACCCTGCCAATTCTTCAGGCTAACCGGATTGGCTGTAAATTTGTACTTCATATAACCGTTTAACTATATAAAAATTATACATTATGGCCTTAGAATTAACCGATTCCAATTTTCAGGAAACCGTATTGTCCTCAGATAAATTAACTGTTATTGATTTTTGGGCTGAATGGTGCGGTCCCTGCCGGGCTATCGGACCTGTTATTGAAGAACTTTCAAAAGAGTATGATGGAAAAGTGAATGTAGGTAAGGTTAATGTTGACCACAATCCGCAGCTTTCCACCAATTATGGCATCACGTCTATTCCGGCTATTCTTTTTGTAAAAGATGGTAAGGTAGTGGATAAGCTGGTTGGCGCACAACCGAAATCCAATTTCGTTAAGAAAATTGAAGCGTTGATGTAATACATTGAATAGTCCTGAAATAGATTACAATTTTTGAATAAGTCCCGGTTGCCTCAGGTAGCCGGGATTTTTCTGTTATATCTGATCGGGTGTTTTCATTTGAAGGACCAGATGAGACCTTTTGTTATTGTATAGAAATCCATTTTCTTCAATCAACTTTTAGACTTATCCCTTTAGTTTTCATTTTTCGGTCTAATCCAATCTGTTGAGGATATACCCATCAACCACATATCCGGATAATTCTGCTCCGGAAATATCGCAGCCGGCAAAATAGCAATACGCTCCCCGCTACATTAATCGGCCTTTTTCCCCTAAATTGCCCCCTTTAAAAATTACCGGATGAATCCCGTGCTGGAAAATCTTTTACGTGGGCTTTTAGGAATGTTCTTTCTCATTTTCGTATGCTACATCCTGAGCAACAACAGGCGGGCCATCGACTGGAAACTGGTGGGTATGGGAATCGTTGCCCAGGTCATGTTTGCCATGGGCGTGTTGCATACCACGGTATTCGGACAACCGGTATTCTGGATATTCTTCGGAATAATACTGGTATACATTGTAATCCGTAAAGCGGCCAGGATTTCATCGGCCAGTCTTTCCCCCACCCTAAGCGCCAACACCCTTTTTCCTGCCCTGGTCTGGCAGATCATTTTGGTGGTGGGATTGATCGGCGCACCCATGATTTTTGGAAAATGGACCAACCTGTCCATCACGGTCAGTATTCTGCTGATTTTATGGCTGGCTTTCCGTATTGGCAAAAGAAATCCCGAAACCCTGAAATGGTCTATACTCACCTCACTTCTCCTATTAACGGCAGCAGTATATACCGGATTCTGCGATCCGTCCATTTTTAAGATCACCCTTCAGGCGGTATCCAGCACTTTTGTCGACCTGATCAACATCAGCCATAAAGGAACAGAATTTCTTTTCGGAAACCTGGCCGGCGACCGCGGAAGCTGGGGTTATGTATTTGCCATCCAGGTATTACCTAATATCATCTTCTTTGCAGCCCTGTCATCCCTACTCTATTACCTGGGCATCTTACAGGTAATCGTATTCCTCTTTGCCTACCTGCTGAACAAAATGAAAATATCGGGTTCGGAAAGTTTGTCAACCGCGGCTAATATTTTTTTGGGTCAGACTGAAGCGCCACTGATGATCCGCCCCTATCTCGAAAAGATGACGCGTTCGGAAATGCTGCTCATTATGGTGGGTGGAATGGCCAATACCGCTGGCAGTGTGCTGGCTGCTTATGTAGGTTTCCTGGGAGGCTCTGACCTCGATCAGCAAAATTATTTCGCGTTGCACATGCTGAGCCAGTCGATCATGAGCGCACCCGCGGCTATCGTGGTCGCGAAAATCCTTTTTCCACAAACGCAGGAAAGCCTGGTGACCAAAGACCTGTCGGTTCCCAAAGAAAAACTGGGCGATAACCTGCTGGATGCCTTATCGATTGGTACGACCGATGGGTTGAAACTGGCGGTGAACGTAGGCGCCATGCTGATCGTATTCACTGCGTTAATGTGGGTGGTGAATGGCATGATGGGCTGGATTGGCAACATCACCCATCTGAATGAACAGATTGCTCTTTCAACAGGAGGGCGCTATGAGCAGCTCTCCCTGCAAATGATCCTGGGCTATATTTTCAGTCCGGTTGCCTGGCTGATCGGCGTCTCCGGGCACGACATGGTATATATCGGACAGTTATTAGGAGAAAAAACCATCCTTAATGAGTTTGTGGCGTACATATCTCTTGGGGAGATGAAAGCCAATAACGTTATTCAGGATCCAAAATCCTTACTCATCGCGACTTATGCGCTATGTGGCTTTGCAAATTTTGCTTCAATCGGAATTCAGATTGGCGGGATCAGTCAACTGGCGCCGAACCAGCGCAAAAACCTTACAGAGTTGGGCCTTAAAGCATTGATCGGCGGAACCATTGCCTGCCTAATGTGTGGCTGTATTGCCGGAGCCTTATATTAATGGCGGCCTGGAACCAAATAGCATACTGCCTATACGAACCATATTGCTTCCATTGGCCAGGGCAATGGTATAATCATCGCTCATGCCCATCGAAAGCCAGGTAAACCGAAAATTCGGAAGTTCGATCTCCGCGTATTTTTCATACAATGAACGCAACAGTTTGAACTCACGGTCAACCTGCTGTTTATCATCCGTAAATGTAGCCATTCCCATTAGCCCCCGGATTCGGATATTATCCAGCTCATGATTGTGGGTGCAGTTCACAAAAGCCTTTACTATGTCATCCAGTTCTGCTTCATTTAACCCGTGTTTTGTTTTTTCGCTGGCGATATGCACCTGAAGAAGGCAGTCGGTCACTTTACCCAGCTTTTTGCCCTGGCGATTGATCTCGAGTAATAGTTTAAAGCTATCGACACCATGAATCAGGTGTACGAAGGGAATGATATATTTTACTTTGTTGGATTGCAGGTGTCCTATATAATGCCAACGAATGCTTTCGGGAAGTATCAGGTGCTTTTCCACCAGTTCCTGTACATAGTTCTCGCCAAAATCACGGTGACCCATTTCAAATAGTTCCATGATTTCGCCGGCGGTGCGCATTTTACTGACCGCAATCAGCGTGACATTTTCGCCTAATACAGACTGCAGGGAAAGATATCGTGCAACATTTACAGCCATTACAGTACGTTGTTTCACAAAGATAGGTACAATCGGGAAAGGCCGGCACTATACGGATACCTATTTAAGGATACTCCTGCTGATCACGATGCGCTGCACTTCGCTGGTTCCCTCATAAATCTGGGTGATCTTCGCGTCGCGCATCAGCCGTTCAACATGATATTCCTTAACATAACCATATCCGCCGTGAATCTGAATGGCTTCCACGGTTACCCACATCGCGGTTTCTGAAGCGAAAACCTTAGCCATAGCTGAAGAAAGCGTGTGATCGATACCGTTATCTTTTTCCCAGGCTGCCTTAAGGCATAAGAGGCGGGCTGCATCAATACGGGTAGCCATATCGGCCAGCTTGAACTGTATGGCCTGGTGTTGTGAAATTTCTTTTCCGAAAGCCTTGCGCTGCTTTGAGTACGCGAGGGCAAGCTCATAGGCGCCGCTGGCAATACCAAGGGCCTGCGCGGCAATGCCGATCCGTCCGCCATTGAGGGTTTTCATGGCAAAGCTGAAACCAAATCCAATATCACCAATGATATTCTCTTTGGGCACTTTAACATCCTGGAACATGATGCTGTGTGTGTCACTTCCCCGAATGCCCAGTTTATTTTCTTTAGGACCCACCGTAACGCCGGGCCAGTTCTTTTCAACAATGAATGTAGTAATCCCGCGGCTCTTCAATGCGGGGTCGGTTTGCGCCATCACCAGATAAACCGAAGCTGAATTCCCATTAGTAATCCAGTTCTTAACGCCGTTGATAACAAAATGATCTCCACGATCTTCAGCGATGGTGCGCTGCGAAGTGGCATCGCTGCCGGCTTCCGGCTCACTGAGCAAAAAAGCGCCAATATATAACTCACCTTCTTTTTTTCCCCTGGCAAGCGGTTTCAGGTATTTTTCCTTCTGCTCCGGTGTGCCAAATTCATTCAACCCATAACAAACCAGCGAGTTATTCACGCTCATGCACACACTAACGCTTGCATCAATTTTACTGATCTCTTCCATAGCCAGCACATAACTAACCACATCCATACCGGCACCATCCCAGGTTCGGGAACCATCATACCCATAAACCCGAGGTCGCCAAGGGCTGAAACCTGCTCCTTAGGAAATTATTGAAGTTCATCCCGTTCTATAACGCCGGGAAGGCATTCATTCCGGGCAAAATCCCGGGCTGCCTGCCGGATCATCCGTTGTTCTTCAGTTATCTCAAAATGCATAATACTATTCAGTTTATCGATCGCAAAAGTAATAGAATTGTCCGCAAAAACTAACAGTTGTTCGTATTTTTTAAAAATTGCCTTTCTTTGCACTACAGCACATTCATGCGGACCTACTGTAGATATCCGCATATTTACCATAATGCCGTTTATGAAGAATATCAAAATTATTGAAGTTCCCTCTGAAATCGGAGCGGGCACGCGTGGTGCAAGCCTGGGTATCGATTCCATAAAAATTGCCGCGCTGGATTTTATGAGCAACTTCTTTGTTCACTTTCCTTCCGAAACCATCCCGCACGAAAATAAGCTGTTGTTTGAGCCTATCGAATCGCCCTATGCCCGCAGAATTAAAGGCATAGCTTCGATGTATGATATGGTGAGCCGGTCGGTAGCCGATACCATAAAAAATAATTTTTTTCCGGTGGTGCTGAGTGGAGATCATTCCAATGCCGGCGCAACCATCGCCGGAATCAAACTGGCCAAACCCCAATCCAAACTCGGTGTCATCTGGATCGATGCCCATGCCGATCTGCATACTCCATATACCACACCATCAGGAAATGTGCATGGTATGCCGCTGGCCGCAGCGATTAATGAGGATAATACCGAATGTGCCGTACATGATCTCGACGATGCTACCCGGCAGTATTGGAATAAACTGAAATCAACCGGTAAAATAGTCCCAGCGGTTTTGCCGGAAGACATCGTATTCATTTCGCTGCGGGATTATGAAAAGGAAGAACGCTTCCTGATTGAAAAATACAATATGAAAGTGATCTCTACCAATGAGGTCCGTCGGAAAGGTCCTGAAAATATTGTCCGCAGCGTTACCCGCTATCTGTCAGATTGTACCGATATCTATGTAAGCTTTGATGTAGACTGCCTCGATTCAGCGATCTCCAAAGGAACCGGCACCCCTGTCGGTAACGGGCTGCGCGAACGCGAGGCCGAAGACCTTGTGAGTAAGTTTATGCAGAACCGCAAAATCTGCTGTTTTGAAATCACAGAAGTGAACCCGACACTTGACAAGGAAAATTTAATGTCGGAAATTGCATTCAATATCATGCAGCGAAGCGTAAATGTGCTGCTGATGAGTTAAAAAACAGCACTTGAAAAAAGTACACTATTTCGCGATCTTTCTGATGCCACTGCCTTTCATGAGTCAGGGGCAGCAGTTGGCCAACAGCATAGCTTCTTCCTATTCCGATTCACTACAGCAATACCGGAAAGCTTATATCCTGAATCATGAAGTGGTTGCACCCGATGATAGCGCGATGTTCGATTTTTTTCCGATAGATGAGCAATACCGTATTATCGCCACATTCACACCGACGAAAAATGGCAAATGGTTTTCCATGAAAACTTCCGGCTCTTCAGAGAAGATTTTCAGAACCTATGGTAAAATTAATTTTATGATAGAGGGCAGGCCGCTGGAACTGAAGATTTACCAGTCGCAGTCACTGATGGTTTCCGATGAACACCGCGACCACCTGTTTCTTCCATTTATCGATCAAACCTCGGGAATAAGTACGTATGAGAGTGGCCGTTATATCGATCTGAATATTCCTGATATTCAGAAAAATCATGTAGTGATCGACTTCAACAAAGCGTATAACCCGTATTGCGGTTATACAACCGGATACAACAGCCCGATACCGCCTGCAGAAAATTTCCTGGACAT
>JAEYRC010000156.1 GCA_023409675.1 Bacteroidota bacterium
TTGATGCACCGAATAGTCGCGCATGAAGGAAAGCCTGTTTAAATCAGCATCGATCAGTGCATGCGCTTGTGCATCATTCAAATGAAACCGCAACAGTTGCTGGTAAAGTTTTAAGGCCATGAGGTGCAGCGAACTGCTGTCGGTTTCGTCAGGAGCATAATCAATAAACACTTTCGCCGGCGCGAACACCGCGCTGTCTGACAACGTAAAGGAATAAGCCGGCCGGGTGATTAAGCGTTCTTCGTTGCGGAAATAGTCTATTGCCCGGTTGGCAAGCAGGTCGTAAAGGGTAGGGCGAAGCTCGCGCGCATTTCCTTTAAGGAGTATTGTATCGTAATTACTGACTGGTGTAGCCTGAAGCACCTTTTCAGCTTCAAGGGATGAAAGATATAAACCGGCGATCTGCTTATGAAAATCTTCTGCCGACCAGGTTTCAATAGACGACCGCTCAAAGTTCACGGTGGTGGTGCGGTCGTACAGTTTCCAGCGAAGCTGATTAAACGCGTTGCGGTAAAGGTCGGCGGTTATACTCTTCAGGATTGACCGGGTAGGTTCTTTTGCCTCGGCAATTTCTTTTTCCAGCAGGGCAACCTGTTCGTTAATGGTTTTTTCGGTGATCTGGTCTTCAAGACTGATTTTATACAACAGGCTTTTGATCAGCTCAGGATCATTACCCTCTTTTTTGGCCTGTTGATAAATAACATCTACCTGGTTGAGCGCCGTCTTTGGCAGCCGATCTTCTTCAAGAGTTTTTTGGATGTTTTCCCAGTTTTTGCGGTAATCGAAGGGAACCTGAGCCACGCAGCCTGTAAAGGTTACGATGCTCAGCACAAGAAAAAAGATATTTATTCTCATAGCGTATGATGATAGTGTAATAATGCTTTGATGCACAGATGATTTCTTTTGCATATTAAAACCTCAGGCAAAGCTGTTAATTAATTGTTTATTCGGGTGAAGCCCAAACCCTAACTTTGTGTAAAATGCAGCTTTTATGGGTGTATGGAAACAAATCGCGGAATACCTCTATCTCAGGAAACCGGATCCTGATGCGCCTCGTACTACCTGGATGAAATACATGCATGGGATCAACCGGATTTCCATTTTTCTATTCCTTGTGGCCATGGTAATTCTGCTGTTAAAACTTTTTGTGTTCAAACGGTAATGCTTATACGGCCGCAGCCATGGAATGGCTGGAATGACGGGCTGCCTCCTGAACAATAATTTTTGCGGCACGCTCCGAAGGACGCCCTTCTGTTTTGAGTATACGTTTCAGCTCCCTGTAATCATCAAGCATGGTTTTGATATGCTGCTTATCGTGCAGAATTTTTTCCAGCTCACGGCGTATATTCTCCACCGTCATCTCCTGCTGGATCAGTTCTTTTACTACTTCCCGGTTCATGATCAGGTTTACCAGGGATATAAACTTCACTTTAATTAGGCGCCTGGCGATCTGGTAGGAAATTGCCGAACCCTTATAGCAAACTACCTGTGGTACTTCAAACAAGGCGGTTTCCAGGGTAGCGGTACCGGAAGTTACCAGTGCTGCCTTTGATTGTAACAGCAATGCATAGGTCTTTTTCCGGATGGAGCGCACGTTGCCATACTTTTCCATGAACGGTTGATAAAAGGCATCATCGATGGAGTTGGACTTGGCAATAATAAAACGGTGATCCGGAAAATATTTTGAAGCTTCCAGCATGATCGGTAGCTTGACCGCTATCTCCTGTTTCCTGCTTCCGGGTAGTAGGGCAACAATATTTTTTTCATTCAGGGGTGAATCGATTGCCGGAGGTATGCGCGAAAGTTCTTCCGTGGCCTGTTCCACCACTTCTACCAGGGGGTGACCGATATATTCCACTTCATATTTCCACCGGGAATAAAAACTTTTTTCAAAGGGTAGAATAACGATCATCTTATCAACATATTCCCGAATGCCTTTAACACGGCTTTCTTTCCAGGCCCATACCTGCGGAGAAATATAATAAACTGTGCGAATGCCTTTCGATTTAGCCCATCGGGCAATGCGCAGGTTGAATCCAGGATAATCGATCAAGACCAGCACGTCGGGGTTGAATGCCTCTATATCAGTTTTGCAGAACCGAAGGTTGCGCATGATGGTGGGCAGGTTGCTTATTACCTCGATAAATCCCATAAAGGCCAGGTCGCGGTAATGTTTTACAAGTTCACCCCCGGCTTCCTGCATCATATCGCCACCCCAGCAGCGGATCAACGCCGTTTGATCGGCTTTAAATAATTCCCGGATAAGATTACTGCCATGAAGGTCGCCGGAAGCTTCTCCGGCGATGATATAATATCGCATCCAGAATCGTTTTAGGTGCAAAGTACGTAAAAACGCGGCCGGCTTATTCCGGCCTACAAAAGGAACTTCAACAATAATGCCCCGATAGCGTAAACCAGGGTAACCGCAAAAATCCCCTTGGCGGTCTGGTCGCGCTGCGAATTAATATAATACGTAAACAATGCGATATTCAAAATGAGGCAGGGGACGGATATGGCGGTGATCTGATTTTTATTTTCACCCACAAATTCCAGGAAATCGCCTACGGTAAATAGAGGATAGAACCGCACAAAATAGTAGACCACCAGGCTCAGCAGCGGGCCAATAAAGCCCAGTATAAGGCCAAAGCGCAGGTCGTTTCGTTTGAACATCAGCTTTTCCAGGTTTTTTCAAGTTTCTCTTTCAGAACGTAATTGGTAAGGTCAAATTGCACAGGCACCACGCTGATATAATTGTTTTTCAATGCCCAAACATCGGTATCCCGGCCTTTATCCATGTTTACAAACTTGCCGGTAAGCCAGTAGTATTTACGGCCATTCGGGTCATCGCGCTCAAGAAATTCCTCCTGGTATTTGGCATAGGCCTGGCGGCACAATTTCATCCCTTTCAGCAGTTTGGGGGGAACAGCGGGAATGTTAACATTCAGGATCAGGTGCTTGTCCATTTTTTTCTGCAGCATGTTTTCCACCAGCGTGGCCGCGCACTGCCGCGCTCCGCTGAAATCCGCTTCTATACTGTAGTCGAGCAGGGAGAAGCCAATAGACGGAATGCTTTCAATTGCGGCTTCAACGGCGGCCGACATGGTTCCGGAGTAGATCACATTAATGGAATGATTGGCGCCATGGTTAATGCCGCTGAGGCAGATATCCGGCTTGCGGGGCAGAATTTTGTCCACTGCCAGTTTTACACAATCCACCGGAGTTCCGGTACACTGATAGGCATCGATATCACCAAAAATATCAACACGCGTCAGGCGCAGTGGCTGGCCGATGGTAATGGCATGACCCATTCCGGATTGCGGCTTATCGGGTGCCACCACCACAATTCGCCCCAGATGTTTAACCGCTTCCACGAGATTTTTAATCCCGGGAGCTGAAATTCCATCATCGTTGGTGACCAGGATCAGCGGCTGTTCTTTCTGCTTAGTTTTTGCCATAAAATGATGTAGTCAAAGGTTTTAGAGTTGTAAAAGTAATATTTCTTCCCATGGAACCCAGCCGTACCGATCGGATGATTGCAAATCGGCCGGTCTTTTTTTAATGGCAGCCTTGAATTTTACCCCGATTGAGTTACCTTTGCCCGCGGTTTTGAAGCCCCCGCAATCCGGTACACCCGGATGTATGGGGAATTAACCCGATCATTAATAATTCTACAATTCCATGGCTGGTCAATTAAAAGAAGTTCGTAACAGGATCAAGTCGGTTCAGAATATGCAGCAGATTACCAAAGCAATGAAAATGGTAAGCGCTGCGAAACTTCGTAAAGCACAGGACAGCATTGTTCAGATGCGGCCCTATGCCCGTAAACTTCAGGAAGTGCTGAGCAATATCGTTAGCAGCCTGGATAACGAAGTGGGAATGAGCCTGGCCACTGAAAGACCCGTGGAACGCGTACTGCTGATCGTAATCACCAGCGATCGCGGACTTTGCGGCGCTTATAACGCCAACCTGATCAAACTGGCCCGCAACACCATTAATACCCACTATGCAGCCCAGCATGCCCGCAATAATGTCACGCTCTGGACTATCGGTAAAAAAGGATTTGAACATTTTCAGAAAAGAGGCTTCAATGTCGACGCCACCCATAAAGACATATTTATTAACCTGAACTTCGAAAGTGTTCAGGCCTGCTCCCAGGCTGCCGTCAGGGCATTTGAAGAAAAACAGTTTGATGTGGTGGAACTGGTGTACAGCGAATTTAAAAACGCGGCTACCCAGGCCTTTACCGTAGAACGCTTTCTTCCAATACCTACTATCGCCGATGTTGATGGAAATAAAAAAACCGACTTTATTTTTGAACCGGAAAAGGAGGCGCTGATCGCTGAATTAATGCCGAAGATTCTAAATACCCAATTGTATAAGGCGGTTCTTGATTCCAATGCGTCTGAACATGGCGCCCGGATGACGGCTATGGATAAAGCCTCTGAAAATGCCAGCGAAATGCTGCGGACGCTTCGGATCTCCTATAATCGTGCACGCCAGGCAGCCATCACTACCGAACTTACAGAGATCGTTAGCGGCGCTGCTGCCCTTCAGGGATAACCACCGGAATCACTTAATTTTTATCAGCACCCCGGGTGCCGCCTATGGAAATCGGACATATCATACCACATATTGAAGCATTGGTTTTTGCCAGTGAACGCCCGCTGACGGCTATTGATATCACCGAGCTAATCAATAATGCCTTTGGTTTTATGGAAGATAAGATCTCCATGGAACAGGTGGCTACGGCCCTCGATGGCATTATTGAGAAATACCAGGCTGAATTTTATCCCTTTGAACTCCGCGAAAGCGGTGGCGGATGGCAGTTTCTGACCAAAAAAGAATACCACAAAACCATTGCGCAGCTCAATGGTGAAAAATACCTGAAACGCCTTTCCAATGCCGCCCTGGAAACCCTGGCCATCATCGCCTACAAGCAACCCGTTACCAAAGCCGATATGGAAGCGATTCGGGGTGTAAGCTGCGATTATTCCATCCAGAAACTCCTGGAAAAGGAATTGGTGGTGATCACCGGCCGTGATGAGAACCTCCCCGGAAAGCCGCTGATCTATGCGACCAGCAAAAACTTCATGGATTATTTCGGACTGAATTCAGTGGAAGATTTACCAAAACTGAAAGAAATCTTCGATGAATCGATTGATCCAACCCGAACCACAATTTCATCATTACCGGAAGATAATACAGAAGAACGGGTAGAGGAAGTATTAGCCATGGAACGAACGGATTCGTCTGCAGAACCTGTGGATGAACTGTCACCTGCACTGGAACCCGAAGCGGAAACTGAAGAAGCAGGCATAGCTGAATCCGAAACAGCAGAGAACACTGATCCGGAAGAAACCATTGTGGCCGATACAGACAATACGGTTGATGATACTGAACGTACAGAAGTACATCCGGATTTGCCGGCTGAGGATATGAGCCCCGACACCGACCCGGAAACTATACCTGACGATCAACCGAAAACCGCTGACGATCCGGAAAAAGACCAGGAGAGCTGAAAAGTCCGCCTTCCCTTTCCAAAATAATTCGCTTCCGCTTTATTATATTCGCATTCTTATGTCTCCAACCATACCTGCAGAAACTCTTCTCGCAATGGGTAAGCATTTTGGCACGCCCTTATATGTTTACCATGCCGATACAATCGAAAAACAATTCAATACTATAAAGGAGGCTTTCCGCGACAGCAATACCCGTTTTTTTTATGCCTGTAAAGCCTTAACAAATTTGAGTATCCTAAAGGTTATCCGGGAAACCGGCTGTGGTATTGATTGCAGTTCCATCAATGAGGTGCATCTGGCACTGCGGGCAGGATTTCTTCCCGAAAATATCTTGTACACCTCCAGCTCCATTGCGTTTGAAGAAATCATAACGGCTAAAGAAATCGGCGTTAACATTAATATCGACAGTTATTCAAATCTGGAAAAATTCGCCCGCTGCTATGGAAACACGTATGGAGTTGGAATACGGTTGCGACCCGGAATTATGGCAGGAGGAAACCTGAAAATTTCCACCGGACATAATAAAAGCAAATTCGGTATTCCGCTCAATCAGCTGGATGCCGTTCAGTCGCTGATCAGTACCTATGGCTTAAAAGTGCGGGGCTTACATATTCATACGGGCAGCGATGTTAAGGATGCGGAAGTTTTTCTAAAAGGGGTGGGTGTATTGTTTGAACTTGCTTCATCATTTCCGGATCTGCAATACCTCGACCTGGGAGGTGGTTTTAAAGTCGCCTATCACGATCAGGATACTGAAATTGATATGACAGCACTGGGGCAAAAACTGGGGAAAGCCTTTGCAGCTTTCCAACAGCAACACCAGCGCGAACTTCAGTTCTGGTTTGAACCTGGAAAATACCTGGTGAGTAAAGCCGGCTATTTCCTGACATCGGTTAATGTGCTGAAACCTACGGATACCATTCATTTTGCTGGTGTAAACAGCGGCTTCAATCATTTGATCCGTCCTATGTTCTATGATGCGTATCATCATATCGAAAATATCAGCAACCCCGGAGCAAGCAAACAGATCTATACAGTGGTGGGAAATATCTGCGAAACGGATACCTTTGGTACAGACCGGGAAATTGCCGAGTTGCGGGAAGGAGACATGCTTTTATTTTACAATGCCGGAGCATACGGAATGGAAATGGCCTCTAACTATAACTCACGGTTTAGGCCAGCCGAAGTTATGGTAAAAGGGGAAGCGGTTTACCTGATCCGCCAAAGGGAAGAGTTGGATGACCTGATCCGCAAGCAGGTGTTTGAAAAGGTCGACCTGCGAAAAACGCTTTTAGAAACTTCTTAAATATAACCTATTGAACGGAGCACAGGATTTTATCACCGGTATGACGCATCCGCTTAAATTCCGGCTCTTTTTACTGAGCAGGCTTCCTGCCGCTTTTTTTTCGGGTGTAAAAGTCGATCAGCTCACTGAGGAAAGTTGTACGGCATCCGTACCGTATCGCTTGTTTACCCGCAATCCTTTTCGCTCCACCTATTTTGCCTGCCTGGCCATGGCTGCGGAAATGAGCAGCGGCGCGCTGGCTATGGCTCACCTCTACAATAGAAAGCCTGCGGTGTCTATGCTGGTAACCGGCTTTGAATCTTCCTATCACAAAAAAGCGGTGTCCCGCACCTTTTTTACCTGCAATGCCGGAGAATTATTTCGGGAGGCAATTGAAAAAACCATTGCTACCGGAGAAGCGCAAACTGTCAGGGCGGTTGCAACGGGTCGGTCGGCTAGTGGCGACCTGATAGCAGAAGCGATCATCACCTGGTCTTTTCTGGTCCGAAAAAAATAAGCGCTGTTTCGGCTCCTCATTACGGTTATTCTATCCACCGCAATAGTTCAAACTTTTGTACATTGAGGGAATAAATATTAATAGAAATAATTTTTTCTCAGCTTCTGTTCAAAACTACCACCTGATGAAAATAGCATTTCATGGCGCAGCCCGCACCGTTACCGGATCCAAGCACCTGATCACCTTAAAGAATGGTCGAAAATACTTGCTCGACTGCGGCCTCTTCCAGGGTCTGGGATAGGATACCGACCGGTTGAACCGGGATTGGGGTTTTGAACCCGCGGAAGTGGATGTGGTTATCTTATCACATGCGCATATTGACCACAGTGGGTTGCTGCCGAAATTATATCATGATGGATATAAGGGAAAAGTGCACTGTACCTTAGGAACCCGCGATCTTTCGGCGGTTCTGCTGGAAGATTCGGCAAAGATCCAGGAAGAGGATGTTCGCTATTCCAACAAACGGCTGGCAGCAGAAGGAAAGCCCTATCAAAAACCGCTTTATACACAAGACGATGCGAAACTGGCATTGGCTGAATTTCAGGCCCAGCATTATGGCGAATGGATAAGAATTGATGATGATGTGGAACTCATGTTCACCGATGCCGGTCATATTATTGGCAGCGCCGTTGTAAATCTCCGTATCACTGAAAATAATGTTACCCGTCACTTAACGTTCAGTGGCGACGTAGGCCGCTACCGCGATATCATTCTAAAAAGTCCGCAGTCCTTTCCCCAGGCGGATTATATTCTGCTGGAATCAACCTATGGCGACAGTTTGCATGATATGCATTTTACGACGCCGGATACCCTGCTGGAGTGGATTGAAAAAACATGTATACAGAAAGGCGGCAAACTGATTCTGCCGGCCTTCAGTGTTGGTCGGACCCAGGAACTGTTGTTTACGCTGAATCAGCTCGAACTGGAAAAACGACTGCCCGCACTGGAGTATTATGTTGATAGTCCGCTTAGCACGGAAGCCACCATGGTGGTTAAACGCTTTCCGGAATATTTTAACAAAAATATTCAGCGCATCATGGAAAGCGATAAGGATCCTTTCGACTTTCACGGGCTGAAGTATATCAAAACCGTGGAAGAGTCGAAAATGCTCAACTTTCATACAAAACCCTGTGTAATCATTTCCGCCAGTGGTATGGCCGATGCCGGCAGGGTGAAACATCATATCAGCAACGCGATTGAAAACAGTCATAATTCCATTGTATTTACGGGTTATTGCGAACCCACTTCACTCGGAGGCAGACTGATGGCCGGAGCACGGGAGGTGACTATTTTCGGACTGCTCCATGAGGTGCATGCGGAGATCGGCGCCATTCGCAGCATGAGCGCTCACGGCGACTATGAAGATCTGAGCCAGTTTTTAAGCTGCCAGGATCCATCCCGGGTTCAAAAGCTTTTCCTGGTGCACGGAGAAGCGCATGTACAGGAAAATTTCGCCCGACGCCTGACTAAAAAAGGATATCTTGATGTGCTGATTCCCGAACGGCATCAGGAATTTGGTTTGGGCTAAACAACTGTTAGTTGAATATATTCCTCATAACGGGCCGTCGGCAAAATTTTTTTTTAAACTGCTGTACCGTTTTTCCTGCTTTGCTGTGCATAAAGGCACGGTTTTAGAAATTATAGCATTGTATTAAACTGTCCGATATGCTTGAAGAATTTGAAAACGGTCGCGTACCGGTTGGCCACGCCAGTTTTGAAGTCTTATTTCCCTGGAATGACCGATGGATCTGTATGGTTGTAGTCCCCCTTCAGGATGCCGATGATTGTCCGCATTATATTGTCATTTTACCCGAAGACCGCATGCTGGTTTTACGCCTCGATGAATCCGGGCAATGGGATGACATTAACGAAGGACCTTCTGGTTTTACCAGCGATGTAGGCGCCGCTATCGAGCAGTATTATGCGATGTGTAATTGATGTGCTATTAATATTAGCCGGAAATTTCTTCCTCTACTATATTCCTCTTGACTATACCTAAACATACTGTATCAATTAAGATCGAATCTGCTATAACAGGTATTAATCTGCGCCCATCTGCTAAAATCTGCGCAATCAGCGGGAACTTTCTTCCGCTGCAAAAAGTCGCGGTTTAAATAATATTCAACATATATTAATCTTCACTAATTTTTGTCCATATTTTCAACAGCATAATTTCACAGCCAGCACGCATTCCCCATTAATATCAGATAAACTTAAATTTCAGTTAATATAAAAGTTCGGTAAAGTGTGTAATTTTGAACAGAGGAACCAATGCTTCATATGCCATCTGAAACCATCCAAAAACTCAAGTCGGGAGACCATAAGGTCTTTAATGCTGTGTATGAGGATGCGCATGTGCGGGTTTACCATTATTTTCTAAATAAGCTTCACCAGGAAGATCAGGCCAGGGAACTCACCCAACAAACCTTTATCAAACTCTGGAAGTACAGGGAAGATCTGGCTGAATCGCTCAGTATGGATCAGCAGCTTTTTCAGAAAGCCCGCCTGGTGTATATCGATTGGCTACGAAAAGAAGCCACCCAGCGTAAATATTTTACCGCCGATCTGGTACAGGAAGAAATACAGGATGCACAACATCAACCCTCTCTGGAATCGCGGCAGAAGCTGGAGTGGTCACTGAAATCCCTTCCGCCGAAGCGCAGAAAAGTTTTCGAACTGAAGCATATTCATGGCTATTCCTATAAGGAAATTTCCGAGTTCCTGAATATTTCCATCAAAACCGTTGACAATCATCTTCTTAAAGCAACAGTCCAACTGAGAAAAGTTTTTAATCTCTAAGGTTTCAGGCTGCTTTTATCCAAACTAAACTTCCGATACAAACAATTGTTAATTTTTTTTGAATTGAATAGGGAGTTTTTCTATTCTGAACGTACTTCTGTATTCACGAAGTGCTATGACGAATTCCGAACTGCTGCATAAATTTTTTGCCAATCGCTGTTCTGCCGAAGAAGCTGAACGCGCTTTGCGGCTTTTGGAAGAACATCCGGAGTTACTGGAAGAGAAGCTTCCCCCGGCGGAATGGGATAATCCGAAATTTACATCACCCATTTCAGCGCAGCTTAAGGATGAGATGTGGAAAAACATCGATCCCCGTCCTGCAAAGCCCGTTTTCCGGATCATCAGCCGCGCGCTGGCTGCCGCAGCCATTTTAACCGGACTATATCTCGGATTCAATTATTTCAATACATCCTCTGCTCCTGATCCACAGGTCGCGGCTACAGTTCAGCAAAACACGAGCATTCCTTTTATGGCAGTTACCAACAATGGAACGTCCATTCAGCTTATCCGGCTGGAAGATAATTCTGTTGTTCGCCTGTATCCGGGATCCAAAATAGCGTATCCTCAGGCGTTTATCCGTAACCGGCAGATCCATCTTACTGGAAAAGCTGAATTTGATGTAATGAAAAATGCGGCAAGTCCGTTTGTGGTCTATTCCGGCGCGGTAAGTACCACGGCTATCGGTACACGCTTTCTGGTAGATGACACCGATGCCAGCCGGATCGTGAATGTTCAGTTGTATGAAGGAAAAGTACTGGTGCGGCCGGTGGACAGCAGCCTGTTGATGACCGAAGCCCTGCTCGAAGCCGGTCAGCAGTGTTTCGTAAATATAGCCTCCCGTCAAATCAGGGTTAACCAGTTGTATCTCGCGCAAAAAAGTGTTCCGCAACTGCTCAATCCGGTTAAAGAAGTTGCACTGCCAGTTGAAGTGAAGGTTCAGCAAACAACCCTCGATTTCAAAAAAGCTCCGCTTCAGGAGGTACTGAATAACTTGGAACAACGCTTTGCTGTTCCGATTGAATTCACTCCCGGTGATGTTGAACAAAACTTTTTCACGGGATCTTTCAGTGAATATGATTCCCTCCATGCTATACTCGATGTCATCGCTATGATGAATGAGCTGGAATTTTCAAAAGGAGAAGAACGTATTAAGGTTCGGAAAGTGGCGCGCAAACCGGTATTCGAACAAAAGTCGCCCGTTCATCAGCAGGATGCGGAAAAATCGCAACTGATGTACAGGCTGGGACTGGAAAAAATTAATCCCCGGTCATTCGCGATTTCCAACTCCATGCCAGTTCGGGTTCCAATGATCGTTGAGGGTGATAATGGAACCACTTTCCATACCATAACGCTGCCCAGGCTGTTTGATGAATTGCAACAGCAGACACCCAGAAAGATCATCTTCGATCGCGACGCGATTCAACATATCCGGTTTACCGGAAAGTTAGTGGCAGGAGAATCAGTTAAGAACAACCTGCGCCTGATTTGCGAAATAAGCGGGCTTAACCTGATCGTGAAAAGAGGTGAATTTATAATAGAGCAACAATCTAAAAAAACCGTTACCAAATAATCATTATGCAGAACGCTGGTTTGTGCCATGCTAAACCGGCTTAAAATTTTAAAAATCGCAAGAATGAGAATTATCTACGCACTAAGCACCATGCTGCTTATTTTATTATCAGCCGGCGTGATGGCGCAGTCCGGCACCACGGTCACCGGAACCGTACTGGATGAAAATTCAGCGCCACTGCCAGGTGTAACCGTTACAGCCATTG
Organism: Bacteroidota bacterium; assembly: GCA_023409675.1. Lineage (GTDB taxonomy): Bacteria > Bacteroidota > Bacteroidia > Chitinophagales > Chitinophagaceae > Flavitalea. Next base: position 11,896 of record JAEYRC010000156.1, read on the forward strand.
ATGCTGCGGACACCACGCAGACCGATCTGACCTCTACCAATGCTGATGGGGTGTTTCGTTTTTCCGGTTTAACCGGTAACAAAACCTACCATTTCCGGTTCAGCCATGTTGGTTTTGATGATCATTCGATCAACAATTTTATGATCCGCCAGGGAGAAAACAATTCTCTGCTGGTTCGGATGAAAACCGCTGCCAGCGCGCAACTCGAAGATGTTGTGGTGGTGGGTTACGGTACACAGCAAAAGGTTAACCTGACGGGTGCCGTTAACCAGGTTACGGGAGATGAACTCCGCGACCGCCCGGTAACCAATATGTCAACCATGCTGCAGGGTGCAATGCCCAACCTGAATATCAGGATGGGTGGCGGTACACCCGGTCAGATGGGAAGCCTGAACGTACGCGGACTAACCTCCATCAGTAGTGGAAGCAACCCTCCGCTTGTACTGATTGATGGTATTCCCGGTACACTCGACCGGCTTACTCCGGAAGAAGTACAGTCGATCACTGTATTGAAAGATGCATCTGCTGCCGCCGTATATGGAGCACGGGGCGCCTTTGGTGTGGTGCTCGTAACCACGAAAAGTGGTACTTCAGGCAGAACCGCAATCCGCTATAATAATTCTTTTGGTTTTGCTACGCCCACCGTTAGCACTGATTTTATGACGAACGGTTACGACTGGATGAGCCTTCACGACCGGGCACTGGCCCATGTGGGTGGTTATTCTGGCTATACTGAAGCTGATTATGCTGAACTGCTTGCCCGCCGCAATGATGTGGTGGAAGATCCCAGCCGCCCATGGGTTACGATCCAAAACCGTAATGGCCGCGATCAGTATGTGTATTATGGTAACTACGACTGGTGGGATATCATGTTCACCAAATGGCAGGGGATTACCAATCATAACCTCAATATCAGTGGTGGAAATGATAAGGTAACGTACATGATCAATGGAAATATGAAAGGCATGGATGGTATTATGCGTATTCAGCCCGATCAGTATAAATCCAACACCATCCGTTCTAAGGTTACGGCCAAATTATATCCCTGGCTGAAGGTTTCTAACAATACCAATTTCTACAATTCCACCTACGATTACTATGGGCGTGAAGGTGGCGGTAATGCGAACTTCGTGCATATCAATGTGCATGGTTCTCCTGCCTATGCGCCGATTAATCCTGATGGAACGGCTTCATACAGAACCGGCTTAAACAACTACGATATCGGTGACTGTATTTTCGCGATGCTGGTTGATTGAAATACAAAAGGGGCAGAACGTAAATACGAGATGACCACCATCAATGAGATCACCATTACCCCATTCAAAAATTTCAACATAATCGGTAACTACAGCTATAGCATGTACACCGACCCAAGTTACTATCGCCAGGTTCCGGCCAAATATTCGCTGACACCGGGTGTAGTAGAAGTAACGCCTAAATATTCTATTGATCAGCTTTCCGAAGATCAGCAGTTCAATCAAACGCACGTATATAACCTTTACGGTGAATATTCCAAAACGATCGCCCGGTCTCATAACCTGAAGATCATGGCGGGGTATAACTATGAAAAACGCCAGTCTAAAAAGATCACCGCCCGCAGAATGGATCTGTCTTCAGAAATTCTGAATGACCTGAACCTGGGTACCGGTGACCAGTTCGTATTCGGCGGTTCTAGCGCCTATGCACTGGAAGGCTATTTCTATCGCCTTAACTACGACTATAAAGGAAAATACCTCTTTGAAACCAACGGCCGTTATGACGGATCTTCCCGTTTTCCTCCTGGACAACGCTATGGATTTTTCCCATCAGCATCTGTGGGCTGGAGAGCGAGTGAAGAAGAATTCTTCTCACCCATCAAGCACATTGTGAGTGACCTGAAATTCCGGGGTTCAGTAGGGCAACTGGGTAATCAGAATTTATCTGATCCCTATCCATATATCTCTACACTTTCTCCCGGTACCATGTCGTACCTGCTCGATGGCGAAAGACCAAGATATTATAATGATCCCGCTCCGGTATCCGGAAACCTGACCTGGGAAAGGGTTACATCATACAATGTTGGGGTGGATATCGGGATTTCAAGAAACAGGCTGACCATCAGCTACGATCAGTATGTACGGGATACAAGAGACATGCTGAGTGCGGGGCTCGACCTGCCTGAAGTGTATGGCGCCACTCCTCCGGTAATGAATATCGCGGATCTGCGTACCAAAGGTTTTGAGATCTCTTTGCAGTGGAGAGACATGGTGATGGTTGGTGGAAAACCAATGCGTTATAATGTCGGGTTCAACATGGGTGATAACAGTTCAGTGATTACGAAGATCATGAATGAATCAAAACAGACGTTCTCGATCTATGAAGGAAAGAATTATGGTGAGATCTGGGGATACATTACAGATGGTTATTTCCAGACTGATGCCGAAGCAAAAACCTACCCTGTTGACCAGTCATGGCTGAACCGTGGTCGCATCGACAATAACATTCCGAACCGTGCCGGCGACCTGCGTTGGGTTGACCTGAATGGTGACAATAAAATCAGCGCCGGTGCAAACACCATTTTCGATCCGGGAGATCAACAGGTCATTGGAAACACAACCCCCCGCTATCAGTATGCGTTCAATGGAGGTGTTAACTGGAGAAATTTTGACCTGAGCGTATTATTCCAGGGTCTTGGTAAAATGGATTGGTATCCCGGAAATAATGCCGACCGTTTCTGGGGTCCCTATTCCCGTCCGTATTTCACCTTTATACCCCGCGATTTCGAAAGCCAGATCTGGTCTGCCGAAAATCCGAATGCCTATTTCCCAAGCCTGTTTGCCTATGTTGCGCTTAACGCCAATAACGAGTTACGGGCTACCAATAACAAATACCTTCAGGATCTTGCTTACTTGCGGTTGAAAAATCTTACCCTCGGGTATATGATTCCACCATCGCTGACCAGAAGATTCAAGGTTCAGAATTTCAGGGTGTTTGTGAGCGGTGAAAACATGCTCACCTGGACCAAACTGAAAACCAAATATATTGATCCGGAGCAGGCAATGGCGGATGCTAACGGTAGGGTATATCCGTTCAGCAAAACGTACTCTTTCGGGATTGATATTACTTTCTAAAAAAACAAGAAAATTTTCGTAAATGAAAAGGACACTAATAAAATTAACTTTCTTAGCGATTGTGGCTACGGGCGTTTCGTGTAAGAAAGAACTGAACCAGCTGCCCACTGCAGCGATCTCTCCCGGAACCTTCTTTGTAACGGAGAGTGATCTAAAAAACTACACCAATCAGTTTTACGTGCATCTTCCGGATGCGGGAACGATCTACGGAGAAGATGCCGATAACATCGTGAAATCTTCCGTAGCCCGTGAAATCGCGGGAACCCGCCTGGTGCCAACCACCGACGGCCGCTGGGGCTGGGCGAATCTTCGGGAAATCAACTTTTTCCTGACCAATGAAAATGTACAGAACTTTTCCAATGCGGCTGTACGCGATCATTATGTAGGACTGGCTAAATTTTTCCGGGCGTTGTTTTATTTCGATAAGGTGAGATCCTATGGCGATGTGCCCTGGTACAATACCGTTATAGAAACTGATGATGTGGAATTGCTGACCAAACCACGCGATTCACGCCAGTTGATCATGGATTCTGTCCTGGCTGATATTGATTTCGCCATTGCACATCTTCGTACCGATAAAAGTGTGGAGCGCATCACTAAATGGTCAGCCCTTGCCCTGAAATCCAGAATTGGATTGTATGAAGGAACCTGGAGGAAATACCATACCGAATTCAACATTTCCGGAGCAGAGAAATTTTTAACTGCCTGCGTAGATG